>DATCXQ010000513.1:0-32335 GCA_036565725.1 Blastocatellia bacterium
TGGTGGTCGCCGCCTTGCATGCCGTGGTGACGATCAATTATCGAGCCGATCAGGTCGTAAGCGGCGCCGCGATAAACATACTGTTCCTGGGCGTCCCGGCGTTGCTCTCCGGCGCGCTCTTCGAATCGACCGGGGCGACTCCGCAACTGCCGCGTGATCAGACGATGCCGAATACGCTGGTCTACCTCGCTTTCATTCTCGTCGCAGTGACGGCGTACGTGATCTACCGGACGCGGTTCGGACTGCGGTTGCGCGCCGTCGGCGAAAATCCCGAGGCGGCGATGGCGGCTGGGGTCAGCGTCACCAGAATGCGTTATGCGGGTGTGTTGATTTCGGGGGCGCTGGCGGCGCTCGGCGGCGCCTATCTATCCATCGGCCAGAGTTCGCTCTTCACGCGCAACATGACCGCCGGGCGCGGATTCATAGCGCTTGCCGCGCTGATATTCGGCAAATGGGATCCGGTCGGCGCTCTCCTAGCCTGCCTCTTCTTCGGCTTCGCCGAGGCGGTCGCGATTCGCATGCAGGGCACTGTAGACATCCCCAACCAGTTCATCCAAATGATCCCGTACGTTCTGACGATGGTCGTGCTGGCGGGTTGGATTGGCCGCGCGACGCCGCCGAAGGCCTTGGGGACGCCGTACGTGAAGGAGTAAGAATGACTAGCTCTATTTTCAACCGCGCGCAAACTTCAGCGCGGCACATTCGTGAACGAATCGCGCGAGACATTGATGTGGCCGTCGTGCTTGGGTCGGGGCTCGGGGCTTTCGCAGAAACTCTGGAAGACAAGGTCGTCATTCCTTACGATGAGATCCCTGATTTCGCGCGTTCGACTGTCGAGGGACATTCGGGGCGGCTGGTCGTCGGCCAACTCCCCTCGACGGCGGTCAACGTCGCGGTGATGCAGGGGAGGTTTCATTACTACGAAGGTTACTCGATGGAGGAGGTCACTCTGCCGATCCGCGCGTTCGGGGCGATGGGGTTGGAGAAACTCGCGCTGACCAACGCCGCCGGGGGCGTCAACCCGGAGTTCAAGCAAGGCGACTTAATGCTCATCAGCGATCACATCAACCTGATGATGATCAGCCCTCTGCGCGGCGAACATGATAAGCGGCTCGGCGAACGTTTTCCGGATATGACCGAAGTCTATTCTCGCGAGTACCGACGGATAGTCAAAGAGGCCGCGGCGGAAATCGGCCTCGAACTGCGCGAGGGCGTCTACCTGGCCTTGCAGGGGCCGAATTACGAAACGCCCGCCGAGATACGAATGATGCGCGCTCTCGGGGCGGACGCGGTCGGCATGTCCACGGTCCCGGAAGCGATCGTCGCAAAGCAGATGGGTATGATGACGCTCGGCCTTTCACTCATCGCCAACGCCGCCGCCGGGATCGAGGAAGGCCCGATAAACCACGCCGAGGTGATGGAGATGGGTCAGCGGGTGAGCAAAAAGTTCAGCGAATTGCTGACGCGGGTCATCGCGAGGATCTGAGGATCGAGGATGGAAGATTGCGAACTGCGGATTGCGGATTGAAGGGATTCTACAATTACGTTCTCTGCATCTTGCGATTTCAGATTGCCGATTGTGGTTCAAAAAGTCCGCAGCCCGCAGTCCGCAATCCGCAATCTTCGACGGTGGGGGAGCTTGTTTTTTTATTCACTTCCACACTTTGTTCGTATAGGGGTTGGCATTAGCCCGATCTCTGGTAAAATCAGCCACACGCTAAGGCGGGAGTTGGAGAATAAGATCGTAAGGTTCATTCCGCCCTATTCTGATTTTGCGAGCAATACCGATAAACGAACTGATCGACATAGCCCGGGAGGCGCGGGAGTACGCTCGCGCGCCCTATTCCAACTTCAAAGTCGGCGCGGCGGTCCAATGCGCCGACGGACGAACGTTCACGGGCTGCAACATCGAAAATTCCAGCTATGGTTCGACGCTTTGCGCTGAGCAGGTGGCGTTGGCCAAGGCTGTTTCTGAAGGCGCGCGAGGTTTCATCCGAATCGCGGTGATCGCCGATTCGGACCGCCCTATTCCGCCATGCGGCGCGTGCCGTCAGGTGATTTTCGAGTTGTGTGGCAGAGAGATGGAGGTCGTAATGGCCAAACTGGACGGCCAGTTTGAGCTTAGAAAAGCAAGCGAACTTTTACCTGCCCCATTTGACCGAACATTCCTTTGAATCCATATGAACGAATTGACAACTGCGTTTCTATTATTGGCGCTCCTCGGCGCCACTGCGCAAGATTCGACATTGGAAGAGAAGGCCGTGATCCGAGTTCAACAGACCCTCGCGTCTCGATATGACCCCACTCTGCCGAGCAGTCCCTTCGGGAACTGGCTCACCAAGGTTGTAGGCCCGCAGTCCGGCGTAAGCTGGCGTTTGGGTGAATGTGTCGAGCAGAACGGAACGGCCTCCGAATGGCAGTTGGGCGTTCCGGCCTGCGTTGAGGCCACGGCCATTCTGCCTGACGACCGTAAGGTCGTGGCGCAGATCCATGTCGGCTCTTTCAGGCAATTAACGGCGATGACTAAATTCCATTTCGCCGTCATCGAGAATGACACTCAGTTCCAGAACGTGCGGAGGTTGAGCGATCTGCCGCAACTCCTGCGGGACCCGTCCTCCGTAAAGGGGCCGGACGAAGGGAAAAAGCTGAGCGTAGTCATGCTGCCCCAGATAAAGTTGAACGGCGCGCCGCAGTTCTACTACGCTAAGTCGCCCGCGCTTTTGGGCCCGCCGCGGATAGCGGCGGCTGAGATTTCGTATGAGCCGCCACCTCCTCCGACGCCCGCGCCCGCTCCAAGAGTGTCGAAGGGTGTCCTCACCGGTGAGGCTGTGACGAAAGTGCAGCCGACTTATCCGTCGATCGCAAAGCAGATAAACGCTGCAGGGGAAGTTCAGGTGGCGATACTCATCAACGAGAACGGGCGGGTGATCGAGGCGAAAGCCGTCAAAGGTCATCCGGTGCTCCGCGCGGCGGCGGAAGACGCGGCGCGGAAATGGGTCTTCAGACCGACGCTCCTCGACGGGAAGCCGGTTAAACAGCCGGGCACTCTGACCTTTGTTTTCACCGCTCCGCGATGAAACTCGTTAATATCCTGGCCGCCAGAAAAGCCTCTACGTTCATCTTGGCCTTTTGGGTCATGTCCGCATCGGCTTTCGCGCTTGTAATCGCCGCGGCGGCGCAACGCCGCGGCGGCGCTACCGTCAGTGCGGGCGTGGACGCCGTTGACCTGTTGATTGTCGGCGGCGCGGTCATAACGATGAATTCCGATCGGCGGGTCTTTGAAAACGGCTACGTCGCGATCAGGGGCGAACGTGTCTTCGACGTTGGCGACTCCGCCGATCTGAAAGCCAAGAGGTATAAAGCCGGCAGGACGATAGACGCGCGGGGGAAAGTAGTCCTGCCGGGGTTGATCAACGCGCACACGCACATCCCGATGACGCTCTTTCGCGGCGTCGCCGACGACCTGGACCTCCAGGACTGGCTCACCAGGTACATCTTTCCGGCCGAGGCCAAGAACGTCACGCGGGATTTCGTGGTTGCTGGGACGCGCCTCGGACTCGCCGAAATGATTCGCGGCGGGACCACGACTTACGCCGACATGTACTATTTCGAGGACGCCATCGCCGAAGAGACCAAGAAGGCGGGGCTTCGCGGAACGCTCGGCGAGACGGTCATAGATTTTCCCGCGCCGGACAACAAGACATGGGAGGATGCGCTCAGTTACACCGACGTCTTCGTCAAACGTTGGAAAGGCGACGCGCTGATCACGCCCGCCATTGCGCCGCATGCGCCCTACACAGTCAGCCCCGAGCATCTCAAAGCGGTCAAAGCGTTCGCCGAGGAGCGCGACGTCCCGATCCTCACTCACCTCGCCGAGGCCCCTACCGAGACGAAGATCATAGCCGAAAAATACAACGCGCGCCCTGCGCTCTACCTCGAAAGCCTGGGGTTCCTCTCCCGCCGGTTGCTGGCCGCGCACGTCGTGCATGTCAATGACCGCGAGATAGAGATTCTCAAAGAGCGCGAAGTCGGCGTGGCGCATTGCCCGCAGTCGAATATGAAGCTCAGCTCAGGCGCGGCGCCGATCCCGCAGATGCTCAAGTCGTCGCTACGTGTGGGCCTGGGAACGGACGGCGCGGCGTCCAATCATGATCTGAGTATGTGGGAGGAGATGGACACCGCAGCGAAACTTCACAAGCTGGTGACGATGTCTCCTACCGTCGTGACGGCCCAGCAGGCGCTCGAGATGGCGACCATCGGCGGAGCGCGCGCGTTGCACATGGAGCGCGAGATCGGCTCGATCGAAGCCGGCAAGCGGGCTGACCTGATCGTTGTCGATCTGAGCGCCCTTCACTTGACGCCGATGTATAATGTCGTTTCTCATCTGGTGTACGCCGCGAAGGCTTCCGACGTCACTGACACCATAGTTAACGGCCGTCCGCTGATGCGCAACCGGAGACTGTTGACGCTCGACGAAGTGGCTGTGAAAGCGGCCGCGCGACAGTATCAAAAACAGGTGAGCGCGAGTTTGAGGGCCGGCGCGCGATGAATCAACAGTTGTTTTATGGAGTCCAATCGAGCATTTTCATTCGCTGAGAGGGGGCTGATAGGGCTGATAGGACTGATGAGACGCCTCGTACCTCTGTTTCCTTGTCTCCTTGTTTGCTTGTCTCCCTGTCTGCTTGTCTCCCCATCTCTACGTCTCTCCGTCATGGCCCAAGACCAGGCTGCCGGCGCAAAGTCGAACCTCTCGGTCGCTCAATTAATTACACAGGGAAAGGCGCTCTATCGAGCCCAACGCCTCAAGCCCGCTCTGGCGAAATTCGAGGCCGCGCTGAAACTGGATCCGGAGAATGATGAGGCGCTGAGTCTCGCCGCCGTGACCGCGTTCAGACTCGACCTTCAGCCGCAATCGCGCGATTACTTTGTACGGCGCGCCGACCTGAAGGGGCAGAAGGATTCGGTCAAGGCGTTCAGCTATTACAGAGTGGCTTTGACCTATTGGCGCGAGGCTCACGACCTGGTTGCGAAATTCGCCGGGATCAAGGGGAACAAGGTCGTTGTGACGACCCCCGAACTGAACCGGGAGGATATTCGTTCCGGGATCAATAAAGGCCTGGAATACGCCGACAAAGCTCTCGCCATCTTGGACAATTTCGCCGAAGCCCATAACGTCAAGAATCTCCTGAACGCCGAAGCCGCGCTGTCGGCCGACTCTGAGGGGATGGCGGACGCGCATCGTAGACAATCCGTAGGATCTCTGCGCCGGGCGATAGAACTCTCCAAGGCGCCAGCCGGGGCGAAGGGGGGGGATGTAGCGGATTTCAGCCTGCCGACCATCCGCGTCTCAGAATTCGCGCACACGGATGAGGAAGAAAGCAAGATCGAAGACCCGATGAAGACGATGATAACAGGTGGCAGACCCGTCAAGAGAATGCAGGCGACCTTTCCGGGCGCCAGGCCGGCAAAGGCCGGCAATCAAGACGATCCTTCGGCGAAAGGCGTGACTAAGGACGGAGGCGCATATTCGCTGGGCGCCGGCCGTGGCGCCCTGACCGCCGCTTACGCGCCAGGGATAGTCAAGGTAGAAGTTCTGGTTTCAAGCGCCGGCGACGTGGTCTTCGCGCATGTCGTTGAAGGGCGTTCCGACCTGAACGGCGAAGCCATCCTGGCGGCCCGCGCCTGGAAATTCGAGCCCGCAAAATTCGAGGGCAAACAGGTTCAGGTCAGCGGCATGATTACATTCGACATGAAACCGGGGGGGAGAAGACAGGGAGACGGGGCGACTGGGCGACTGGGCGAGGGGGAGAAGGGGAAACCAGGAGATAAGGAAATAAGGAGGTAAGGATCTATTTCTTTCCTTGCCTTCTCTTTTCCTTGCCGCCCCGTCGCCCCGTCGCCCCGTCTCCCCGTCTCCCCGTCTCCCCGTCGCCATCTCACTCTTTCACCACTCCGATGTACGGCAGGTTGCGGTAGCGTTCGGCGTAATCGAGTCCGTAGCCGACGACGAATTTGTCTGGGATTGTGAAGCCGCAGTAATCAGGCGTGACGACGACGCGACGGCGGTCGGGCTTGTTCAATAAGGTCGCGATGCGAATCGAAGTCGCGCCGCGCGAACGGAAGTTGTTGACCAGGTAGTTGAGAGTGAGCCCCGTGTCGAGAATGTCTTCAACCAGAATGATGTCGCGCCCCTCTAACGGCTCGTCCAGGTCTTTGACGAACTTGACCTCACCGGTCGAGTTTCTCCCTTTGCCGTAGCTCGAGACGGCGATGAAATCAATGCTCAGGTTCAGATCGATTACGCGCATCAGGTCGCTCATGAAAAGCATCGCGCCTTTGAGCACACAGATCAGCTCGGGCCGGCGGCCGGCGTAATCGCGGCTGATCTCCGCTCCCATTTCGCGGATGCGGCTCTGTAGTTGGTCGGCGGTGATTAGTATTTCCAGGTTCGGATTGTTAAACTCCGACCCGAAATCGTGGCTTAAAGACATCGCGGCGTTTCTCCTTTGGAAACCCCCTGGAAGCGCCGCCCATCCTTGCATGCTAGCTTCGGTCAGTCAGTACTTGCCGGAAACCCGCAGGCAAGGATGGGCGGCGCTCCCAGGTTGTCGCAGAAAGCGGCAATATAATCGAATCTCGAATCATTTTCTATGAACTACAGATTTCCACTCGTCGAAAAACTTCCACCCTATGTTTTTGCCGTCATCAACCATTTGAAAATGGAAGCGCGGCATCGCGGCGAGGACATTATCGATCTGGGCATGGGCAACCCTGACCTGGCCACGCCAGATCCGATCGTCGATAAACTGGTCGAGGCCGCGCGCAACCCGCGAAATCATCGCTACTCGGCATCGCGAGGGATTCCCAATTTGCGCGTCGAAATCTCGCGCTGGTACGCGCGCCGCTACGGCGTCGAGATCGATCCCGAGGCCGAGGCGATTGCGACAATCGGCGCCAAAGAGGGCTTCTCGCACCTGGTGTTGGCGCTGGTCGAGCCTGGCGACAAGGTGATCGTTCCCGACCCGAGTTACCCGATCCATTCATTCGCCGCGACCATCGCGAGCTGCGAACTGATCAAACTGCCGATCATTGAAGGGCCCGAGGCCACGATGGACGCGCTGCGCCGGCTTGATTACCCGCGCTCGCAGCAACCCAAGCTCCTGGTGCTTTCGTTCCCGCACAACCCGACGACGGTTTGCGTCGAGAAGGAGTTCTTCGAGGAGGCCGTCGCGATCGCGCGCGAGCGCGGCTATTTGATCATCCACGATCTGGCTTACGCCGACCTGACTTTCGACGGCTACAAGGCGCCGAGCATCCTGCAAGTGAAAGGCGCTAAGGACGTGGCGGTCGAGATGTTCTCGATGTCGAAGAGCTATTCGATGGCCGGGTGGCGGGTGGGCTTCTGCGTCGGCAACCGCCAGGCGGTCGCGGCTTTAACCCGGATCAAAAGTTACCTCGATTACGGAATGTTCCAGCCGATTCAGATCGCGGCCATCATCGGCCTTCGCGACTGCGATTACGTGGTGCCCGAGATCGTCGAAGTCTATCGCAAACGCCGCGACGCCCTGATCAAGGGGTTGAACTCGGCCGGGTGGAACGTTCCAGCGCCGAGGGGCACGATGTTCGTGTGGGCCAAAATTCCCGATCCTTTCGCCGGGATCGGCTCGCTGGAATTCGCCAAACTGCTGATCGGGAAGGCGGGCGTGGCCGTCTCGCCGGGCGTGGGCTTCGGCGAGCAGGGCGATCATTACGTGCGATTCGCCCTGGTCGAAAACGAACAGAGAATCGCGCAGGCAGTCCGCGGGATCAAAGCGTTTCTTCAAGACGAGCCTGATTGGGTGGAAGCCGCGGGAGGCGGCAAGGCATGAACAGGTCGCCCGTGAACCCTTCTGACCCGCCTTTGGACCGAGAGGAGATAAGCGCGATGGTTCGCGACGCCCTGCGACAGCAGATCGGCGGCGGGTCGCCTGGCGAAGATTCGGGGCCGCCGGTAGTAGACGAGTCGGCGAAGGACGTGATCACTGAAGCCGATCTGCGCGACGTACAGGCCGGGGCGCGATTCCTCATTCGCGAGGACGCGATTATCACTCCCGCCGCGCGGGATTTGATACGGGAGCGGGGCGTCGAAATCCGCCATCGCGCGCGCCGCTCCGTCGCCGGCAAGCGCCGCCTCATCGCCGTCGGCGCCGATCACGGTGGGTACGAGATGAAAGAGCGCCTCAAAGAATTTCTCGATGAACTCGGCTACCGCCATCGCGACTTCGGAACCTTCTCCGAAGAAGCTGTCGATTACCCCGACTTCGCCCATGCCGTCGCGCGGGCGGTGGCCGACGGCGCATGCGACCTCGGCATCATGGTCGACGGCGCCGGGATCGGGTCATGCATGACCGCGAACAAAGTGCCCGGCGTCCGCGCCGCCATGTGTTACGATGCGGCTACGGCCAGCAACAGCCGGGAGCACAACTACGCCAATTTGCTTACACTCGGCGGCCGCATGATCTCGACGGAAAAGATGCGCGAAATCGTCGGCGTCTGGCTCTCGACCCCCGAAGGCGCCGCCCGCCACGGCAAGCGCGTCGCCAAATTGATCGCCGTCGAAAAACAATATCTGCGCTAAAGAGACGGGGCGACGGGGCGACGGGGCGATAAGAGAAAGCCCAACGTTCTGCCTCCAATCATTTTTATCGCCTTGTCGCCCCTTCGCCCTGTCGCCCCGTCTCTGGGGCTGACTCAATTATGCAAATCTGGTTATCAAAAGGGAGCGACGTGCCGCTGCGCGAACAACTGACGGCGCAGATCAAGCTGGCCATTCTCAGCCAGGATTTGAAGCCGGGGCAGAAACTTCCGAGCACGCGCGAAATCGCCCGCCGGTTCAAGATTCATTCAAACACCGTCAGCGCCGCTTACCGCGAGCTTTCGGAATCCGGATGGGTGGACATGCGCGCGGGAAGCGGAATTTACGTCCGAAGGTTCAAGCCCGAAAATACGATTGAAGCCCAACTCGATCTCGACAATCTGATCGTAGAGTGCCTGCAGGTCGCGCGGCGCAAGGGGTTCACGCTGGCCGACATTCAATCGCGCATCAGGCATTGGATGAGGTTGCAGCCGCCCGATCATTTTCTGGTGATCGACCCCGATCCAGATCTCCGCGCCGTTCTGATGGCCGAGATAAAGGCGGCCGCCGACTTTCGCGTCGACGGCGCGGGCGTGGACGAATGCGCTAATCGCGGCATCCTGGTCGGCGCGATTCCGGTCGCGCTTCACGTGATGGCGGAGCTCGTCACGGCGGCGCTGCCACCGAAGATGGCCTGCCTGTTAATTCGCACGCGCTCGGCGCCCGAGACGCTGAAGGACGAGATGCGCCCGTCCGAGAGCGACCTGATCACGGTCGTCTCTCACTGGCCCGATTTCCTGCATTTCGCCCATTCCGTTCTGGCGGCGGTCAACATTGATCCGGATTCGCTTAGCTTCCGCAACACCGCCGAAAAAGGGTGGGAGAGGGGATTGCGCGCAAGCTCGTTCGTCATTACCGACGCGGCCACTGCGGCGCGAATGCCGCCCGGAATCCGCGTCCGCGTCTTCCGCGTCATCGCCGACTCCTCTCTCTCGGAACTGCGCCACTACGTCGAAAGGTTCCTCACCAGGCCGGCCCCGTAGGTTTGTGACGGTTTACGAACCGTCACAAGAACTTCGCCGCTGAAAGCTCGCCATCCGTATAGTCACGCAGTTTCAATGATTCGTTTTTTCGGCGGGCGCCGGATCGAGTGGCATGACGCTTGCTAGTTTCGCCTTCGTGGATTGAAAAACAGTTGTATCGGGCGTTGAACCTCATTGAAAGTTGACGACTGACGGGATTTAATTGCAGGCAGTATAGCGGTTGAGTCCCGCCTTCAAGCGGTCTTGGCGCCGCGTAGTAACGAATTTATTCGTTACTACATGGCCATTTACCGGAGAGAGACCAATGGACGACATCTCGACCGCCTTATTATTCTTATTCGCGATTGGCATAATCACGCTTATTGGCCACGGAATCTGGGTTCTGGTGGCGGCGATCTTTCGCGCAATCTTCCGCGAACCGGATGCGGAGCGCGCCGCCGTTGACAATAGAGGCGACGCGCGAACCAGTCGGGAGACGCGTTGCGCGGAATGCGGCTCGGCTTTGCACTACGGCGACAGCTTTTGCCACATCTGCGGGCTGTCGCGATCGAACGCAGGGCCGATGGCAGATCTGGCGAAGACCGCGCGCCAGCTCGATAAATTTTTGAATCAAGGCAAGCTCGACGCCGAGACGCACAAACAGGTAATGAGTCTTGTCGAAGAGGAACGAGCGCGGTTGATCGCCACCGTTCGCCGCGAACCGACCACGACGCGCCGCGAAGCCGAACCACGCCCGCCGCAGCCCGTTCCGGTTGAACCGGCCTTTCAGCCCTCGCCGGCGCCCATCGCCGAGCAAAAGGTCCTCGTCGTTCAAAACGATGTCGCAAGAGCCGCCTGCAATCTCGATGAAATCGGCGCCGCGTCGGACGATCTTCCGATGACCGTCTACGAAATCCCGCATCAACCGCGTCGCTCGCTCACCGAAATGCTGGGGACATTCATGGAGGAGAGCAGCGTCAGATGGGGCGAACTGCTCGGCGGGTTGTTGATTATCGGATCTTCGATAGCGTTTGTCGTCAGCCAGCGGTCTCAGATTGCGGCGAGTTCGTTCCTACAATTTTCAGTCTTCATCGGCGTGACCACGGCGCTCTTCGGGCTCGGCTTTTACAGCGCGCATCGTTGGAAATTGCCCACGACGAGCCGCGGCGTGTTGGTCATTTCGACGCTGCTCGTGCCGCTCTATTTCCTGGCGATGACGGCGTCCTCTCGCTCGGCGTTTTCTCGGGGGCCGGATTCGCCTTCTTTGCTGGTGGTCTGCGGGGAACTGTTTTCCTTGGCTCTCTTCTTCTTCCTCGTCTATCAGGCCGCCAAAGTTTTCCTGCCTGAAGCGCCGTGGATGACGGCCCTGGCGACGATGGGGCCGTCGTTCGCGATATTGTTGGCCGAACATTCCAGCGACTCTAAGCCGGGCTTGCTCAGGGCGGCCCTGCTTGGCGTCGCGCCGCTGCTCTGCTACTGCGCGAGTTGTGGCGAGATGTTGCGCGGTCAGTCCGGACGGAGAAAGCAGGATGAAGGCGCCGAGCGCCGCGCCGACCAGGTATTCACTCATCTCGGCATCGCTTCATTTGCGACTCTGCTGCCGCTGGGGTTGCTCTTCATCAAACCCGGTAACCTCTCGCAGACGTTACGGCAACTCGCGCCGCTCGTCAGCGTCTTCGGAATCCCGGCGATTGTGATCGGAGTCGCGTTGTTGCAATGGCCCGTGGAGAGCCAGTCCGGCAAGACCCGAACCGCAGCGACCAGCGTCGGCCTCATCGGCTCTCTGATCTCGCTGGCCGCGCTCGTCTTCGCATGGCCGAACCCGGTCGGCGTGATCATCACTGCGTCGATAAATTGCGCCGTCTATCTGGCGATCGCGCTGGCAAGCTCCGGGCAGGCGCTGCGATACGATCTCAGGCTCGCTCACGCTATCGCGATCGCTCATTTCTCTTTGGCGTCCCTGACCGTGGCGAACCTATTCAGCCCGAGCCTCCATTGGTGGAGCGAAGACAGCCAGCTACTGGCGGCGAAACTCTTCTCGACGACCGGCGGGCACACGTTCGCCCTGCTCTTCGCTCTCTTCGCGGCCGCGTCGGAATGGTTGTTTAAGAAGGAACGAAAGATCGAGTCGCGCATCTACGGAATCAGCGCCGTAGTCGCCGGGGCGCTCGGCTTTATGCTCATCAGCGCGCACGGATTCTGGAGCGTCGGAGACCCGCATCACGCTGCGCTGAGCTACGCTTTTTACGCCCTCGCCGCATTCGTCATCGCCTGGCGGAGAGAGAAGGTTGTCGCCTCTTGGGTCGGGAGCGCTTTGTCATTGTTGGCCGTCACGCAGACGCTGGCCTTCAAATTCCATGACGAGTTCGCGTCGTATCACCCTGTGAGATTGTCCGCGCTCGTCTTCGCGAATGCCGCGATCGTTGCGGCGGTGATCGCGAGTATAAAGGGCGAGCGGGCGCGAAGGCTCTTTGCCCGGCCCTTCACTTCATCGGCGTTGATCGCCTCGCTGGCCGTAGCCCCGTTCTTGATCATCGACGGCTGGATGACCAACGCGCAGATTTCCGCGCGAACGCTGTGGCTGGCGGCGATCTGGCTGGTGATCGCCTGGTTGAGGCGCTCGCCAGTATTGTTTGCCGTGTTCCAATTGGCGTTGGCTTCGTCCGTGGTATTCGGAACCGCCCACTTGTTCGACCAACAATGGCCGCATTTGTTCGACGGCAACCTGAAGACGCTGCAGGCGCAGGCCGTAGCGTTGGCGATGTTGAGCCTGGCCTGGATAGCAGTGAGGCTTGCGCTCAGGAGATTCGGCGTCGCCGCCGGCGTCGTCGAATCCAAGGAAGACGAGGGGGAAGCGCCTTCTCGCTTATTCGATCCCGCCGCCGCTGCGAAGTTGCTCTACCCCGGATGGCCCGGCGTCGACCGCGTCATCACGCTGCTGTTGTTGGGCTTCATTGTGTCGCTAAGCCTCTACGGCGTTCACGTCGGAATGATCGAGGCGCTTCGTCCCGGATGGGCGATTTCGACCGAGAGCCGGAATTTTGCCGCGACCGCGCTTGGCGCCGGCTCGTGGTCACTGCTGCTGGCGTTGTCGCTGGTCTTCGTCGTCGGATTGTGGGAGCGCTTTGAACAGCGGGCCGCGCTGGCGATGCTGATTTTATCGGCCTGCGCGTGTCTGCTGATCGCGGGATGGTGGGGAGAGGTCGGATTGACGCCGGCGGTCTATCGCTGGGCGTCGGCCATCGCGTTCGCGGCCGTGACGTCTCTGATCGTGGTTCGAAATCAGGTTGCGCAGTGGCTCAAACGATTCGGATGGCCGCAGATGGAAGAAGGGGCGAAAGGCTTGTCTGCGGCTATGCGAACGTCGTCATTCGTCTTATTTGTCGCGCCTGTTCTGATCTTATCATCGCTGGCTTTCTACAATGGGTTTAACTTTGGCGTCGCGACGGAGTTTTGGTCGGGGCGATCAGGTATGATCGCCGGACTGGTCGCGCCGCTATCGCTCGTCGGACTTTCGTTCGCCGCCCACGCCATCCGAGAGCGATCCGCGCCGTACGCCTGCGTGGCGGGGCTGACGGTGAACCTGTCGGTGACATTCGGCTATTTGCTGTGGGGCGCCGCGCGGGTCTGGGGGATTGAACGCGTCGACGCCTATACGGTAGCGCAATTGAACGTCATCGCGACTTCGATCTGTTCGCTCGTCTGGATCGGATTTCATCACCGCCAGACCGCGCTAGGTTCGGCATGGCCTCGGTCAAATGAGTTTCTCAAAACTCAGACCGGCCTGGCGCTCTTCCTGTCGTTGTTTATGCTGGCAGTGGCCGACGCGCGCCTCTTTATTGATCCGCTTCTAAGCAGCGCGCTGGCCAATTCTTTCGGCGGCGTGACAGGCCTTCTGGCTGTGGCGCTGCCTATGCTCGCCTACGCATGGCTCCACGAGATAAAGCCGGATCGTTTGCGCCCGGAGCATCTCGGCGCCGGCCTGCTCGCTATCGGATCGTTGTTGAGTTGCCTGGTAAGCCGGCTCGTAGCCGGCGGCTGGGGAGCGTTTCATACGCTGGCGTTGGCGATGAACTTGGCGGCATGGTTGATGTTGGCCTTACGACGGTTCGCTCGACTTGAAGAGCCGGTCGCGCGGGTTGGCGATCAACGCGCTCTGGAAAAATGGGTCACGGCGTTGGCGTTGACGATTGTTGCGATGATCTTGCGTGGAGTCTCTTCTCCCGGAGAACCGTGGTGGACCGTCGGATTTTCGATTTCGGCCTGCCTCTTGTTCGCCGGATTGAGCCTGGCGAGCCGCGGTCGGGGTTATATCTACCTTGCCGCCCCGATTCTCAACTATGCCGCGACGAGAGTCTATTTCTGGTTGGATCTTGAACGATCAGATCTCTTCAACGCAGACTACAACTATATGCCTCTGCCGGATGTGGTCTCCTTGAACGCCATCGTTCTGGCTCTGCCCGCAATCGCATGGCTGGTGATTGATTTGAAGCTGTTGCGACAGGACGGTGCGCGGCGGATCACGCCGTTTCATCGAGTGGCGGCGCGAATATCACTTGGATTGTTGATCCCCACGCTGTTTTTCCACTGGATGTCGCGCGACTCTGGAAGCAGCCAATTGATTGGCGAGGCATTGCTGGATTGGTTTGCGCTGGCGTCGGTCGTCGCGCTCTTCACCGCGTGTCTATGGGACGATCGCCACGCATACGCCTTGCAAGGACTGCATATAGTCGGATTGATCGCCGCCGGAATGGTCTTGCCTTCTTTCAATCTCGGCTCTGAGGCCTTGTGGGTCAGCCTGGTCGTCATACTCTCGCTCTACGCATTAGCGACGAGCGCCTTGTGGCGTGGGCGCGGATCGTTGGCGCGCCTCGCCGCTCGACTGCGCATGCCGTCGGGCGCTGACGATCTTGTGCGCTTCTCCTCATGGCTTAAGGATATAAATGTGGCGCTCGGCATCGCCGCCTACGTGATTGCCTTCAACGTCGTCTGGAACTTCGAGTCATTAGCGCACCGATTAGTCGCGGCCACCGCCTCGTTTGCCATTCCGATTTCGATGGCGTTGTTAGTGGGCGTCTTGCGTAACCAACGTCTGATAACGGGGAAGGGCGATGATGCGCGGAACCAACGTCTGATAACGGAAACGGCTGATCAAAACGCATCGGCGCAGCAAGCGTCTGATAACGAGGCGCAGCCGGATATAGCGTTCATCAGTCCTATCAGTCATACCCGTCTCATCGGTCCCATCACCTGGCTATCGTTGTTAAGCGCTATGTTGTGGGGTTGGGCGTGGTTGTCGCCTTCAATGGGATTGCAAGCGATCAATCGCATGGCGGTCGTGATGGTCGTAGCCGGAGCGGTTCTGATCGGGTACAGATTTATCATCCGCCGCAAGTTGGCCGATGAAAATGAATGGCGGCGCGGGGTGAAGGCGCAACTGCGGATCATCGGCGCAATTGGTTTGACGGCGTTGGTCGCCATACTCAGCGTCGAGGCTTTGTTCAAAATGGCGCTCGCGCCGTGGTGGGTTGTGATAGCGGTCTTTGCCGCTTTAGTTTCGCTCTTCTGCGCCTGCATTGCGTTCGCTCTGTCGCCGGGGCGCGACCCTTTCAATCTCAGCGAACGGGGGAAAATGAACTACGTTTATGGCGCCGAGGCTTTGACGGTAACGGCGGTGCTGCACGCGCGTATGACGATGCCGTGGCTTTTCGGCGGATCCTTTTTGACATGGTGGCCTCTGGTCGTGATGCTGCTGGCCTTCACGGGCGTGGGGCTCGGCGAGCTATTCCGCAGGCGGGGAAGATTGGTCCTGGCTGAGCCGCTGGAGCGCACTGGCATTTTGTTGCCGATCTTGCCGGTGTTCGGTTTCTGGGTGTTGAATTCGGATGTCTCTTATTCGAACTTGTTGTTCCTGGTCGGGCTGTTTTACGGCGCGCTTTCGGTGATGCGGCGCTCGTTCAGGTTTGGAATCCTGGCGGCATTCGCCGGCAACGGCGGGCTGTGGCTGCTGCTCGACAAATCCAAAGATTATGACTTTTATCAACACCCGCAGTTGTGGCTCATCCCGGTTGCGCTCTCAGTGCTGATCGCCGGCCACGTCAACCGCGACCAGTTGACGAAGGATCAGATGACGATGATTCGCTACGCGACGTTGATGATGATCTACGTCTCTTCGACCTCGGACATCTTCATCAACGGCGTGAGCGAATCGCCCTGGCTGACGATGATATTGCTGGCGCTATCCGTGATTGGCGTGCTCGCGGGGATAGCGATGCGAATTCGCGCATTCCTCTTCCTGGGTACGGCGTTCCTGCTGCTGTCGTTGCTGGCGATAATCTGGATGGCGTCTGTCAACCTGAACTGGGGCGGGCGGTGGGCCGTGATCGGGATCGCTTTCGGAGTGCTGATCGTCATCGCCTTCACCTTTTTCGAGAAGAAACGCCGCGAGATGCTGGAGCTAGTCGAGCGGTTAAAGCAATGGCAGGCGTGACAGCGCGGCTTTCACGAAGCGCAATTTGTTTTGCGGAATGCAGACATAGTCAAAGGAGGACAATTCCATGTTAAGCGCTTATTTCAGTCGCGAGGAAGCGGGCGGCAAAATCGGGACTGTTGTAGAGGCAGTGGCGGCATGATGAACGACTTGAAGAGCGTCGTGTGCGAGAACCGGGCTTGGATGCCATTCCGAACGTGGTCGCTACGCCTCCTGCGGCAAATCAAAGGAGTGAACCCGTTTGACGGGGATTGCCTGCCGACGCGGGTTCCTCTGATTGGTTTCGGACGACCGTCGCTTCCGTTTCCCCATCTGTGGAATTACCGTGAGCCGATAAGGATTCTCGATACTTTCTTTTGTGGCGCGGAGCAGGAAACGGGATCTGGAAAACACAACCGCTATCTCGATGTGCCCGGGTTGACGCGCGTGCTGGTCACGCGCGAGCCCGCGTTCATCCGCGCTGTGCTGTCCGCCACCGGCGACAAGCCCGGTCAGTTCGATCGCGATACGGCGCCGACGGCGGGAATCGCGCGGGCAACGGGCGAAGATTCGTTGCTGTATGCCAACGGCCCCTTGTGGCGTCGCCAGAAGAAACTTGCGGCGCCGCCGTTCAATCATTCAAGCCTTTTTCAGCCGGAGAAGTTTCATGAATTCGAGCAGACCTTCCGTAAGACTGTCGCAGAACGCCTGGAGGCGCTTCGGGCGCGGCAGGAGTCGGCTGGTGAACGGGTTACGCGGGTTGGGCTCGAACCCGAGATCAGCGTAGTGATGCTAGAGATGCTGGTGAACAACTTCTTCGGCGGATCGGTGTCATACGAGAGCCTCCGTGATCGGTTCGTTCCTGCGCTCTCAGGCCTCATCGATTACATGGTCAGGGACACGATAGGGGGCACACTTCGAGCGCCTTTCCGGCTCCTGTCCGGCGCCGCCAACTGGCTGACAGCGGCGCGTGCGGATTTCGAAACTCTGACCGACATCGCGCTTGCCGGGCGACGGGACGGTCTCGGGTTATGGGCGCAGTTCAAGTCCGACGCCACCGATGAGGCGTTGCGCAGCAATATCCGCGTGTTCCTCGCCGGCGCCCTGGAGGCCACGACATCATTGGCGAGCTGGACCCTGTCGCATTTGTCACGTGCGCCTCACATTCAGGATCGAATCTATGAGGAGGTGGAGAGCATGGACGTCTACGATCCCGACAACCTGTCAAAGGCCGTGACTCTCAATCGGGCGCTGGAAGAAACCCTGCGGCTGACGCCATCGTTGTACTTCCTCCCGCGCAGGGCGACTGTCGACACCTGGGTCGAGACGGCCGATGGCCAAAGAATGTTCATTCCACAGGGGACGCACGTCATACTTGACGTATGGCATGCGAACCGATGTGAAGATTTCTGGGGGGAAACGCTGACAGGCTACCCGGCGGACGCGTTTGCGCCGGAGCGGTGGGAGGTTCTTGCCCGGCGCGGCCGCTCGCCAAGGGAGATCCTGCACTTCGGGTTTGGATACGGGCCGCGGGTCTGCCCTGGAAAGTTTCTGGGACTCCTGGAAGCGGGCCTCGTGGTCGGCGCCTTCGCGAAGATCTTCAAGTTCACGGCGGTCAACAACCAGACGCGCGCCAAGGCGGGCGTGTCGACCAAGCCGGCCGATGGTGTCCTGGTCGATCTGACGCTGAGGTAGGCTACCTTATGATGGAACAAAGACCAGTTCAAACAATTGATTCGGCATTACTTGATGAACTGTTACAGCGGGCGCGCCTGTCATCGCGCCGCCGCGCTATTTTCTGTTTGCACGACGGCGACTGGGAGCACTCGCACCGAATGCTCAATGCGCTTGCCGTCGGAACCTATGTTCGACCGCATCGCCACGAAGACAAACACAAAGGCGAAGGATTCATCATCCTGCGCGGCAAGCTCGCGCTGCTTATCTTCACCAGCGCAGGCAAGATTGATTTTAAGCAGAGCAGGGTCTTATCCGTAATTGACGGTTGTTTGGGAATGGATATCCCCCCCGGCGTCTGGCACAGCCTCGTCGCGCTCGAAGACGCAGTGATATACGAAGTGAAAGGGCAGCCCGCGGGCGGTTACGTCCAGGCGGATGATAAAGATTTCGCTCCGTGGTCGCCGGAGGAAGGCTCAGGCGAGGCCGATGAATATTGCCGAATTTTGCATGAGGCGGCCCTGACGATACGTTGAAAAAATACTTCCCATCATTTTTTTGAGCACGGGCAGAACTAGTTTGATTGGTTTGGCGTCGGGTGTTTGAGGCGTCTTGCCCCACTCACTTTGTCGAACGTAGAGTCAGGTTCTTCGGTCCAGCGGATGCTGGCGCCCAATCGCTATGCGCCGTTCGCCTCCAGTGTATAAATGGCGACATACTGTTTTCTCATTTCAATTCCACGGTCAGCCCATGTTTCTCCGTATTTTATAAGGTGTTCCTTGCCTATCTCCCAATCAATTCCATTCACACGACAATCCGCGCTTACTTCACCTTCCTGGTCACGCGCCACAAGAAGACGTATGCCGTAAAATCCTTCGTCTTCGAACTGGCGCCTAAACGCTTCGAACGAGTTTGTAAGCAGGCAGCATGGGCAGAAAGGGTGTTCTTCCTCGATTTCGATATTGTGGCTTGCCAGATGATAGACCGGGCCTAACAAGCAACGGCGGATGCGACGCGCTGGCTCGGGAAACTCCATATCCATGGCAGTGAACGTTTCAAGACTTTTGCTTATGGCGTCTAAGAATGCGGGGAGGTCAAACTCAACCCAATTGTTGAACCCCGCAGTTAGAGATGCGTTCATGTCATCTCCTGTTGCGTGCTGGTATTCGAACAAACCGTCCGGGAAGTATTTTTCATGGGCAACGGATATTGTCGTGACTGTTTGTACACCGCTCGGTTCGCGGGGGGTAAACCTTACGATTTCCGGACGGAGGTAAAGGTCGTTGTTAACAACGAGCCAGCCGTCCCGGCGATTGCCTGGTAGTTGATTCTCTTGAAGTACGTTTTCCAATATCTCAATAAGATCAAAGCGTTCTTCCCAAGCGCGTTCCGCGTTTGAAAAGCCGATGCGTCCTTCGGAGCCTACCCCCTCGTGCCCTTGCGGCTTCACTGGCTTGAAAGATTTATTACGGTTGAATTTCATCACATTTTTCCTTACAGCCTGGAGCGGTTTGCAAATCAGTGTAGGGGCAGACCTACGTGTGGGGCCCCGGTGGTTGCCTGTGCGCTCAATCCGGGGCGGACACGCAGGTCCGCCCCTACCGTATACGCAATTGCAAACCGCTCTAACGACCAGGTTCGGCGGCGGGTTTCGCTAGGCGTCTACTTCGCACTCGCGCTCATAATAATGGTTCGAAGGACCAAGCGGCCGATCACAGTATCTTCGATTACTGTACTCATTTGCTTACAGCTCAACATGAATGATGTATTCACCTAGACATCACACAACAACACCGCCTCGCGCAGTGAGGTCAGCGGGTCGCGCTTCGGCACGAACTCGTGCGCGACGTAGCCCTGAAAATTCAGGTCGGCGATCGTCTTCGCAATCGTCCGCCAGTTCAGTTCCTGAGTGTCGTCAATCTCGTTGCGTCCGGGGTTGCCACCGGTGTGGAAGTGGGCGATGTGCTGAATGTTCTCGCGGATGGTTCGGATGATGTCGCCTTCCATGATCTGCGCATGGTAGATGTCGTAGAGAATCTTTACTCGCGGCGAATTGACGCGCTTGATCACTTCGACGCCCCACGCGGTGTGGTCGAACATGTAATCCTTGTGATTCACTTTGCTGTTGAGCAGCTCCATGCAGATCGTGACGTTGTGTTTTTCGGCGACGCCTTTAACGCGGTTCAGGATCGTTACGGTGTTCTCCAACCCCTCGCCGTCAGACATTCCCTTGCGGTTGCCGGAGAAGGTGATCACGTTAGGGATGCCGTTTTCAGCTGCGCGCGGGATGTTCGTCTGGAATTCTTTTTCGAGCTTGTCGTGAAGGTCTTTGCGATTGCATGCGTCAGGGATTGTGCCCGCGCCTGAAGTCATCGTCGGAATCAGCCCGTACTTTTTGACCACCGGCCAATCGTTCGGATCGTTGAGCAGGTCAATGCCTTTCAGCCCGATCTCCGCCGCAGCTTTCGCTAAATTTTCCAGCGGGATGTCACGATAGCACCAGCGGCAGGCCGATTGTTTCAATCTGCCTTTGAGTTTTGCGCCTGAAGAGTCTTGCCAGAGCGGGCGGGCGTGACTTGAATCTGATAGCGCGACGAGTGAAGCCGCGCCGAGGCCGCCAGCGGTCTTCAGCAGCATCGCGCGTCGCGACAAAGTTTTCATTTGAATTTCGTTGTTCATCTTTACTTGCCCTCCTTTTGCCGCTCGACCACGCCGATGTTCGCGATGTTCGCGCCTTTCGTCATGGACGGCACGGCGCAGATGTATAGGACGACTCCCTGCGCCGGCGCCCGCGCCTCGAAGATTGTCTTACCCAGGTAATCGGTGACATATCCGACCTTCATCCCTTGCTGGACGTAAGTTCCGCGCCGAACGAGCGGATAGAAGATGCCGGTCTGTTCGCTCGCCAGGGTAACGACCTTCTCGATCCAGACCGGGCGCTCGACCACAGACGGGGAACCCGGCGCCATCTTCAGGTATCGCATAACGCTCAGGCAGCCATTCACCAACGCGTTGACATCATCGGTCTCGACCGTGCCTGCATGTCCGGCCTCGACGGTGATTGACGGCTTGCCGCGCGTGGTGGCGGTGTTTTCAAGGTAGCGTGAAGCCTGCGGATCTTTGGGTCGGTCGGTTGAAATGATGATGTGGTCGAGTCCGAAGGCGATGACCATCTCGCGCGAGACCCGGTCCTGCTGTTCGTTTCCGGTCCTCGTCCAATAACTGTAAGGCCGCAGGCTTTCGTCGATGTCGCCGCCATGCAGATCGATCAGGTGGTCGCATTGTTCCACCACCTGCTTCGTGATCATGAATGACGCTCGGTCGGTTTGCGTGCCGTCCATCTTGCCCGGGTACATGCGATTCATGCTCTTGCCGTCCACCGGATTGACGTGCGCCACCTTCCGCTCGAATGACGGGATGTTGACCAGCGGAACGACGATCACGGTCCCGGAAATCTCCGCCGGGTCGATTAGACCGATCAATTTCTCAAGCGCGATGATCGAAGCATACTCTGTCCCGTGCGCGCCCGAGACGAGCGCGAGCGTCGGCCCCGGCTTCGCCCCGTGGATTACGGCCACCGGAATGCTCGTCCCGGCGTCGCTGCCTGAGGGCACATCGATCACGCCCGTGGCCTTCTGGCCTCGCGCGGCGGTGGCGGAACCGACGTTAAAGGTTGCTCGATCCTGGGCGGCGACCGAGCCGGCGAGAATAAGCGCAACCCAGATAATAGCTGTAATGAGGCGTGACATATCTCAACTCCTTTGCATTGGTTTTTATCGCACTCTCTTTACTTGTTTTCGGCGAGAATCTACGGCGCTTCAATCCGGCCTACTGACTTCATCGTAATACTGCCCAGAAGCAAGTGATCGTCGAATTGGTTGACGCTGGTGATATTGGCGTACGCGCCAGTCGTGTCTCGCAGGTTGTGCCGGATGACGCCGTCGGCATCCACGCCGATGACCCAGCCCACGGCCTCGGGTTCGACGCCCACCAACGACTCCGGCAATCGCTGGAGCATCTTGCGCAGAAACGGGCGCCCGGCGATGTTCTCCAACGACTGGATGCGAGGCGCGGGCAGCGCGATCCAGAAAATGCCTTTTCCGTCGCCTTTGTCACTGCCCTTGCCGCTATAAGACAGATTGTCGGGATAAGCGGGCAGGCTGTTGATGAAGACCTCGGTCGCGCCCGCCTTCGGCCCTTTCAACCAGAGCCGCAGGATGCGCGCGGCGATCGTTTCGTTCACCAGCGCAAATGCGTCATCAGGGCCGAGCGCGACGCCGTTGGCGAAGTGAAGCGCTTCCAGGTGAACCCTGGTTTGTTTGGTTTTTGGATCGTAACTCAATAGACGCCCGGTCGGCCGGCCTTCCCAAAAGTCGAGAATATAATGGCGCTGATCGAAGCGTTGTGAAGCGTCGGTGAACCAGATCACGCCATCCTGGCCGATGTCCAGGTCGTCAGGGAAGAGCATCCGTTTGCCGGCGACGCTGTCGGTCAGGATCGTGACGGCGCGACCCGGCGAAATGGAAAGCAGCCCTTTGAAAGCGTCGGCGACGATCAGATTACCCTGCTGGTCGAACTGCATCCCCAACGGCCTGCCGCCGGTATTGACGAACAGCTCCGGCTGGCCATTACTCTCGGCGCGAAAGCGGAGGATACGGCCGTCTTGCAAGCCGGTATAGAGGAAACCATCTGCGCCGCGTGTAACATCCTCGGGACCCAGGCCAGCCTCCGCGATCAATTTCTGCGGCGAACGGAAACCGGCGCTCTGGGCAAAGGCCCCGGTCAGCCCCGGATTGGCCGAAGGCGTCCAGGCGATTGGATCGATGGGCACGGGCCAGAAAGACAGGTAAGCGGCCAGTCCGACAAGCGCGACCACAACTATGACTGCCAAACGTTTTATCATCAATTGCCTCGTTCTCACTGAGCGATCAATGTACTCATCCATCTTATGAGCCAGGCGAGCCTGGTTCATAAGGTAAGCCCATAGAACAATCAATAAGAAGAAAATCAAACTGCCGATCACTGCCTCCGGAGGCGGGGGACCCTTGCGGATATTGGCGATCCACACGTAAGTGAGAAAAGCGACCACTGGCCAGAATGCGTATACGCCCGTATGATTCTTGGGGCGCGACGCGCGAACGTAAAGAATTATGGCGAGCAACCAGAAACCGCCTTCAACTATGATGGTTGTGGAGAAGTAATTCCAAAGCCCTAACCCAAAATAAGCGCGCGCGCCCGGCGCGAGCGTGTGTTGATGGCTCACTGAATCGAGGAACCAGTGGCTGAGAACGACTGCAAAGAGTACCCACGACGCCCGCGAGTAATGCTCGCGATAGCGGTAACGTCGCCACAGTAAGTAAGCTCCTGCGAATAAAGCGGCCCAGTTTGCGTCCATCACCAGGCTGTGACTGAAGGCCATGTCGGAGACATCATTCCTCCAGTCCCCGGACTTACCGGCAACGTATTCGATTCCGGCGATCGAAAAGATGGGCCATAGTATGTCGGCGAACATTGATGCGAGCATCAGCGTACCGAGAGAGAGTCTCGGCTCAATGCGCTTTCCAACAAAAGCTACCGCGATGTGTCCGACGAGCATCCATTCCTCCAATCCGAGGTCTTCCGCGTTCTGCTTTGTCAGCGTCCGGGAGCGTCCTTGGCAACCTGCGCAAGCAACTTATCCAGCGCCTCACGCCTGAACAGACGCCCGTTCGCCACAACTGCGGCGATCTTCTGCGTGTTCGTGATGTCGGCAAGCGGGTTGGCGTCTAGGAGCGCGAGATCGGCGAACTTGCCTTTCTCGATTGTTCCCAGTTCGCCTAATCGGCCGACGGCCTCGGCCCCATTGCGGGTACCGGCGACGAGAGCCTCCATCGGCGTGAGCCCGGCTTTCACGAGCCAGGCCAGTTCTTCATGAACCGACGAGCCAGGGTAGGGGGTGGCGGCGGCAAAGTCGGTACCTACGAGAAAACGCACGCCTTCTCGATGAAGGATGCGCGTGATCTCCAGGAATCGTTCGAAGGCGGCGACCAGGGCGCGGCGAATGTCCGGATTGTCCGGCAGCGGCGTGACACCCTTCTGGTACGCCCGCGCGGATGATGTGACGTATCGCTCGCGCGGATCGGCGCCGGCGCGAAACTCCCACTGATGCGCGCGATACCAGTAAAACACGAGCGTCGGGTCGAACCACGTTCCCTTCGCTACCATCTTGCGCGCTAAGCGGGTAGCCTCGGCGTCCGTGAACTCAGCCAGCGCCTGTTCTCGCGTCATTCCTGCCGCCACCTTGCGACGCACCGGGCCTTCGAAGAGACTGACGATGTGCTCGACGCTCTGGTGGCCGGCGTCTATCGCCTCGCCAGGATCGACGTCGATTGGAATGTGTCCCACCACCGCAAGTCCCTGCCTCCTCGCCTCGGCGAGCATCGCAAAATATGCGGCCGGCGGCGCGCCGTTGTGCACCTTGATGAAATCCACGCCGCGCGCCTTGACGTAACTCACCGCCCGCCGACCGTCATCGGCCGTATCCATGACAAGGCGATCCTGAGAGCCGGGCTTCGAGCCATCGAGCACGGGCCCGGCGCGAAAGATGCGCGGCCCGATCAGCGAGCCCTGCTCGATTCGAGCGCAGAACCAGTCTACGGTATCGAGAGCGCCGCCCGGGTCGCGAACCGAAGTCACGCCGTATGCGACTAGCGTCGTGCAGCTTACGTCGCCGACGTAAGCCAAATGGGTATGCATATCCCAAAGGCCCGGAATCAAGAACTTGCCCTTGCCGTCAATGACTTCTTGAATTCCAGCCAGATCGGGCATGCCGGCGACAATGTCGGAGATGCGATTGCCCGAAACGATGACGGTAACGCCCGGGCGGGGCGCCGCGCCAGTACCGTCAATCAGCGTAACGCCGGTGATCGCGATGGTCCGCGTAGGAGCGGGTTGCGATCCTACTTGGATAAGAGATGTTGTCAGCGCCGCCAAAAGCAGCGCGAATGCCTTCATGCCAACCCTCCCTTCGTTGGAGAATCAACTTGAACGGGCGAGTCCGGTTCATTCAGTAAGCCCACAGAACGAGCAATAAGAGGAAAATCAAACAACCGAAATGGTCACGCCTCTCTCTTGATAATGAACAGCGTGATGTCGTCGTATTGCGGCGCGGAGCCTGCGAAGCGGTCGAGTTCGTAGAAGATCTTATCGACGAGAGTCTCGGCAGGCTCATTTCTGATCGGGCGCACGAATTCCGCCAGACGCTCCTCGCCGAATTCGTTGTCGTCTTTGTCATGGGCTTCGGTCACGCCGTCGGAGAAGAGCGCCAGCAGGTCGCCGGGGTGAAGCTCGAAGCCCAGTTCCGAATAAGGGGCCATCAACTCAATGATGTCCGGGGCCATCATGCCCAACGGCGTTCCGGTCGATTTGATCCATTCGACCTCGCCGCCTGCGCGCATCAGCAGGCAGTCCTGGTGGCCGGCGTTGACATACCGGCCCTTGCCGGTTTCGGGGTCGAGTTCGACCAGGATGGCCGTGACGTATTTGTTGTCCGGCGTGGTGGCGTAGAGCAGGGAATTGGTGAGCGTGGCCAGTTCCGTCAGCGACGGGATGCGCCCCAACAACGCGCGCATCGTCGCCTGCATATTGCTCATCAAGAGCGACGCGGGCAGCCCCTTGCCTGAAACGTCGGCGACGCAGATCAGATGCGTTTGCCCCGAAATGCGCAGCGCGTCATAGTAGTCTCCGCCGCAGATTCGCGCGGGACGATTGCGTGCGGCCAGTTCCAGGGCGGCCATCTTCGGCAGTCGCGCGGGGAAGAGGTTCTGTTGGATGCTCGCGGCCAGCGCCAACTCCTGTTCGACCTTTTTTCGCTCGACGGCTTCGCGGAAATACCAGGAGTTTTCAAACGCCACAGCGGCCTGCGCGACCAGCCCCATTCCGAATTCCAAATCCGATTCGGAGTAAGAGAGATTGCCGGGACGCGGCCCCAGAATGACTATGCCGCCGGTCGTATGGTCGCCCGCGTCAATCGGGAAGACGACCTCGGCTTGCGCCTCGCGCAGTGTCGTTTTGAGATCGCATTCTGGCATATCGGGGACTCTGACCGCCTCGGTCATCTGTAAGATCAGCTCTTCGTGCTTTGAGTAATCGGCCAGTTCGCCAAGCTCCATTCCCTTCATGCGCAGGACGACCGGGTGGCCCCTCTTCCACGCGATCAGCGCGCGCCTGCGCACCGCCCACCGCCCGGCCAGCGTCAACACCAGCAGTTGCGCCACATCGTCAGGCTCGAGGTTCGACGTCAGGCCGCGAACCAGATCGAGCAGCGTCTTCAACTCCTGAACTTTCTGGTCTAGCGCCTGGTTGAGTTTGTTGGATTCGGCATGCGCGCGCGCGTTTTCAATGCCGCTGGCCGCGATGCCCAGCAGCGCGCGAAGGAACTCTAACTCTTCGTCGCCGACGTCTCGGTTGAGCGGGCGTCCGAACGCCAGAAATCCGGTCGGGTGCGCAAGGTCGCCGATTGGCAGGATGAGGTCCAATCCGGACGCTCGCGCGGTCTCTTCATCGAACTTCTCGCCGACGGCCAGCTTAGGCAGCCCGCGGGCCAGGGCCACGCGCATTGTCTCATTTTCTTCGACCGCGATCAGCGCCTTGCTGACAAGCAGTCGCCCCATAACCGAGCGTAGCAGGTGGCGCAGCAGGTCTTCGATGTTGAGCGATGAATGGAGCAGTTGCGCGGATTCGAGCAGGGCCTCGAGCCGCGACGCGTCGAGAGAGCTTGCCATACTTCGTGTCTCTTCGTGTAACTTCGTGGATGAATTGAGCGGCTAGCTTTTGCGAATCTTCTTGGTCATGTGCAATTCGTTCTTCTGTCCCGGAATGATCTCGTAGCTCACCTCGTCCATCAGTTTTTTGATCAGCCGGATGCCGAGGCCGCCGGATTGGCGCGCGTGGATGAGCTGCTCGACCGAGTCCTGCCCCACGTGGCTAGGGTCGAACCCGCGACCTTCGTCTATCACAGAGATTCGCAGCGACTCGTCGTCGAACTTCGCGCGCACGACCACTTCCTTGGTGATGTCGTGCCCATAAGCGTGCTCGATGACGTTGGCGCAGGCCTCGTCTACGGCGAGCTCCAGGTTCGATATCTCAGGCTCTTCGAGTTGCGCCTGGCGGCCCACGGCGGTGACGAATTCACGGATCAGCGCCAGGTTTTCAGTGGAGGACGGAACCTGGAGGGTAAATTTTCTTTCGATGGAAGGCATCTTGTAATGTTCTCCTGATCGGAACGGCGCCGCGCGTAAACGCTCAGGGAGAAATTTTGAGGCGGTTTCATTGTTCATCGATCATTGTTCAATTGCCATTTGTCATTGCCGGAGCCGCGCCATTCCACAATGACAAATGACAGATGAACGATGAACGATGAACGATGCCTTGATCTTTATACCTCAAAATTTTCCGGCGCCTGCCTAAGCAAGCGGCTCATCCGGCGTTGAAACGCCGAAGAGCGGTCTGTTGATCGTCGAGCATTTCAAAAATGTCCTGAAAGCCCAGAATCTCGAACGTGTGTCTGACCTTGGGCGTTAGGCCGCAAATCTTGATGTCGCCGCCGCGGTCGCGCACCTCTTCGATGAAGCTCATGAAGACCCCCAGGCCTGCGGACGAGATGTAGTTGAGCTTTTCGCAGTCGACCACGATGCGGACGGTCCCCGAGTCGACGGCCTTCTGAATCGCGTCCTCGAACTGCGGCGCTGTGTGGGCGTCTACAAAGCCCTCGAGCGCGACGATTGATAGGTCATTTTCCAAGGACGTTTGAATCGCAAACGGATTTGCCACTTCGTAATCCTCCAAAAAAAATCCTGGCAAAAAGTTTTGGCAAAAAAATCTTGGCAATAATATCCTGGCCAAAAAACGCCGGCAAAAAAACAAAGCTGGAAATTAAGTAATGCGGGCTTGAAAGCGCGGTAATCTTAGCATAAACATTGCCCTACGCAACGGAACTCCTGAAGCGCAAATAAGGCAAGCAGGCGAATCTAACGGAATAGAGCGACCCTTCTCAGCCGCAATGCCTTCGCCTCATGTCGTGGGAATTAAGTGATGACGAAAAAACTAAAATTGATCTCCGGCGTCCTGTTCCTCGCCCTTATGTGCGCGAATATCGGGGCAAACATTTACCAAAGTTTTGCGGAGCAGTTCACATATAGCCAGCGCGGCTGGGAGGCGAAAGAAGAGGATGGCAAGGCGATAATCTGGACGGTCGACGCCGACGGCCCGGCCGCAGCCCTGCGCGTCGGCGATGAGGTTGTCTCGCTCAATGTGGAACCGCCGGGCGCATGCCGGTTGATTAATAGGCGTGAGTGCGCGGCGTCGCCGGGAACCACATATAAATTGACCATTCGTCGCGGCGGGCGGACGCTTGAGTTTGACCTGGCGACGGCGGCGAAACCTCTGAGCGGTTGGTTCTTTGACCTCGCGCTGAATCTGGTCAGCCTGATCTTTCCTCTCACAGGGTTGGCGGTCTTTCTGCTCAAACCCGACAACAAGCAGGCGTGGTTGTTGGCTTTGATGCTCGGCTCTTTCACCGGCTTAATTTCCGGCGGTATTTCACTGGCGCCAATGTGGCTGCAATCCCTCGCCCGGTTTGCGCAGTTTTTTCACATAGCCTTTTTCCCGTTATGCCTGCATTTCTTTCTGTTCTTTCCCGAACGTGGGCCGTTGGCGCGCCGATTCCCGCGGGTGGAATTCTGGATCTACCTGCCATTCCTGTCGCTGATGTTTCCAATAATTGCAATAGCGCGTCTGGGCCGTGGAGACCTGCTCGCCAAAATTCCGGGGATACGAGTGATCGGTCAGCTGATAAACCCGTTTGCAATCGGCTACCTGATTGCAGGACTCGCCGCTTTGATCTTGTACTATTGGGCGGCGGACGCTAGCAACAAACGCCGTACGCGAGTAGTGGTGGTCGGTTGCGGCGTCGGAATTTTGAGCCTTCTGATTGCCCTCGGCGGCGGGTGGTACGGACTCAATCGGATTTATCCAAGGTTTTTCGATCTTATCGGCTATTTTTATCCGGTAACCTTCCTATTGATCCCTCTCTCATTCGTCTACGCCATCGTCCGGCATCAGGTGATTCCGGTCAGCCTGATCATCCGTCGCAGCGCGCGCTACGTGCTGGTTTCGCGCGGGGCGATTCTGTTGGACGTGATCGCTGTAGGCTTCAGCGTGGCAGCCGTGTTGACATACATCTTCAACCGCATCAGGCTGCCTGTGATTGTCATCGGGCTCGTCTCCGCCGCCGTGGGCGTCGTCACGTGGAAGGTAGCCGGCGGTTTGCACGACAAATATCTTAGGCCGCTGATCGACCGCCGCTTCTTCCGCCAATCATACGACGCGCATCAGATCATCGCCGAATTGACCGGCTCGCTGCGAACGGTGACCGCCCTGCCTCAGTTGTTGGAGCTTGTCGCGACCAGGATTCAGACCGCGCTGCAGATCGTGAACGTGACGATCTTCCTGCGCGATCAGACGACGGGCAATTACAGAAGCGCCTATTCGCGCGATTATAGTGAGGCTGATGGTCGCGCGATCAGCCGAGAACGCCATTCCATGTTGCCCTCCCATGCCGGATTACTGAAACAACTGTCTGATAACGGGGAGCCTCTGGATGTTGAGCAATATGTCGCTGTGATACGACAAGAGTCTGATAACGGTAAGTCGCCGGATGCAGACAACATTAGACCTATAAGTCCCATGGGTCCTATCAGTCTTATCAATAAAAGCGCCATGATAGAAGATGAGCTGGAAGGGCTGCAGGAAGTGAAAGCGACATTGCTGATGCCTCTCGCCTCGAAAGACGAATTGCTCGGCTTCATCTCATTGGGGTCGCGTTTGGGCGACCTGCCGTTCTCGCGCGAAGACAAACAGTTGTTGATGAGCGTCAGTGGCCCGACCGCGTTCGCCATCGAAAACGCCAGGCTGGTCGAACAGATGGTCGCTGAAGCGCGTCGCCTGCAGGAGATCGAAGTCGATCACCGACGCAAGACCGAAGAACTGGCCCTGGCGCGCCAACTTCAGCTTTCGATGCTGCCGACTCGCAACATCTCGCTCGATAACATCGAGATCATCGGCCAGATGCGCACGGCGACCGAGGTCGGGGGTGACTACTACGACTTCATAGAGATGGCCGACGGCCACATCTGTGTTGCGGTCGGAGACGCCACCGGCCACGGAATGGCCGCCGGTTTGGTCGTGGGCATGGTCAAGATGGGGTTGATCAGCGAACTGCAGAGAATGAACGGCAGGGCAGGCGTCAAATCGCTCATCGAGGACTTGAACCGGTCGTTGACTCGATCTCTTTCGCGGCGGGGGATGGGGATGTGCCTGGGGGCGGCGATCCTGGACGCATCCACGCTGAAGTTCGAGGTTGTCTCGAACGGCATGCCGGCGCCATACCATTACCGGGCCGCGAGTCGCAGTCTGTCGGTGATCGAGACGCAGGCGCCGCCGCTTGGGTTTCTGCGACAGGTCAACGCGCGTCCGGTAGAGGCGCGGCTGGAGCCCGGAGACGCGTTGATCTGGTTGAGCGACGGCTTTGAAGAGAGGATGAATTACGCCAATCAGATTTGGGGAAGTGAACAGGTCGAGCGAACGTTGGAGCGCGTCTGCGGAGAGGAGACGGCTGCAGAGAATATTGCCCGGCGGATGATCGATGCCTGCGACGGCGCGGCGGACGGACGGAGCAACGATGACGATATGACGATAGTCGTCGCTAGAGTGAGGTTGAAATGAGCATTACCAAACCACAGCGCTTAGTTCTGGGCTGTGTCTTCTACGCCTTTATGTTCGGGCATTTCGGCGTCAACGCTTATTTGGCCTGGCTGAATCTGATGGCGCGGCCCAGAAGTTCTGACGGCTGGACGGCTCGCCTGTCGCCGGACGGTCGCGCGCAGATCGTCGGCGTTGATCAAGACGGGCCGGCGACGGCGCTGCGGGAAGGAGACGAGTTCATCTCGATCAACGGCCTCACCCTGCGAGATCATCCGGAGATTCTCAGCTATAACCAACACGTGGCGCCGGGCACGCGCTACACGATGTTCGTCCGTCGTCAGGGGCAGTCGCTCGAGTTCGCCCTCGCGACGACCAACTATCCAATCAGTCGCTGGCTCATGCCAATCGTCAACAGTCTCGTGCAGTTGCTCTTTTTGCTGACGGGGCTAACTGTGTTTCTGCTCAAGTCGGCGGATCGGCAAGCGTGGCTATTGTCGCTAATGCTGGGCGTATTCACCGGATTGTTTAACAACGATCTACCGCCTCTGCTATCGGCGGTGGCGGTGATGATGGCTGTGGCGCGAATCATGGGCTTCTGGTTTCTGCCGGTCTTCTGCCATTTCTTTCTGATCTTCCCGGATCGCTCGCCGCTCCTGCGCCGGTTCCCGCATCTGGAGCGGAGACTTTATTGGCCACTCTATCTGATCCTGCCGTGGTTCTCTTTCATGCGGCTTGCTGCGGTCTTCCGTGAGCGCGAGCAGTTGGCGCAGTTCTTCCGGGAGTCATGGCTGCTCCGACAACAGTGGATCGGGCAGTTGTCCCTGCTAATCATCCTGGCGTACCTGGCCATCGGATTGGGGGCGTTGTTTGTCAGTTATCGCGTAGCCGGCGTCGTCGCCCGCCGCAAATTGCACGTCATTGTCGCGGGAAGCGGGGCCGGGGTCTTGAACGTGCTGCTGTATGTCGTGTGGGAGACATTTTTGCAAGCGCGCCTCCCTAACGCAGGCGATTGGCTGGGCATCGGCATGGGATTCACGCTGCCGCTCATCCCGCTCTCATTCGCCTATGCGATCATCCGGCATCAAGTGATTCCCGTCAGACTGATAATTCGTCGGAGCGTGCGCTACGTGTTGGTTTCGCGCGGGGCGGTCGTATTGGACCTGATCGCTGTGGGCCTCAGCGTGACCGCCGTGTTGACTTATTTCTTCAACCGCACCAGGCCGCCTGTGATTGTCATCGGCCTTGTCTCCGCAGCCGTGGGCATCGTCACGTGGAAAATTGCCGGCGGCTTGCACGACAGATATCTCAGGCCGTTGATCGACCGCCGCTTCTTCCGCCAATCCTACGACGCGCATCAGATCATCGCCGAATTGACGGGGGCGCTGCGCGGCGTAACGGACTTGCCGCAATTGCTCGAACTGGTCGCCACGAAGCTACGAACCGCGCTTCAGACGGAGTACGTGACTATCTATCTTCGAGACACTTCGACTGGAAGTTTCGACAACGCCTATTCGTGCGATTACAGCGGGGCTAATGGCGCAGCCGGCGCCGGGCTGCGCGGCGGCCAGCCTGCGAGGTACGCCATGATGGTTGATCAACTCGATCAACTCGGAAAGAGTTTGGGAGAAGCTGAAACTCGCGCGCATGGCCGGCGGGCTGATGAAATCGAGCTTGACGCTTTTTTGAGCGGATACGACATCGACGCGGCGCCAGATGAGAAGCGGGAGACGTTGCGGGAGGCGAAGTCGACGTTGCTGATGCCTCTGTATTCTAAAGACGGAATACTGGCGGTCATCTCATTGGGGCCGAGGCTGG
>DATCXQ010000521.1:0-5583 GCA_036565725.1 Blastocatellia bacterium
GTAGGGGCAGACCTGTGTGTCTGCCCCGGTGAAGCCTGTAAACTCAATCCGGGGCAGACACACAGGTCTGCCCCTACACTGATTCGTAAACCGCCACAGGTCTTGGTTTTAGCTCGCTCAATCCCCAGTCGCAAATGCGGCGCGTGGTCGGCTCTCCGACTTCATCAGTTCGGCCACATGCTTGACGAAATTCGCCGCCGTGCCGATCACGCCCTTGTGGTGCGGGACGCGATAGAGTCCGCTCTCCATCTCCGGATGGTCGGCGACGTAATCGCGGACCTGTTCGACAGTCAGTCCCGTCTCTTCCAGGACGCGCGCGAACTCCTGTTTGGCTTTCACTTTCGCCTCGCCGAGCGCCATCTGAACGCGGCTGTGGGCGTTGATCTCACCTTCGCCCGAGGTTTCGATCGGCAGGTAGATCATGTCCTTGTAGAGATTGACCACCGCCGATTGCGCGCCGTCCGATTGTGTGGAGGGCATGCAGCCGAATGGTTTGAGCGAGAGCACCATGTGGGCGAGGTCTTTATTGGAGTAGTAGATGTTCTTGGCGACTTCCAAGTGACCTTCGCCGCCGGCGGCGCGCGAGTTGTAGAAGGGATGCGCCATTCGCTGTAGTTCGTATTGGTCGGTCAGGTCGTGCGGCAGGTAATTGAACGCCTCGCGGAGCCGGTTCCATTCGCGTTTGAAGATGGCCTCGGCGAGCGTCAACTGGGCCAGAGATTTTCTCATCCGCAATTCGTTCTTGACGCGCTTGTCGACGCGCCAGGCGGCGGGCATCGCCTCTTCGCCGTTCACGCCCTTGCGGTCTTTCTTCTGCTGCTTGGCCTGATGCATCAGGTACATGATCCAGGTCCCGATGGGCTCGACCATGACCTGCGCGCCCTCGCCTTCGAGGAAGCGGAACATGTTGAAATTGCCGTCTCCTTCGGTCGTCTGCGCGAAGAATTCGCCCGTCACTTTGACGATGGGCTTCACCCGCAGGCGGTCGACCTTGATCTTGGCGAAGCGCTCGCCGGCGCTCTTGAAGGCGTCGGCGTATTCCCTGCCGAAGAGCTGATCGAGGAATTTGCCTATGTACTCGGCGGTGTCGCCGATCGGCAGGTTCTTCAGGAAGCCGCCCGTCTTGCCTTCGAGCGTGAACTGGCGGTGGTTCTTGAAGACGTCCTGCAGGTAATCCATGCGCTCTTTCATCACGGCGTCTGTCTCGCCGGCGCTGACTTCGAATGGGCGGATTTGATAGCCGACGTCGTTGATCAGGTCGCCCATGTTCAGCGCGTTGAGGATGGCCAGGAAGAAATCGACGTTCATCTCAAGCCCGGCTTCGGCCTCCGACTGGTTCAGGCCCCCCGATTGCTGGAAGAGCATGACGCGGAATCCGTCGAAGCCAGAATTGCGCAGCGCCAGCCGGTACTCCGCCTCATACATCCCGAAGCGGCACGGCCCGCAGGCGCCGGCCGTGAAGAAGACGTGATTGTCAATGATCTCCTGGCGCGATTGGCCTTGCTGCTCCAATCCCTGCAGGAACTGCACCAGATTCCCGACCGTGAAGTAAGTGGGATTACATTGGCCGTTATTGCCGTACTCCTTGCCGGTCTGAAAAGCCGCCACGTTCGGAACCGGTAGGGCCTCGCACTTATACCCCAGGCCTTCGAGCGCCCCATGAACCAACTGTTCATGCTTCCATGTGAGGCCGCCGAAGAGCAGTGTGGTATTTTGGCGCTGGCTTTTTGTAAATGGGTTTTCGACCGGTCGTTTGAAGTGTTGACGGGGCTGAGACTCGATCCCCATCTCGCGCGCCAGTCGGCTGCGCTCCTCTTCGAGCTTTTGCTCGATCAACTCTTCCTTTGACATGATATTGACCAAGCCGCTCGTCGCGGTCGTCTCTCCTGACAGACTGGAATCCATAGGCATCTTTTATCACCTCGCGTGGTTTGTAACTGACTTGTGTGAATGATTAGGTTCGAGTTAGAAACGGCAATCTAAATGCCACCTTTTAATTGACGCCTGCGCTTTGAAGGCTGACTTGGCGTTTGGCCGTTTGAACCTGGCGTGTCTATAACTGATAACTCGTTCGCAATCAACTAAATAACAACTGCGTTGAAGCGCTATGCGGGCGCCACAGTCGAGCGAAATATTGTTGCCTTAAGCGACATTCGGCGGTCAATTCCGACGCTCAGATCGGTAAAGATGGCTGATCAATGGGCATTTATGATACTAAGCAGTGGTTTTTCCATGTAAACAGTAGTTATATGCCACACGAGAGTTGAATCGTTAGAGGGATTCGAGCCTTATTGACCCCGGCACGCCGCCGGGAGCGGTAGCGACCAGCTTCGCACAGCAGGAATTGATCAACGCATCGGTCATGGCGAAGGAGCTGAGATTCCCGCAAGAGCCTTTGCGAACTTTGCGCCTTTGCGCCTTTGCGAGAAACTCGTCCACGCGGTCCGGTTTCTCGTAAATGAGCAAAGTTAGCGAAGATTCTTCTCAAGGCTGCGCAGTTTCTGTCCGGTGGCCGAAACTATGATCTAGCCCCCAAAATGCAACGAAAATACAAGGAGGCAAAATGCATAAAGACCCAGAGCAGATGACTCGCAGGGAATTTATTGACCACGCCGCAAAGGCGGGCGCCGGCGTAACGGCAATCGCCGCAGGAACGGCCAACGTCGTAAGCGCCCCCGCCAAGAAACGAATCGCGCTGGTCGGCACGGGTGTCCGCGGAACGACGATGTGGGGCAGCGGCGTTGCGCGGCCATACGGAGAATTGGTCGAATTCGTGGGGCTGTGCGACATCAACCCCAAACGCGTCGAGGTCGGCAAACAGATGATCGGCGTCGATTGCCAGACTTTCACCGACTTCGACCGGATGATTAAGGAGACGAAGCCCGAAACCGTCATCGTCACGACCAAAGACGCGACGCACGACCAATTCATCATCCGCGCCATGGAGTTGGGCTGCGACGTGATCACTGAAAAGCCGATGACGACGGACGAGAAGAAGTGCCAGGCGATCCTGGACGCCGAAAAGAAATACGGCAAGAAGATCATCGTCACATTCAACTACCGCTACTCGGCCATCGCCGAAAAGGCCAAGGAGATTTTACTGTCGGGCGTCATCGGCCCGGTGACCGGGGTGGATTTTCACTGGTATCTGGACGTGCATCATGGCGCGGACTATTTCCGCCGCTGGCATGCCTACAAGGAGAATTCCGGCTCACTCTGGGTTCACAAGGCGACGCACCATTTCGACCTCATTAACTGGGCGTTAGAAGCCGACCCGGTCGAAGTCACGGCTTTCGGCGAATTGAAGAATTACGGGCGCAACGGCAAGCTCCGCGGAAAGAACTGCCGGACCTGCTCACACAAGACAGATTGCAAGTTCTATTGGGACATGACCAGGGACGCGCAGTTGATGAAGCTCTACGCCGGTTGCGAGTCGGAGGACGGCTACCTGCGCGACGCCTGCGTCTACCGCGAGGACATCAACATCTGGGACACGATGACGGCCAACGTGAAATATTCCAACGGCGCGTTGATGAGCTATTCGCTCAACACGTTCATGCCATACGAAGGTTACCACCTGGCCTTCAACGGAATGGACGGCCGATTGGACGTCAGGGCATACGAGCGCCAGCCGTGGACGCCTCCCGCGACCGCCGAGGTTCGGGTGACAAAAAACTTCGGCAAGTCGGAATTGAACGAAATGAAGATCGGCCTCGGGGGACATTTCGGCGCCGACCCGAAATTGAAGGACATGATCTTCAAACCCGACGTCCCAGACCCGTTGAAGCAGCGGGCTGGTTCGCGCGCCGGGGCGATGTCTCTGCTGACCGGCGTCGCGGCGATGAGGAGCATCGAACAGCGCAAGCCGGTGAAGATCGCTGACCTGATCAAGCTTTAGCAATTCATTACGCATGACGGTACACGGATTTGACGGATTGATACGGATTGATACTGATCATCCGTCCTGATCAGTCAGCATCCGTAAAATCCGTGTACCGTCCCCTCTAATTCAAATAGGAGATAGCTGTGACAGAGAAAGTCGCTTTACCTGCGGATCGTTATTTCGATCCAGACCCGGGACAGAAAGAGATCGCGCTGCGTCTCTACCGAGAGGTCGCCGACAAGCCATTGATCTGCCCGCACGGCCACGTCGACCCGCGGATGTTCGCCGATCCCGACTATCAATTCGGCACGCCCGCCGACCTGCTGCTCATTCCCGACCACTACATTTTCAGGATGCTCTACTCTCAGGGCATCCCGATGGAATCTCTAGGCGTCCCGCGAGTTGACGGAGGCGCGGTGGAAACTGACCACCGCAAAATCTGGCAGACCTTCGCCGAAAATTTCCATCTGTTTCGCGGGACGCCTACGGGCATGTGGCTGGCGCACGAACTGAGCGATGTTTTCGGAGTGGACGAGAAACTCGGCGGCGAATCGGCCGAGCGAATCTACGATCAGATCGCCGATTGTCTGACGAAGCCGGATTTCCGCCCGCGCCGCATGTTTGAGCGGTTCAACATCGAAATCCTGGCGACGACCGACCCCGCGCACGACCCGCTCGTTCATCACAAGGCGATCAGAGAGTCGGGCTGGAAAGGCAGGGTCGTTCCGACATTCAGGCCCGACGGCGTTGTGAACATTGACCGGCCCGATTGGCGGGAGAACCTCGCGGCGCTCGGCGAAATCTGCGGTTTTGAGGTCACGAGCTACAAACGTCTGATCGAAGCCTTGGAAAACCGCCGCGCGTTTTTCAAATCGATGGGGGCGACGGCCACCGACCACGCCGCCTTGACGCCGCTGACCTCCGAGCTTTCCGACGCGGAGGCCGACACTGTCTTCCAACGCGCGCTTAAGGGCGAGGCCAAAGGCCACGATCCTGAATTCTTCACCGGCCACATGCTGTTGCAGATGGCGCGGATGAGCGTGGAAGACGGATTAGTCATGCAATTCCATCCCGGCTCTTACCGCAATCACAACCCGCTGGTCTTCGAGCGGTTCGGATTCGACAAAGGCTGCGACATCCCCGTTCAGGTCGATTACACGCGGGGCTTGAAGCCGCTGCTGGACAAATACGGCAATGACGCGCGATTGACGCTGATCCTCTTCACGCTCGACGAGACGACCTATTCGCGCGAGCTTGCGCCGATCGCCGGGCATTACCCCGCGGTGAAACTCGGCCCGCCCTGGTGGTTCAACGACAGCCTGAACGGAATGCGCCGCTTCCGCGATCAGGCGATGGAGACCGCCGGCCTCTATAACACCGCCGGCTTCAACGACGACACGCGCGCCTTCCCGTCAATTCCGGCGCGACACGACCTGGCGCGCCGCGTCGACGCGAACTGGATCGCCGGATTGGTCGTGCGTGGCATTGTGGACATGGACGACGCCGAGGAGATGATCCACGACTTGGCTTACAGATTGGCGAAGCGGGCTTACAACTTCGATTGAGATAGCCTTTATCGGTACTCAAATGTATGAAGATGATTAGCCACAGAGGGCACAGAGGGCACAGAGAAGATAAATGCTCCCTCTGTGCCCTCTGTGCCCTCTGTGGCTAATCATCAAATCTATAGTGGCCGCGCC
>DATCXQ010000524.1:0-6584 GCA_036565725.1 Blastocatellia bacterium
GCCGCTGGCTTCCGCGTTGATGTTCAGCGCGAGGGACTCGTCCAACCCCACCGTAATTCCTCCGCCCGAGGTGTGGAGGCGACAATCTTTCTTAGGCTGGCCGCCGAGCGCAGCGACGATCGGGCCTCCGGAGGTCGAAGCGTCAATGGAACCCTCGATGCGATTTATTCTGATCGCGCCGCCGCTGGTCCTGACAACCGCGTCGCCGGCAAAATCGGCGATTTCAATCCCACCGCCGGAGGTTTCGGCTAATAATTCGCCCGTCCCCGACCCGATGTTTATCCCTCCTCCGGACGTCCTGACATCCACTTTTCCATTGCAACCGGCCAGCGTGATGCCTCCTCCAGACGTGGTTCCGTTGATCGGGCCTTCGATCTTCCCGAACTGCAAACCGCCCCCTGAAGTCTTCACCCGCACTTCGCCCCGCAGATCGTCAACGCGGATGCCCCCGCCGGATGTTTTAAGGTCGACGTTGAATTCGGTCGGGATAGAGACCACGTACCGCACCTGGAGACCGGAACGACGCCACCGCAGGAATCCGTTCGGCATTTTTGCGCGGATCATAAGGTCGTTTCCCTGTTGTTCGAAGTTGACCTCATGCTGGCTCAGGATCTCCTGCGCCCTGGCGTCGCTCGACCATTCGACCTTCCGGAGAACGTCCACGACAATCCGGGAATCGCCAGTGGTCTTCACTTCAATGGAACCCGGCTCCACTTCCATTATCAACCTGCCTCCAGGTCGGGCGGAAAAGGTTCTCTGAATATCCCCCTGCGTCGAAGCCCGTACATTTACGCTATCGCGTTTCACAACCCAGGCTAACGCCAGCAAGCCGGCCCCAAGGAAAAGCGAGATGAGAAGAGCTGTTTGTTTCATGGTGTTTCCTCAGAATATCAGTTAGTAGTCCCGCCTTTAGGCGGAATCGTCAGCCACAGATCCATTCCGCGATACCGAACGATTCCGCCTAAAGGCGGGACTACTAACTGGACTTTTCATCATTTCAAGGCGTCGCGATGTCACATGAAAGTTCGTCAAAAACGTTCAATAAGTTTCAAGAAAAATGCGACGGCACAGGGATTAGTGACTCTTCCCTGCCCCGCGTTTCAATTTTTTTTTGCAAACTCATACGTGTTTCACTCGCGCCGAATCGCGGCCAACGGATCAACCTTCGTCGCCCTTCTCGCGGGAAGCCAGCAAGCCAGTAGCGCGACTGCCGCCAACAGGAGCGGAAGGCTGATAAAAGTTACCGGGTCCGTAACGCTCACCATAAATAATAAACTTGCGATCAGGCGAGTCAGCGCGAAAGCGCCTGCCAGACCGATTGCGATGCCGACTAATACCAGAGCCAGCCCTTGTCGCACAACCAGTTTGAACACATCGCCGGTCTGTGCGCCCAGCGCCAGACGAATGCCAATCTCTTGTGTGCGCTGCGTGACCGTGTACGCCATCACGCCGTAAATCCCCACCGCGCCCAGCAACAGGGCCAGGAGCGCGAACAATCCGAGCAGCAGCAGCGTGAAACGTCGCGTGGCGACTGATTCATCCAGGTAGCTCGCCATTGTTCGCACATTGCCGAGCGGCTGCTCTTTGTCTATGGCTTGAATCTCGCGCTTGATCGGCGCCACGAAGCCGAGTGGATCAGCGGCGGTCTTCACGACCAGATCCATCGCGTACATGCGTTTGGCGACCCAGCCTTCGCCCATTTGCGACCAGAGGCGGTAAATCTCCGGCCGCCCCTTTCCTTCTTCGCGCCCGAAGTGCCTGACGTGCCGCACGACGCCGACGATCTCCCGCCAGGGCATCTTGTCTCCGCCGACGAGCACGCGTTTGCCGACGACTTCGCTCAGCGGAAGAGCCGCAAAATGTTTACGGGCGAAATCTTCGTCAACAATGACCACCGGTTGAGAGTTGGCGTTATCCTGCGGCATGAAATAGCGCCCGGACAACAACCCGATGCCTAAGACTTGATGGTAAGCGTGGCTGACCGATTGAATGATACATTCCTGTTCCTCGCCGGGTTGCGTCGCGGGCTGGGCTTCGACAGAGTAACCGAACACAATAGCGGCGCCAAGCGGGAATCCATTCGTGACGCTAACGCTACGCACGCCAGGCAATGCGGCGACGCGGCGCATCGTTTCCTCGTAAAAAGCCAGCTTCTTTTCGGCCTTGTCATACTTGGCGTCGGGAAACCGCACGCGCATCGTCAAAACGTTCTCCGCGTCGAAGCCCGGATCGACGCGCAGCACTCGCCAGAAGCTCTGCAGCTGTAGCCCCGCGCAGATCAGCAGTAACAGTGACAGTGCGACCTCCGCGATAACGAGCGCGCCGCGCAGACGGCCGTCGCCGGCCGATAGATTGCGGGCGCAATCTTTCAGCGTGTCATGAACGTCAGTTTTCGCTGTCCGCAGCGCCGGAGCCAGTCCGAAAAGGACCCCGGTCAGCAGCGAGAGCAGGATTGTGAATCCGAGAACGCGCCAGTTCACAGCCACATCATCCAGGCGCGGCAGGCCGTCGGGATTGAGTTTCACGAGCAGATGAACGCCCCAGACGGCGAGCAACGTTCCCAGCGCGCCGCCAGCAGCCGCCAGCAGCAGACTCTCTGTAAGCAGTTGACGCACGACGCGCGACCGTCCCGCGCCCAGCGCCATGCGCACGGCGATCTCCCGCCGACGCGAAGCCGCTCGCGCCAATGATAGGTTGGCGACGTTCGCGCAGGCGATCAGCAGCACAAGACCGACGGCCGCCTGAATGATCCAGAGCGGTCGTTGTATATCGCCGACGTAATCGTCAAAGAACGGGTTCAGTTCGATGGTGTGGTCGGCATTCTCTTTAGGGTATTCGCGCCCCAGTCGCGCAGCCAACGCCTTCATCTCGGCGCGCGCCTGCTCGATCGTTACGCCCGGCCTCAAGCGCCCTATGGCGTATATGCCGGGGTGAACGCCGCGATCGCTCCTAAAATCCTGTCCAGCCTTCTGCCCCATCGGCAGAAAGAGGTCGTTGTTCGGATTTCGCCGTCCGTAAAAATCGAAGTCCGCCGCCGTCACGCCCACGACCGTGTGGCTCGCGCCGTTGAGTTGAATCGTCTGACCGATCAAATGCGGATCGCCGTTGAAATGCCTCTGCCAAACCCTATGGCTCAGAATCACCACGCGCTCGGCGTCGAGCTTGTCTTCGTCTTCTGTGAAGGCTCGCCCGAGCGAGGGCTGCGCGCCTAGCGTGGCGAAAAAATTCGCCGTCACGGAGCGCCCAATTATGCGCTCCGGCTCGCCCGCGCCGGTCAACACCACGTTATCCGGCAAATACGCGGTGATGTTTTCAAAGACAGTTTGTTGTCGCTGCCAATCGAGCAGGTTCGGGTACGACACCGACATTACCGGCGTCGTCTTTGACGCTTCGTTGAGAACAAGTAACCGGTCAGCCTCGGGAAAGGGCAACGATTTCAGCAGGACGCCGTAAATCACGCTGAAGATCGCCGTATTCGCGCCGATGCCGAGCGCCAACGTCAGCGCGGCCACGGCCGCTGCGCCTTTGTTCTTGAGCAGCATTCGCGCGCCGAACCGCAAGTCTTGAAACACCTCGTCCTCCAATCTTTTCGGTTGTAGCCACAGCGCATCCCAAAATGCGCTCGTACTGCGCCGCAGCAGATCGAGCTTGCCGCCCCAGTCCAGCCGATCCCATTGGGCGAGCAACTCTTCGCGATGGCGCAACTCCGCTTCCCACTCCCGCCGCCAATTTGCGCGCAGGCGGAGCGGCACGATCACACCGACGACGCGGATCAGCCAGAGCCAGAATCGAAAGCGAGTTGTTCGCATCGAATCAGACATCAATCACACTCATTCGTATTTCAATGCCACCGTTGGCTCCACCAGTGACGCTTTTCTGGCGGGAAAGTAGGCCGCCAGCGAGGCGACTGCGACCATTAGCAGTGTCGCCAGCGAGATTGTCACAGGATCGGCCGAGGCCAGGCCGAAAAGCTGGCTCGCCACCAGGCGCGTCGCGCCCAGGGCGCCGGCCAGTCCGATCGCGACTCCTCCCAACGCTGGTAGCATTGCTTCCCCCAACACAAGCCGGATGATGTCTCTGCGCTGCGCTCCCAAGGCCAGGCGAATTCCCATCTCGCCGGTTCGCTGCGCCACCGTGTACGACATAATTCCGTATACGCCGACGCAGGCCAGCGACAGCCCTAGCAATCCGAAGAGGCCGGTAAGCCTGGCAATCAAGCGCTGCAGCGCCAGAGACTGGCCCACCAGATCGGCCAGCGGACGAGACTCGACCAAAAGATTTCCGTCGAGCTTTTGCAAGGCTTGTTGCAAATGCGCGGCGAAACCCGCCGCATCAGCTGTCGTGCGAACTTCGAAGAATCTTGGCCCGGATACGATAAACGGCGGAACTTGCGTCAGCGGCAGATAGAGCATTGCCGGGGCCTCGGCGAGCACGCTGTTGTATTTCACGTCCGGCGCCACCCCCACGACTTCCAGCCAGTCGTTTCCTCCCAGAGTGAGGCGCTGGCCCATCGGGTTTCGGTTGGGGAACAAGCGGCGGCGCATCGTCTCATTGATGATCACGACCTTGACAGAATTCTGTTGATCCTGCGGGCCAATGTCGCGTCCCTGGAGCAACGGCATTCCAACTGTGGAGAAGAATCCTGGCTAGACGAAAAAGATGACATCATTATCGCGCTCCACACTAGGTCGCTGCCGCGGAGGCGCGCCCTCGACTGAGGCCATCGTGTAGAAATTCATCCGGCCGAACAAACCGGGCAGTGAAGCGCTCGCGGAGACCACGCCCGGATAAGCCGAGATTTTTTCCTCCACTGCTTGCCACACGCTGTCACGCTGAGCGGCGGTGTAGTTTGGCGGCGGCATGACTCGTACTTGAACGACCTGCGGATTGAAGCCGAGGTCCACGTCGGCGAGCTTTTGAAAGCTGCGTACAATCAAGCCCGCCGTAATCAGCAGGACCAGCGAGGCCGCCATTTGCGCCGCTTCCAGGAACCGGTTCAATGATCGCCTGCGTCTGTGCCCACTCGCTTGACTGCTATTTTCCTTGAGTCCTGGCGCCAGGTCAGGCCTGGTCGCGCGCAACGCAGGCGTCAGTCCGAACAGCATTCCGGCGACCAGAGCGATCAAAATCGTGAAGCCTAGAAGTCGCAGATCGAGCCGGAAAGTAAGAGGCAAGGGAAGCGGGCCTAGAGCCAGCCCATTGAATGTCAGGGCCAGCAACAAATCGCTGCCCAATTTGCCTACAAACAGCCCGACCGCGGCGCCGAGAATGGCGAGCATCATGCTTTCAGTAAGCAGTTGCCGGATGAGCCGGAAACGGCTTGCGCCAAGCGCTAGACGTACGGCTATTTCACGTTGGCGCGACGCCGCCCTTGCCAGCAGCAGATTGGCGAGGTTGGCGCACGCGATCAGCAACACCAAGACGACGATCGCCATCAACATCAGCAGCGGCTGTGACAAAACCTGACGCATGTCTGAGACCGGCCTGCCTCCCGGAGTCAACCCGACTCTCTGCGCAATCGCTTCCGAAGGCGCGTTCACTGAGCGCAGATACTGATGGAAGATGAGATCGGAGTCAGCGATCGCTTGCTCCAGGAAAACTCCCGGTTTTAGCCGCGCCATAACTCTCACCCAATTGGCGCCGGTCGCATTCAACGCAGACTGGCCATCGAGCAGCGGCTGAGCGGTGAGCGGCAGCCAAACATCAACCACATAATCGAGCGAGACGCCGAAAAAACCGGGCGGCGCCACGCCGATGATGTTAAAGGCGCTCCCATTGATCGTGACGCTCTTGCCGACGGCGGCGGGGTCGCGCGCAAACTTCCTCCGCCAGAAGCTGTCGCTGATTACCGCCACTTGCTCATCAGCGGCTACAGCGCCCGGCGCGCGATCGATGGCCGGCGCGATGGTCTGGCCGAGCGAGGACTGAATCCCCAACGCGGAAAAATAATGGCCGGATGCAAGCTGGACTAAAGCCACTTCCTCACTACCGCCGATGTTTACCCTGGGCTGGCGGTAGGCGAATCCGAAAACACTGGCGAAGACCTGATTGCGCTCCCGAAATTGCTCGAACTGAGGATAGGTGAAACTTGCTCCGTCGCCCTGTGGATTGAGCCGGCTGAAGAGAACCAATTGCTCCGGCCGCTCGACGGGTAGCGCCCGCAACATTGCGGCATCAATTACACTGAAAATGGCGGTATTCGCCCCGATACCGAGCGCGAGCGATAACACTGCGACAGCCGTGAAACCTTTGCTCTTGAGCAGCATCCGCGCGCCGAACCGCAAGTCTTGAAACATTTCGTCCTCCAATCTTTTCGGTTGTAGCCAAAGCGCATCCCAAAATGCGCTCACGCTGCGCCTAGAGCGGTTATCAGATCAGTGTACGGGAGCTGGCGGTGGCTCGACCGTGAGGATTGTCATTAATCCAAATCTTTTGCGTTCCCAAGATAGGCGCTTTTTCGTCGCGGAGCGACGGTTGAGCTTAGGCCGGCGTTTTAACGCCGGTTGAGGACGAATGATTATCTAGTCGCGGAGAGACGGTTGAGATTGTTGTGAGTTCGTCACTACATTCAACCGTCTTTTCTT
>DATCXQ010000534.1:0-13062 GCA_036565725.1 Blastocatellia bacterium
CTGGGCGAGGAGCCGTTGCTCGTGAGTCGGCGTCCACCGCCAGTGGAGATCCGAACCGCCCGCGCCGCTCATGCCGTCAGTTCGGATGACCGTGAACGCGGCGCACGCGAGAAGAATCGCGGCGACCATCGCCGATCGCCGCAGTCCGCCGGTCAGGCGAAGACCCGCCGCCGCGACGACGAGGGCGAGGCTCAAGACGGGGATAGAGAAGATGGGCAACATCATCCCCATCATTCCGCCCGCAATGGACGGGTGAACGACGCGCTTTGTCACGACCACCGCGACGACCATCAGCGCGATGGCGCCCACTCGTTCGGCCCAGGGCGCACGGCTGAAGAACAACCACCACACGAGGACCGCCAACGTGCTCGCGAGTCCGCCAATCATCACGACCATAAAGGACTCGGGCGCGACAATGGGGACGCCGTACCAGGTCAGCCACTGCAGCGCCACGGCGATCAAGCCGGGCCACACCCGGAGCGACTGCTGAGAAGTCGATGAGTCAATTTTTTCGGTAGTCATAACGCGCTATACGACCCTCCGAGAGTCGTTTGTTCATTTTTTTGCGGGACCATGTTTTCTAAACTACTTGCGATAGCTAACTCGGACGCGACTCGCGAGCTTCAACTAAATCAGACCACGTAACATTAAGTACAGGGGTCCACCCACAGAGGCGCGCCGCAGGAAGATCAAGACAGGCCTTTCCCTGCCTACCTTTGCGCCTTCCGCGGTTTGATATCCCAATCCTGGCTGTCCTGGTTTAGCGCAGGTCGTCTTCTAAAGTATTGCCGCTTGATTCGGAACATTGTCAATCGCCCGCGCCCTGTCGGCGCCGATCTTCTTCAATCGCCTCAATCCAGAGTCGCATCGTCAGGTCCTCCCGATCCGGATTGCCTAGCAGAGGCCGTAGTTCTTTCAGGTAGCGATCTTTGAACGCTTCGAGGTCGAAAGGAATTGTCCGGGCCAGATGTTTCACGTCATCCCTGTCCCGTTGAATGTTGCGCTCCAGCTTGGCCAGGGCGAGATCATAGGGGTCGAAGGCCAGCAGGCGCAGGCGCCGGAACGCCCCCGGAAACATCTCCGTCAGCCTCTGGTCGTAATCTTCCGGGACTGTGGCGATAGTGACAAAGTCCAGATAGATTCCGTACCTCTGATGGAGTTCAGACCCTTTACCGGCCAGGTTGGCCAGACGTACCCACGCGCTTCTTTTGACCGCCGGTAGCGCGTCTACATCCACTGTGCTTCGCGCGAGACCGTAAAGCATCGTTATGACAAAGCCGCCGAAACAATGAAGTTCGACCTCTTCGCCAAGATGGTCATCCACCTGCGACAGAAACGACGCCCAAGGTTCGGGAATTTGTTCAGACGGCATGGTCGAGTCGCTCCGGGCTAAGGTCCGTCAAAAGTCGCCAATGTCTGGCTTCCGGCGGACGGTTCTTTCGCAACCACTTTTTTTCCGCTTCGGTCAGGGATTCATGGCAGAGAGTGTCTTCGCGCGCCAGGCGAGACCGCTCCAATCTTGATTCTTCCGTGGCCAGCAACGCGGCCTTCTCGCGTTCCCCGAGTAGTTCGGCCAGCCTGCGCGCCACGTTGGTCACGTACCCAAGCCTGTTTTGCAGATCACGTAACTTGGCCGCCTGAGTGAGCCAATGCCAGTTCAGGTCCGGAAACTTCAACACGACCCAGGGCAGAGCTTCCACCAGACGACTGTCAAGATTGTCATTGCCGAGCGCTGAAAGCAACAACTCCGCGGGATTCTTTTTCTTCCCCCCGGATTTGAGGTGGGACAGGCCGGGATAACCGAGCGTCGCCAGTTCCGAGGCGAGTTTGCCTTCGTCGGCGACCGGCGCCTGATCCGGGGCAGATGTTACGGGCAGCATCGCCTCAGACAATCCGTAGACGCGAACGGCCTTGACCGCCAACTTCTCCGGCACGCGCCGTTTTCCCTTCTCCAAGAGGGAGAGATAGGTTTGAGACACGCCGAGCCGCAGCGCCGCTTCCTGCTGATTCCAAGCTTTCAGTTTTCTCGCTTCCCGCAACCGCTGTCCGGTCATATCCGCCCCTCCAGCTGCATTTTATTACAAAACTTGTAATATTTCGAGGCCGCTGAAGTTGGAGAAATGCGCCGGTTTGACGCCTCACAGTCATTATTGGCGCAAATAAAAAACGGCAGGCGCGGTACCTGCCGTCTCAAGGAGTTCAATTTAACGTAAAACCATTACCGTCTTAACAGGAAAACATCCCACGCCCGTCGACCGACATGGGCGCCCAGGACATCGCGAACTCTGAATCTATAACGGAATTCGTTGCCGTATTGGTCAGTCCGCATGGATTCTCGATAATTCAATCTCAAAATAACCACGCCTAACTCGGAGAGCGTATGAAGCTCATTTAGCTCTGAGACGCCGTTGTGATTTTTGTCTTGCCATAGACGAAGCCTGGGGAAGACGGCGTCCCCGCCGTCTATTCGACCATTACCATTCCCGCCATTTGCCGGTTTATCGAATTCGGCAAGCGCAAGGACGCCGTTCCTTTCCACCTCGGCCGGCGGATCAGGTTGTGAAGTAAAGTTACCAAACATCTCGGAGCCGTTATCTATGAACCCGTTGTTATTGCGGTCCAGCGCGAGCCATGCGTCGTCCGAGTCGGGAGACGTCCACGATAAGCGTTCAGCGCTTCCGTCCGCATTCAGATCAAAATTGACGCCATTTTCCGCAGAGGTTAAATCAAACCCGTTCCCAGCGACATCAACGATAATTGACGATTGGCCGCAGATCCACCGGCAATGAACGACGCTCCACTGCCACTGACAACCAGAGGAGCAATTTGGAAAGCAAGGCGGGTTGGGTGGATCAGGAGGGCAGGGAGGCGGTACGTTCTCCCACGAGAGGCTCACCCGCGCGGCTCCCGTACTTTCGAAGTACTCCAGTTTGATTTGATGCGTGCCTGTTGATAAGTTCACATCGGCCGTGTTTGTCCCAACTGTGTCGAGCCATCGATCTATCACCAACTGGCCGTCGACATAAAGCCTCACCCCGTTATCGCCGGTGACGGTGAAACGCCAGGTCCCGGCGTTGAAAACGACGACCCGAGTCCAGCGCGCAGAGAAGAAATCCACGCCAAGCCCACATGTGGAACTGGGACTTCCGTCCCCCCAGTTGAAGTCTAGAAATTCGTTGCCGTCATTCCGCACCATTGTAGCAATGCCTGCCAGTTGATCGTTATTGAAATATTCGCCTCTCCAACTAGCCGCCGGAACATTCTCGACGCATGGCGTAGTCCACGAAACACTGGCGCTCGCCGTCCCCCCAAACTCCTGGAACTCCAATTTGATTTCGTGATCTCCACTATTCACAAACACGTCGACCGTGTTGGCGCCTGCAGTGACATTCCAGCGATCCAACTTCAGTTGGCCATCGACATAAAACCGCAGCCCGTCATCCGCCGTGACCGTGAAGCGGTAGATGTTCGTTGTAAGGTTAACCGTCCGGGTCCATCTGGCCGAGAAATTATCCGCGCCAGGCCCGCAAACCGAACTCGGACTTCCATCGCCAAAGTTCATGTTGAGGAAACTGGTACCGTCATCGCGTATCATCACAGCATCGCCCGACAGCTCGGTGTTGTCGAAGTATTCGCCTTTCCATCTGTTCGCGGGCACATTTTGCAAGCAACTGATGGCGGCATCGATTCTGATCCTGGGTTTACTGACGCCGTTGCGTGGGTCGGTGACGTTTATCCCGGAGTTTATCATCCTGCTCAACCCTTCGGACACATGGGCGGCAGGGAGTTGTTGTTTGAGTATTGCCCATGCGCCGGACACATGCGCGGCAGCCACGGAAGTCCCTGAAACGTTATCGAATCCCCCGCCGGGAATCGGGGCGGAGATGTAATAGCCCGGCGCAAGCAAATTCAAAAACGAGGCGCTGTTTGAAAAAGGCGCTATCGCATCGGCAGGCAGAATAACGCCGTCTCCAGTCGCGCCCACGCTGATGGCCGAAGAGATGCAAGCGGGAAAACTGAGAGCGTCGGCAAAGCCTCCATTACCGGCAGCTATGACAGTCGCAATCCTTTCGAATTGCAAATGATCAATCGCTGCTTTGATGAAACTGATGGCATCGCAATTACCGGTGAACCCGTCAAAGGCGAGGCTGATATTGACCGAGGCTATGTTGTAAGTCTCCTTTAGTTCAATGACGCGCTCTAGCCCCCTCATCAGATCGGATTCCACAGTAAGAATACAGGGGGTGGCGCCGCCGCAGAAATCAGCGTCGTTGACGATGGAATTGACCTGGATCGAGATGAGGTTGGCGTCTATGGCGACGCCCGCCGCGACCCCTGCAATGCTCGTCCCGTGAGCGCAATCTCCCGTCACTGTGCAATTGAGACCCGAGTCGGGTTCTGTCGACTCCGTAGCGCCGCCCGGACAGAGCGGACTTATCGCAAATTCGGGATCATCGGTCGAATAACATGCCTCCGAAACGACTTTCCCGGACAGCGACGGGTGATTTTTGTCTACTCCCGTGTCGAGTATCGCAATGGTCTGCCCCGCGCCGGTATAACCGCTCGCCCACGCGTTCGGCGCTCCGATCAAAGAGACGCTTGGAGATTGAGCCTGAGCAACAGAGATGTAGAGGTCTTCGTAAACGTTGATCACCTGTGATGACGAGCGGAGAGCCGCCAACCCAGCCGCATCGACGGAAAAAGCGATGTAAGGAAGAAATTTAAACCGCTTGAGCGATCGGGGATTACGAATATGAACGCCATTCAACAGTTCGTCCTGCGCCTGTCTGATGGAGGCGCGCTGCGCCAGTCGTTCGGCCGCCTGCCGCATTGCGCCTTCCGGACGGAAGGCGACGCGCAGTTGAACGATTATCCGCACGGCTCTGGCCCGTTGTAACTTTGCGCTCAACTCCTGAAACTTTAGCTCGGCCGATTCGCTGCGGGTCAACTTCGCGTCCGCATGTTTTTGCGCTTTGAGAGCAGCCGCGAATTGAGCTATGGATACCTCGTCTTGACCTTGCGAGGATGCGCCCGAACGTACAGGACTTACTTCAAATAACAATCCCAGCAAAAATAAAGGCAATACAAATGAAAAGAGAACGATCCGAGTTCGCATACGTGGGCTCCTCCATTGGGGCTGGATTTGTTCAGCCTTGAATTTGGTTTGATCGAGTCCGATTTTCGCAGGTCGCGCATTGCCGCCGCTGACGGCCTTCGCGAGTAAAGCCGAAATTGCGTAAGCTCCCGTAGTCCGGGCGTCCATAATCAACACGCCTCTCGTTCCGGCAAAAAAATGAGATTGGAGGCGTTAAGCCATTGTTTTTCGCGTGCTACCCGGCCTGGCATAGCGCCGGGGATCACAAATCAACTCAAGTACGGGAGGATATCTGCCCTGTCAATCCTAAGAACAATAAGGACAGGCGCCCCTTGCAAAAAAAATAATAGTCATAGGAGCGCAGCGCCGGTAAGTATCGAGTGAGTCATCAAGCGCTCAAAGGGCTTGCCAGCCCTTTGATATTGCGCCCTTTGAGCGCTTGTCGAGATCGACGCCCTCGACGAGGGGAGCTGCGCTGCGCTCCTATGGCTATTATGTATGCCTCAGGTTGGACTAACCGGCTTTTAAAACACTCCAAGTGGCCTTGAGACCGGAACCTCTGTCCATGCTCAAACTCCCTCTCCAATAACTGATGCTAAAATCGGAAAAGTATTTCATGGAGATACGGCCTGATTACCGGATAGAATGAAATAGATAAGACTTCAGGTTGGACTAACCGGCTTTTAATATAGGCTCCAAGGGGACGTTATATCGAATTCTGGAGAACTAATGCCGCTACTTGTCGAATTGAGCCTTTACCTGCCGATTCTTTCGACAATCATTTCCGCCGCTTTCGCCTGGGTGATTCTTGCTCGCTATCGTCTCAAGCGGCAATCGTATCATCTGCTCTGGTGGGGGATCGGGATCGGAACTTACGGTCTGGGAACATTGATCGAGTCGCTGGTCACGTTGTTCGGCTGGCAATCGGCGTTGTTCAAGGCCTGGTACATTGCCGGGGCGCTGCTGGGCGGCGCGCCGCTCGCCGTCGGCACGATCTATCTTTTATTCGGCGCGCGAGCCGGGCGCATCGCTGTTGCTTTACTGCTCGCCGCTGTCGGCGTCACATCAATCTTCGTCATTCTTTCACCGGTGCGGATTGATTTAGTGGACCCGACAATACTCAGCGGCAAAGCGCTCGCCTGGCAATCCATCCGCCGCGTGTCGCCGTTCATCAACAGTCTGGCGGCTCTTTTTCTGGTCGGCGGAGCAATCTATTCGGCAATCCGTTTCTTCGGCCATCCCGAATCGCGCCATGTTTCAATCGGCAACATCTTCATCGCCGTCGGCGCTCTACTGCCCGGCGTTGGCGGGATGGGCAGCCGGATGGGGCATACGGAATTGCTCTACATCGCTGAGTTCATAGGCGTGATCCTGATCTGGGTCGGCTACAAGTATTGTCAGCAGTCTCTCGACGCGACAAACCTCAGCGCTGTTCACCACTGAAGGGAGATCGGTTGCCCTACGCGCGCCGATTGATATGCAGCCAGCGCCACGCGGAATGATTTGCGCGCCTCCTGGATCGAAGCGGCGGATTGACGGTCGCTCTCGACGCATTCAATCAAATGATCCAACGGGAATGGGGAAGGCGGCCCGAACGGCTCCCCGGCCTCTCGCTCAAAGACCCAGCCGGAGGCCCCGGCCGCGAGCACCGCCCTGCCCGGCACGCGCAGTCCTTCATCGATGATTTCGCCCCGCGCGCCGATCACCTCTAAACGGAGGACGCAGTTTTGCTTGGGCGACGGGCCGGTCGGACGCGGAGCATTGATCGTCCACGCGGCTTCCAATGTGGCGATGATTCCGTTCGCGAAAGTGAGAGTCGCCATGCCCCAGTCCTCTACTTCAATGTCACGATGAACCAGGTTCGCCATCTTCGCTTCCACTTGTATCACTTCGCTCCCAGCCAGCCACCTGAGTTGATCGAGCCAGTAGATGCCTTCGTCTATGAAAGCTCCGCCCGGCGTCTGCTTTGGGTCAGCGAACCATCCGGGCGACCCGGAACGATACCAGTCTTCCGCAATAGACCATCGCGCCGTCTGATGCATCAGGATGATCTCTCCGATCTCCCCGGCCTCGATCCTCGCCTTCAGGTCGCCCGAGCGCAGGCGCTTGGTCCCTTGAAAAGCGACGCATTTGACGCCGGACGACTCCACGGCTTCCACCATCCGATCCGCCTCTTCCATCGTCATGGCCATCGGCTTACCCAAGACCATGTGCTTGCCAGCCTGCGCGGCCCTGATCGCGCAATCCGCCATCTCGGAAACAGGCGTCGCGATGTGAACGAGATCAATGTCCTCTAGCTTTAGCAGTTCGCCGTAATCGTGGTAGCCAGGAATCTGAAAGTCGCTGGTGAAGGCGGCCAATTGCGCGCTGTTATGCCAGGCGACCGCGGCCAATTCGGCTTTCGGGTACTCCCGCAGCGCCCTGGCCAAATTGTAGGCTGAATACCAATGTCCCAGCCCTAGAATGGCTACGCGCCATTTACTTGTCATAAGTTCCTCAGAAAAGCAGTTCGTAGTCCCGCCTTTAGGCGGAAGCGTCGGACGCAGATCCATTCCGTGACGCCAAACGCTTCCGCCTAAAGGCGGGACTACGAACTGCGCTTTTCATTATCTTAGGGCGTCGCAACGCGACCTGAAGGCTCCTCGTGTTACTCATTGATTGACGCCGGCGCCATTGCCTACCTAAGCGCCGTAACAATCCGCCAACGGAAGATGGAAGGTAAAGAGCATTCCTCGCATAGTCGCAATGAGAGGTACATCATAACCTATTCAATTACGACCAACTCGTAATCCGACAGTTGAGGGATCGTGAATTCGGAATATCCCTGGTTCACTTTGACCTCCAGATTGCGCGGCGCGCGCAGCGTTTTCGCGGACTTGAAAGCGCCGGCGACCTGAACCTGGATGCCGCTCATGGTAATCGGCGCGAAATAGCCCGTCTGCGAGTGCCCGCTCAGATTGATCAAGTGCAACAATACGCGCCGCCCCTGGCGCATTAACGTCATCTCCACGAGCGGATGCGCGTTGGAGCGCAATTGGCGCCGCGGGAGAATCCGGTTCAACGCGTCACGAAACAGCCCTGCGTGCGCCGGCAGACTGTGGCGGTAATACATCCCGCCCAGGTTCCATGGGACCCACGTGACCGTTCCCTTGCCGAGGCGCCGGAACACAATGGCGGTCGTGTCAGTGTCCTTCATATCAATGTGAATGAACTCAGGCGGGCCGAACATCGAGGGTGGAACGAGCGTTAACAAAGCCGGCCCGTCGTCCCGCAATTCCGTGAACGGCCCGTTCAGCATCAGCAGATCAGTATCCTTCAACGATGGGAACGCCGCGTGGTCGCGCACCCGAACATAACCGCGAATCTCATTGATGGTCTTAACCACCGGGACGACCTCAAACTCCGGTTCATTCGCGCCTACGACCAGAACATGTCCTCCATTTTCGGCGTACTGCTTCAATCCGGCGGGCGCCCAATCGGCGCAGATGACCAGATCGAACTCGCGTTTGCCCACCCAATCCATATTGTTCGACACCGCGAAAGGAACGTGTTCCTCGGCGAGGAGGCGGAACAATCCACGATAAGGTTCCAGGCCATAGACACGTCCGGTGTTGGAAGGCCCTACGAGCAGCAGCACGCGCGCGGCGCTGATCTGGCCCGCGTAGTACTGCTCGTGCGCGGCGACCCAGCGGAAGATAGGTTTGGCCGCCTCCAGGGCTTGCCGGTCCTGCTGATCGAACGCGCCATTCATCTCAAACGTAAGCGCCCCGCCGCTGGCGATGTTCTGCCAACACCGCAACGCGATCTCCTGGGCAGGAACCGTGGCGAAGCGCCACCAGTAATCCACAAACTGCATGTTCAAATCTACGGCCATCTTTCTCGGCTGGCTATTGCGCGCGCGATTCACATTATCGCTGGCGGAGTAAGGCCACAGCGGCAGGGGACGCGCCACGGCGGTGTTCGATTCCGACATAATTCCGTCGGTGTATTCCTGAATGTAGTTGAAGTACCCGGCTTGTGGCCGCTTGCTGTGAATCAGGGCGCCGATGGCCGCAGCCACTTCGCGCGATGAAGTGAACATGAACTTGCGATAATCGTCGTCGGGCTTGTCGGGAATCTCCTTGTGATAATTCTCTCTGTATTTCTTCGCGCAGGCGTCGCAATGACACAGCCCGACCTCGCGCCCGCTGTAATCGCGCGACTGGTTGCCGAACATGTTGAAGAACAGCCCGTCAACGGCGTACTTGTCGAGAGCTTCGGACAGAATCTTCATTCCCTGCTCGCGGTAATAGCCGCCGTTGACGCACGTAGAATAGAGACCGTTGTAGATTACCGGCTCTCCATTGGCCTGGCGGAAAAACCACTCCGGATGAGCGTCGAAGACTGCCTTTCGCGTCTTGCTCAAGTCGAACCTTCCGACGACGCGAATGCGCCGCGCGTGAGCTTCCCTCAAAACATCACCGAACATATCGCGGCCGGCTGGCAAATCGGGACTGGGATAATGAAACTCAACCGCGGTCGGATAATAGGCGGCGATTCCCCCCATGCCCATCAGCACTACATTTGCGCGCATGTCCGCGAGTTGTTCGGCCAGACGGCGCGCGTCAAGCCCCGCGTCTGTTTGCCTCAAGTTGGTCTGGACCCACCGAATCGGCTCCTTCATCCACCACCCCTCTTGCCCGCCCTCCTGCGCCATGGCATAGCTCATCAGCAAACACATGGCAAGATAGCCGCTCAGGTAGATATATCTCTTCGCTTTCATTGTTGCCCCTGCCGCTTATGTAAGCTGAAGCGTGTTCAAATTAACGTTGAATGCGGTCAACCAATTGAAATGGAACCGATTTATGCATACGCTTCATTTAAGATCGAGGGCGATCACTTCGTGAAGATCGATGGACGGTACCGTCAGGCTTACCACGCCGCCGGCTTCACTATAGACCGGCGTTTTTCCGCTGACGAGGAAATGCGCTTTGCGGACGCGGCGACCGTCCGGCACGCGAATGCGCGCCTGCTGCCGCGGCGCGGGGATGATTTCGCGGATCGGCCCTTTCATAGTCATGGGATTGGTCAGGTTCACTAGATGGGCTGTGACGGAGTCCTTCTGCATCCAGAGCGAGACGTCCAGCATGCCGCGTCCTTCCACAGCCAGCGGCTGTTCTTCGTTGCTCGCCCAAGCGACGGCGTTCTTCAACACCAGCCCGTGATCTACGGCAAGCACTTCCCAAAACGTCCGGTCAATATCGAACGGGAAATAGACAACGCGTCCGCGTCCCACCTGGCGGGCGAAGACTCCTGGAATGTCTGTGCGCGCGACGCGCGGAAAAACCTGTTCCATCGGAAGGTCGGGATATGACGGTACAAGCGTCAGCGGCGCGTATCCTCTCTGACGGGGCCCCTCCGTGTTCGAGTCGTTTGGGCGCATGTGAACCCAATTCACGCCATTGATGATGCGCGTGGCGTCTTCCAGCCCTTGAACGATTGGATGAAACCGGCCGGTCTGCGGGTCCTTCTCGACATTGAGATAAGAGTTGTGGATGTTGGTCTCGACACGACCGTCGAATGAGGCGCCGAATAGCGACGCCAGTCCGAAATCGGGTCGCCGAATTCCCCACTCGTCGTAGAGCGATGTTTCATATGTTGCTACGAGACCTCCGCCGGCCCGAACGAACTCGGCGATCTGCCGGCACTGTTCCGCAGATAGCGCGGCGATGTTTGGCAGAATGAGCGTACGGTATTGCCCCAGGTGGGCCGGATCGAGCATACGGTCATGCGCCATGTCGAATGGGACGCGCGCTTCCACGAGCGCCTGGTAAAACCCGAGCGCGTGATCTTCAACCTTGGCCCTCGCCTGGTCGCCGCCGTAATACGTAGCTGTCTGCTGTGAATAGACCATCGCCACGCGGGCGAGTGATCGTTCGTTCCGCAGATAGCGCTCGTTTTTGTAATGCCATCCGTACAGGTCCTCAACCGCTTTGAGCCAGCGGTGATCGATCACCTTGCCGTTAAACTTCGTGAACCAGGGCCGAAGATTATGGGCGATCCCGTCAACCACCCAGAGCCGAATCTCATCGCCGCTCTGGACGGAGTCTTTCCAACGGTAAGGCTCTTCAACGCCTACGCTGAAGATGCCGGCGATGGCCTTGCGGCCAAGCGTCGCGCCGTATTCCTTGCCGTTTTTGCCATTCGCCCAGGGAGGCATCAAACCGCGCCGGGCCTGGCGATCGGCGAATAGCGTCGGCGCCAATTCCCCGATGGTCTTCATGTCGAGATCGCTGAGCGCCCCGCCGCCGGCGTTCGCAATGAAACTCGCGTTCGGGTTGATCTTTTTGATCTCCGCGTCCCAGAGTCTCCAAAGTTCGAACAGCCGCTCCTGCCGCCACACGATATATTGCCGCCTCGCCTCGTCCTGCGGGCTTGCCGCGCGCGGCAACTCCAGGCCCGAAAACTTCTTGAAATTTTGTTGGCAATGCTCGCAGTAGCACATGCCGGAACCGGCCCAGCGGTTGCTGAAAATGCCGTCCACGTTATACATACGCGCGATCTCGCGCGTCACCTCGGTCATGAAATCGAAGTTATAAGGCCCGAGACAGCACGTCACCCATAATTCCGGATCGGCCCAATGCCTGCGCTTCCTGCCCTGCGCGTCGACGGCGATCCAGTCTGGATGCGCGTCATAGACGTCCTGATGAGCCGCATGCGGATCGGTACGGGCGACAACATTCATTCCGAGTTTGCGACACCCCGCCACCAGTTCTCCAAAGCAATCGCGGTCGCCCAGATACTTGCTGCGGTAGTGGAGAGGAACTTTGGTCGGATAGTAGGCCACGCAACCGCCGGCGGAAAGACAAGCCGCGTCGGAATGAGTCCTGCGGAAGTAATCGAGCCAGAACGCGGGATCGTACCTGCCCGGATCGTCTTCGACCAGCGTGAGCTGGGCCCAGCGCATGGGACGGTCAAACCAGCCTGCCCCCGTTGTGGGCGAAGCGGCGCTTACGCTCGCGGGCCAGTCTGGCCAGCCAGGATTGCCAACAGCCGCCGAGCCGGCAGTCAGCGCGGCGTTGGCGAGAAACTCTCTGCGGGAGACTGATTCATGCGTTTTCATTTGAATAGAGTTTAGACTTCGAGTTTTTTTCTGTTACTTCTTCGTTTCCGAAATCGGAGCGTCAATTTTGGTCATAAGTGATAAAGTTGCTGGGAGCCGGGTTCGAGACCTGGTGGAAGATGGGGCTTTACCCGGCGCGGTTCAACTTACGAAGAGCTTTTCGACCAGCCTGGGCATCGGCTGGCGCGACCCCGCTGAGAGATTCATCGAAGAGTACAATGATTCCCCGCAACGAGGCGGATACAACCGATTGTCATGCGGCGCCCGCGTCGCCAGTGGCTCATCGACGAGTCAGACTAGCGTAAGAACTACTGACCGCGAAATTCGACCCAGACATAAGGCGTTGAACATTCCTGAGGCGCAGGGACAGCTACGTCTATCCTGCGCGCTGTGGGCCAATCGCTTGAGCCTGTCATGTCCTCTATGTACATGGGCTCCGCGGACGGCTCCTTGAATTCCCCCTCGGATTCTATAGATATCACTTCGATGTATTCGGTCGGGCGCGCGACGTCTATGGTCAGTCGTTCGACAGCTTGCGTTTCGATGACCTGAACTTCGAGGTCGGGGCCCCGCTGTTTCACGTCCCGTCGCATGCCGGCCATCGAAGGTTTGACGCCTTTACCATGCCGTTTCGCGCCTTGCGCGTCTGTGACCCGCTGTTTGACCTCTTTGACGGGTTGTTGAACGTCTTTAACTGACTGATTGACGTCTGGCGCGCCTGTGGCCGGGCGCCTGCCGTCTTGCGCGACATTTAAGCCGCCGGTCGAATCTTTTTCTTTTTGCCAGCCGGTCCGCCACGGGCGATAGGCCGCCAAATATAATGCGACTAGAATTATTATGAGTGTAAGCGCTATCTTTTTCATAT
>DATCXQ010000552.1:0-4921 GCA_036565725.1 Blastocatellia bacterium
CGTATTTCAAAGTGGACGGGCATTGGGCGAACCCGGTCGAGGCGGAGCGGGTAAGAAGATTGATGACACAGGTTCTCAATTCCTCATCGCGCCTTTCCGTTGATTCAGGGTCAGAGAGGCTATCACCATAATCAACTCGGCCGGTTCGACCGGTTTGGCGACGTGCATCTGAAAGCCTGCCGCCAGGGACTGCATACGGTCTTCGGGGCGCGCCAGCGCGGTCAGCGCGACGGCCGGCAATCGTGACAGGTGGGACAGTTCAGGGGCGCCTCCCATCGCCCGCAGACGGGTGATAACCTCGTAACCGTCCATTTCCGGCATGGCGATGTCGCAGACCAGCGCGTCGAACGTCGCTCCCTCGATCAGCGCCAGCGCCTCGCGACCCGAGGCCGCCGCCGTCACCGCCGCGCCCCATTCGCCCAGAGATTGCGTGATCATCAGCCGCGTCTCTTCCTGATCGTCCACCACCAGCACGCGCACGCCGTCCAGGCGCGGCAAATCATTCAGCGACATGGTCCCCGGCCTGGTGGTGATTTCCGCGCCAGGCCGCTCCGGCTGCGCGTACAAGGCGACCTGCGGCGCGCCGAGCGGCAACGTGACGGTGAAAGTCGAGCCCTTCCCCTCGCCCTCGCTCGCCGCTTCGATGGTTCCCCCGTGCATCTCGACCAGTTGCTTGGCCAGCGCCAGGCCCAGGCCCAGCCCGCCGTGCCGCCTCGTGCGCGACATGTCGCCCTGGCTGAACCGGTCGAAGACGGCGGGCAGAAAGTCCGGTTCGATGCCGCGTCCGTCGTCGCTGACGATCACTTGGACGCGCTGGCCGGCCCGGTTCATTCGCAATTCGACGCGCCCGCCTTCGGGCGTGAACTTGATCGCGTTCTGCAATAGGTTCCAGACCACCTGGCGTAGCCGCGCAGCGTCACAAAACAACTGCTTCGGCGCCCGGCCAATCCGCATCGCCAGGTCGATCCGTTTAGCTTCGGCGGCCGGGCGCACTACCTCGACGGCCTCTTCCAACACCAGCCGCAAGTCCGCCGTCGCGAGTTCGAGTTTGAGCTTGCCGGTGATGACGCGCGCCGTGTCGAGCAGGTCTTCGATCAATTGCTGCTGCATTCTTGCGTGGCGCACGATGATCTCGCCGTAACGCGCGACCACCGCCGCGTCTTGTGATTTTGCGCTCGTCATCCGCGCATAGCCGAGAATGGCGTTGAGCGGCGAACGCAATTCGTGTGATACGACGGCCAGAAATTCGTCTTTAGCGCGCGTGGCGGCCTCGGCTGCTTCGCGCAGGCGTTGCTCTTCAGCCAGCAGTCGCTCGCGCTCGGCCTCGGCCTGCTTGCGGTCCGTCACGTCCATATTGATGCCGATCATGCGGACCGGCCGGCCTGATTCATCTCGAATGGTGGAGCCTTTCGCATAGATCCACCGCACGGAGCCGTCGGGACGGATGATGCGATACTCGAACGAGTACGGAGTATCCGGATTGGCAAGAGCGCGCCGAACCATGTCACTCGCCCCCGGCAGATCTTCCGGATGCACCTGCCTTTTCCAATCATCGTAGGTCCCTCCGAACCCTCCACCGGGCAATCCCCACATCATCTCCGTTTCCGGCGCCCATACGGACAGGCCCCCGGCGATATCCCAGTCGAACGTGCCGATATTGGCGGCGCTATGGGCCAACCGCAGGCGCTCTTCACTTTCGCGCAGTTTTTCTTCCGCCTGCTTGCGCTCGGTGATGTCTCGGATGATTTTCGACGCGCCGATGATTTTGCCCGCGCTGTCTTTTATCGGCGAAATCGTCAGCGAAACATCCATCCGCCGGCGATCTTTCGTCACCCGGACTGTTTCGTAATGATCGATGACTTCGCCGGCTTTGACCCGCGCCAGAATTTGCTCTTCTTCAAATTGAAGTTCGGGCGGGATCAAACGCAAGATCGACTGATTGACGATTTCCTCCGCCGTGTAACCAAACATCCGCTGGGCGCTCTCGTTCCAACTCGTGATAACCCCGTCCAGCGTCTTGCTCAAAATCGCATCGGCGGATGTAGACACGATGGCGGCCAGACGCATAGAGGCTTCTTCCGCCCGTTTGCGTTCGGTGATGTCGGTAACTGTCGCAAACCAGCCGACCACATTGTTTTGATTGTCGTACTCAGGCACGTAGGCGATATACATAAAACGCTGTCCGGCGGCTGGATAGGTAATTTCCGTTTCGAATTCGACCCGTTCACCCTGCAAAACCCGTTCGATATAAGGGAGAATTCTTGTAAACGCGTCTTCACCCAAAATTTCACGAATGGTTTTACCGGTAATTTCCTCGGGGGCTATGCCAAAGAAATCCGCTGTCGCTCGATTGGCGAAAAGATAGCGCAAGTCGCGGCCGCACCGCGTCAGCAATGTCGGCGTGAGATCAGCAATCTGAGTAAGCAACTCGTCTTTTTCGAGCGCCCGGCCGCGCAATTTGGTTGAAGCCGCATCAGCGACGGCTAGCATATAGAGTCTCTCGCCGACCACGAGCGCATCGACTTCGCCGTTGCGGATCGCGCGCAATGTCTCTTCCGCCTCGGCGAGCCGGGCCCGCAATTCGGCGTTCTCGGCGCGGAGCGGCGCCGGAATATCAACTTTCATAGGCGTCCCCCCCCCTTTGCGCTCTGGGCAAATCGAGGCCGAGCAGGATGCGCTCGGTCTGCGATAGATCGCCGATGATTTTTTTGACCGGTTCTGGCCATTTCCGCACGAGCGTCGGGACGGCCAGAATCTGATCGCCGGCTGCGAGCCTGGGATTTTCCAGCAGGTCAATTACTTCGATCTCGTAGCGCCCGACCAGATGCGCCTCGCAGAGGCGTTTGAGATTGGCGAACGCGGCGGTGGATTTCACGGCCCGACCTGCGATGTAGAGCCGCAATTGCCATTCTGGTTTGATTCTGTCCTTTCTGGCGTGTTTGGTTGACTTCTTGCTCAAGGCTACCTCCTTGTGAAAATTCGTAGTCCCGCCTTCAGGGGAAGGCGTGCGCAGAAAAGCCATTTCGTTTCCTGCGTACACTTTCGCCTGAAGGCGGGACTACAAAATTTTCCATTGTTTGCAGGGAATACTTCCGCCTGAAGGCGGGGATACGAACTTTTTCAATGTTTCAGGACATCGCTCGGGACATGAACGATTCCTGGGGGAAAGTCTGCCGTTCGGTGGAGCCGCCGTGTTCGGTTCGGCTCCTTGGGGATTGCAGGCAGGTCATGCCTGCCCGCTGTTCTTTTAATTAATGTTCTGTCCGATCATGTGGTGTAGTAAGGAGAGGGCAATCTCGTGGTACGGCAATGCCGGATACTCACTCATGGGGCGCCCGATATGTGATATTTCAGAGCCCTTCAATTAACAGAGAAAGCGATTTTGCACAAGATGTCCGCGATCAATATTTACCCCTCGTCGCCGCCGGCGCAAACTACTTTGTCAAACATTTTTGGCGCGGCGGATTGAGGATTGATGGAGGCTGTGCGGGGTTTTCCGGCTGAAGAAAGAATTGTGTTGAGCGTCCGGCCTGAAAATTTTCGCCGGACGCTCAACATAGGGAGTGAAAAGTTACCGCGACGATGAAGAGCTGCTTACGGCAGGCGTTTTCTGTGGTTCCCCCGCGCTGGCGTATGTGTACCAGCCGATCATCATCTCTTCCCATGTCTGATCGCCCCAGCGCACGGTCTGCGTCGGGTCGGGATTGAATTTATTCTTCGGGGAATTGTCGAAATGGGCCACGCAATCGAGCCGAGTGCCCTTCGGCAACAGAATCGGGTTCTTGGGAAGGTAAGTCAGTTGCCAGTTGAAGTCGTACTTCGGCACGTTGAGCAGGATTTCCGAACGTCCGTCGGGGTAGACCGCCGTGTATATGAATGATTTCCCGCGCACGTGCATGTGGGGCATGAACGACGTGATCATCACGTCTTCGTTGAAGGTCTTCGACGATTTGACCTCGTAGTTAGGATCGCCGGGCGGAATGACGAATCTCCCGTTAGCGGCGTTGCCCGTCATCAACGTCTTCTTCGCCGCTTCTTTGGCGAAGACGAAGCCGATCTTCGTGCGATCCTTGGTGACCTGGCCGTTGGTGGTGTAGTGCATCTGGAAGACGATGTTGCTTCCCTTCTTGATCTGGCGCGCGTAGCCGTTTCCGTACTGAATGCCGGTCTTGTTCGGCGTGATGCCGCCGAGGTGTGTGCGGCCGCGAGCCAATTCACCCTCGCCGCTTACTCTCGCCCCGGGCTCCTGAGAATAGGCGATGACGTGATGGACGACGCTTCGATTGCCGGGCCTGATCTCCATCGCCTGAATCCATTTGTCTTCGGTGAAGTTGGTGGGCATCGTGAAATAGAGGTAGGGTACAGTGCCGTCGGCCGGGACTGTGTACTCCTCCGGCATTTCGAGCACCACATCCGGCTTGCCGATTGTCCAACCATCGGAGAATTTCGGCGCCGGCGGCATATCCTTATCGTCGCCTTTCGGGGCGCCGGCGTTGACCCACGCGATGACGGTATCGATCTCTTTCTGCGAGAGGCGCGGGTCGTTGGCCCATTCGCCATGATTCGGATCGGCGCTCCACGGCGGCATTGAACGATCAACGATGCGCTCGCGAATCGCCTTGGCCCACGGGCGCGCCTCTTGATAACTCATCAGCGACATCGGCCCGATCTCTCCGGGCCGATGGCATTCGGCGCAACTCTTGAAGAGGATCGGCGCAACGTCTTTGGTGAATGTAATTGTGGACGCGGCGGGTTTGTCAGCGGCCACGAATAGCAAAGAAATGAGCGCCAAACCGATGACCACGGCGCAACCTCTGCGGAACTCTCTTCTCATATCCCACCCCCTGTTTCGTTTGAACCGCATTGGTACAGTACCGCGCGCGTAAACAAGCGGCCGGCTTATGAGGCGGCCGCTTGTTTA
>DATCXQ010000579.1:0-19251 GCA_036565725.1 Blastocatellia bacterium
ATGAAACCGGCGCCGCCGGTGATAAGAATTCGCATTTTCTCTCCCTCATAGTGAAGAGGCGCCCCTTCACCCCTTCATCTTCCAATCCCTCGATATTTAAATCCCGCCTCTTCGACCGCCTGCGGATCTAACAGGTTGCGCCCGTCAATGAGCGCCTTCGCGTTCATCACCTCTCCGATTTGATTGAGGTCCAGATAGCGGAACTCTTCCCACTCGGTGACGATGATGATGGCGTCGCAATCTTTGGCGAGCGCCATCGCGTCGGCGGCGTACTCTATCTTGAGTTCAGGGTACTGGCGTCGGCAGACGTCATTGGCGATGGGGTCGTAAGCCTTCACCCTCGCGCCCATCTCGATCAGTTCGGAAGCGATCTCTATTGCGGGGGCGTCCCGCAGGTCGTCCGTGTTCGGTTTGAAGGCCAGCCCCAGCAGGCCGATGGTTTTGCCTTTGATGATCTTCAGCGCCTCCTGCAATTTCTGCACCGGCACATGGCGCTGGCGTTTGTTGACATCGACGGTTGAATGGAGCAGCGCAGGTTCGTAGCCATACTCTTTGGCGATGTCTATCAGCGCCGAGACGTCTTTGCCGAAGCAGGAGCCGCCCCAGCCCACGCCGGCGTTCAAAAACTTCGGCCCGATGCGGCTGTCCAGCCCGAAGCCTCTCACGACTTCCTTGATGTCGGCGCCGACGCGTTCGCAAATGTTGGCGATTTCATTGGCGAAGCTGATCTTGGTAGCGAGGAAGGCGTTGGCCGCGTACTTGATCATTTCGGCCGAGGCCAGGTCGGTCGTTACCACCGGTATCGCGGTGACGTCGGCGGGGCGAGGGGCGGAGGCCGGGGGAGTGAAAGTCTGCTCGACTATTGGCTCGTACAGCGCGCGCAGCCTCTCGGCCGCGTAACTGTCCGTCGCGCCAATTACGATTCGGTCGGGATAGAACGTGTCACTGATCGCCGAACCTTCGCGCAGGAACTCGGGATTCGACGCGACGAGGAATATGTCCTCGGGTTTGCCGACGTTCGACCGCCGGTTCCCCGTCAGGTCGGCGGTCGGCGCGCTCGCCGCGCTCGCCAGTTTATCAAGCCATGCTGGATTCTCGCTCAACCCCTCTTTGACCAGCATATCGACCCAGTTGCCAGAGCCGATCGGCACCGTTGATTTGTTGACGATCACGCGCCGCCGCTCGCAATCGAGCGCGCGCCCGATGGATTGCGCCACGGCTTTGACATAGGACAGATCGGCTTTTCCGCTCGACAGCGGCGGAGTCCCAACCGCAATGAAGATGACTTCGGACTCCTTGACCGGTTTCGAGATGTCGGTTGAAAATTGCAGATTGCCGCGCTGCAAGCCGCTCGCGATCAATTGATCCAGCCCAGGCTCATAAATCGGCGACCGGCCGCTGCGGAGCATTTCGATTTTGCGCTCGTCGATGTCGACGCAAACCACCGAATGCCCCAGATACGCCAGGCAAGTGCCCGTCACCAGACCGACGTAGCCGGTCCCAACAACACAAACTTCCACTTATTTTGCCTCCTATTCAGACAGGATTGATCGGGATAGATAATGAGATATAGGCCGCGGTTATTTTCTCCGTTCTGAATCGTCCTGTCTACGCTTTCCCGATAATCACTTGTTTTTTTCGTAAAGATAGGCGCACTCGATGAGCTTCGCCTCTTTGCCGTCATGCGCGGCGAATTTCGAGCCTTTCCATAAGGAGGCCGCGCCGTATTCGCCCTTCTTATTGACGGCGTAAAAATTGATGTTCCCGAGCGCGGCCAACTCTTCCTTGTTATGGCCGTACCGCGCCGCGACGCGTTTGACCGCGTCCATCGCCGCTTCGGTGGGCGACATCCCGCGGCGCATATTCTCGACCACCGTATGCGAGCCGTTGATGTAGATGCATTCTTCGCCGCGCCCGGTCGAGCCCGCCGCGCCGACCTCATTGTCGACGTATACCCCGCAGCCGATCAGCGGCGAATCGCCGACGCGTCCCGGTATCTTCCACGCCAGCCCGGAGGTCGTCGTCACGCCGGAAATGTCCCCGTTGGCGTCAACTGCCAGACAGTTAATCGTGCCGGTCGGGCGGTCGCGGAGAATCTCTTCGATGCGTTTATTGAGGGCGATCTCTTCAGGCGAAAGCTTCGTCTGCGAGGTTTTGACATTGCCCGCGGGCGCAGTCTTGTGCCAGCTCGGCCCCCAGTTGTCTTTGGGGCTCAGGCTTTCGCGCCACGCGAGCCACTTTTTGCGCGATTCTTCGGTCAGCAAATCCTGATCCTTGAACCCATGTTTGAGCGCGAAACGCAACGCGCCCTCGGCCACCAGCAAAATGTGATCCGTCCGCTCCAGTATGACCTTGGCGACGCTCGCCGGATTTTTGATGCGATGGAGGTTGGCCACCGCCCCGGCGCGTCGCGTCGGCCCGTGCATCACGCTTGCGTCCAGCTCGACCACGCAATCTTCGTTCGGCAATCCGCCGTAGCCCACGGAGTCGTCGTCGGGGTCGTCCTCGACGATGTTGACGCCCGCGACAACCGCATCAAGCGTGTCTCTGCCCTCTTTCAGCATCCGCATCGCAAGTTCGACGCAACTGACGCCGCGCGGCTCGACGCCGCGCTTCGGCACGTTGGCGCCGTTCTCGCTGGCGATTACTACAGGACGCGCCTGGCCTAATGCCGCCAATTGATTCTGTCGTGGCGTTTCGGCCGGACTCTCGCCGGCTAACAACGGCGCGCTCAAACCCGCCGTGGCCGCGCCTTTAATGAAATCTCTGCGCTTAAGATTTTCATGGCTCATGCGTGTCTCCTTGGAATAGGGAGTGGGGAATGGGAGGTGGGGAATAAGGAAAAGACATCCCTATTCCCTATTGTTTTCGTCCGGACTCGATATTCTTCAACGTGTCTTCAGCTTCCTGAATTTTCTGTTCCGTTTCGCGGCTGATAGTCTGATAAATTTTGAGCGACGCCGTCAGATCGGCTTCTAGCTTCCGCAGGCGCTCTTGCTCGAACTGGATGGCGCGGTATCGCACCTCGTGCTGGATTCTCAGCTGCTTCATCGACTCTTCGCGGTTGAGGGTCGGCATGCTCGCGGTCTGAGCCAACAACCCCTCGCGCGTCATCAGTTGCCGCAACACTTGCTCGTCTGATTCGAGCGCTGTGATGCGATCGCGCACCGGCCTCAGTTCACGCTCGTAATAATCGATCCGCATATCGGCGCGCGTCATCCGCAACATCTCGAACTGCGCCTGCCCGCGGATGTTCAGCGAGCGAAGCTCTTGCCCCAACACCCGCAGCTCGTTCGCGAGCGATTGAACCGCCACGGCCAGCGAATCGGTCTGGCCTCCAGCGTCGGCGACCGGAGCGTTGTCCTGCTGATCGGCCTGTCGATCTGTCTGCTTCGCATCTTTGTTTTCCAGATCGATGATGTTTGGGAATTGCGGGGGATTCTTGACGGGACGTTTTATCTTGGCCGGCTGTTGAGCCGCCGCAGAACCGGTCATGACGACCGCCGACAAAAAAAAAGCTGACAAAAAAGATGAGTGGAACTTTCGATACTTCATAAAACCTCGACGGACCAGGAATATTATTGCCGCCGCGGACGGGGCGGCGGTTTCGGGAACGAAGGCGCGCTGGCGTTGCCGTCTTTGTCAATCGCCTGGACTGCGAAGAAATAATCGTCTTTCGAGAGTCCCTTCATCACATATTCGGCCACGTTCCCGACGTCGACGCCGCGCTGCCAGAACGGCTGGTAAGTCTCGCGCCAGACGACGCGGTAGCCGGAGACGTCTGGCTCGGCGTTCGGCTTCCACGTCAGAGTCGTGTTGTACTCCTGACGCGAAGATTTGAAACTGACGTCCGAAGGAGCTGCGGGCGCCAGAGCCATTGAAGCCATAGCCGCCGCGTTGACGCGGGCGACTTGCGCAATGTATGGGAAATCGACCATCTCGATCACGTCGCCGTATTTGACCCCGTCCTCTTCGCGGACGCGCTGGTGCTGGCGCGTGAAATCCTCATTCGGTTCCGTGAATCTCACCGCCGGATAGCCGCGCTGCAGGAAGGCGTTGTGATCGCCGCCGCGCCCGTAACGATCCCGGCGGAAGACCAGCGTCACTTCGAAATTGTTCAGGTAGCGCTCGGCGGCCTCTTTGATATAGCGGGCGAGTTGCCGCGAGGGGCCGTCGTTTTCGCCGCCGTTCAACTGGCGTATGCGGGCTTCCGCCTCTGTCTCGGTCGTCGGCACTCCTTCCGAAAAGACCCGGATGCGCGCGTTATCTTTCACGCCATTGCCGCCCTGCGTGTTCCCGACAATGTCGTTGGTGAACATCGCGGCGACGTTCAGGTTCTTCGCCTTCGCCTCTTCGGCCCAATGCGCAGCGCCGAGCAGCCCCTGCTCTTCGCCCGCGACGGCTAAAAACACCAGTGTCGCGTCGAATTGATATTTCGACATGACGCGCGCCATCTCCATTACGACGGCCGTGCCGGAGGCGTCGTCGCTCGCGCCCGGCGCGTCGCTCGTGGCGTCGGCCATCCCCTGCGAGCAGACGCAGGAATCATAATGCCCGCTGACGACATAGACACGGTCTTTCGATTCGGGTTGCGAGCCGGGGAGCGTGGCGACGACGTTGACGACTTTTGTCGCTTGCGACACGCGCTGCGTCGGCTGCTGAATGAACTCGTCCGTGGTAACAATCAGCCGCCCGCCCGATTCGCGGCTGTAACGATCCATCTCTTCCTTGATCCAGCGCCATGCCGCGCCGATTCCGCGCGCGGGGTCGTCCTGCGGCGACATCGTGTGGCGCGTGCCGAACCCGACCAGTTTGCGCATGATCGCTCCGATATTGGCCGCGGAAATCTCGCCGAGAATCTTCTCGATCTGCGGATTCGGCTTCGACGAAATTTGAACCTGTTGCGCGCCGCCGGGCAGACATATGGCCAACAGTAGCGCGACGGATAGCGGCAAAACTCTGATCCGATTCAAGAGGATCTCCTTGAAGGATGATTATAGGATGACTATTAAGGTGGATGATCGTGGCGACAAGCGCGCTGCCTTAAGTCCCAGTCAACGCCAGGCGCCGCCAATTGAGGCCCTATGGTATCAGGCTTGGCGATTGTCGGCAAAAGGCTGGTCAACAAAGAAGGTTATAGGCCCCATGAAAAAGCAGTGGGCGGCGGATCAGTCTCCGCCGCCCACTGCTTTTTCATCACTCTCTTTCGTTTCTCTCGCGTCGCCGCGGCGCCTGAAGGCTCTTCAGATTACCGGCTACCGCTCAGTCTTCTCCTATTTCAGCACCTTATAAACTCTGTTTTTCCAGACAATGAGGATCGGGCCATGATCGAAAAATTCCTTAAGCAGAGGCTCGTCGGCCAGAACTTGTTTGTACTCCTCGCTGCCGCTCTTTAGAGTCCAGAGGTTCCACTTCTGCTTTTCAAAATCATATTCCCGGTCAATCCACATACCCCGAATCTTTTCAAGGTCAGGGCCCTTGCATTTCTCAAAGCAGAAAATTTTATCCCTGATCATAATCTGCATAGGCTTGGGCGGCGCGTTGTCCGAAGCCTCCTGCTTATCAGGTCTCGCCTTTCGCACAGACTCCGTGTCGGAATCCGATTTACTGAAGGGGGCGATTGCTCGCTTCACGATTTCAGGCAAGCTCCACACCTTTATTTCAGGCAATAGGGCCAGCTTCGAACGTTGTTTCTCGGGAGTTGGCTTGGGGCGTGATTCTGGCCTGCGCTCGATCAACGACGGCTGAAACCGCAGAAGGTCGCGAGGGCCTTGAGCAGTCTCTATTGTGGACGATCGCCTGGAATCTCCTCTGAAACCGTTCAAAACCGATTCGCCGCCCCTACTCGGATCGTTCATCGGTATAAAAGTCTGCGGTTGAGTAGGCAGGCTCTGCAGCGCTTCAACGCCGCCCGGCTTGGGCGCGACAGGCGCTTCACTCGGTTGATTCACGGGCAGCGGAAGCGATTCGACCCGAGCCGGAACGGTGATATACGGCGCGTTCGCTTTAAGTCCGACATCTGGCGCAGGCACAGGAGCTCGCGACTGCGCTGATTGAATCGCGTACGATTCCTCGGCGACCGCGGCTAAGCCTAGCGTCGAAGGGTCTGGAGTAGGCGATTGGAGCGGTTGATCTACTTGTCCAGCAAGCGCGATCTGCGAGTTTGGGCTCGCTTCGCTGAACACACGAGCAGTTTGATTGGACGCACGGTACAACGAGTGCGCGCCAAGCGCGGCGATCAGTATCGCGAAAGCTCCGCCGGTAGCGCCTGCTATCTGCCATTTCAAATTCCAGGTCGAAAGATCGAACCAACCAGCGACGGCTCCTTTCAACCGATCCCAGGTTGGAATTCGAACCGGTTTTGCAGCGGGTTGCGCTTCAAAACTCGGCGCGGTCTGCGCCAAGCGCGCCAGTTCGATCAGATGACGCCTGCATATCGCGCATCCGGCCAGATGCGATTCGTAGCTTGCCAGATGAGGTCCGCCGAGCGCGCCCTCAAGATACGAGCTGGCAGCGTCCAGATCGAAACCAGCGCAGGCTGAGACCGGCGCGGCTCCGCTCCTCAAATGACGCCGCAGCATGGTCTCGAACTCCACGAAGGCCGTCTTGTTCCATTCGTTTGACATTGCCGATGTATACCTGCCGTTGAGCACTTCCCCTTTTGGGAAAACCCTTGAGGAATTTCTTCTACCTTTCACTCAGAACATTGAACGCCGCGACTGCGCAGATCTTGCGCCGTAATAAAATACGCTCACGGGGCGCGTTCGATGGAGGGGCTTTTAACGTCCATTACAAGGCGGCGCACGTCGAGTTCGGCGCGCGCGGCGATGTGCAAACATTCGGCGACCTCGGTCCGGCGCAATCCGTAGCCGCGCTGCAAAATCTCTTCGGTCTTGCGCTTGACCTCGCGCTGAGCCTTTGCCAGCCACCGGCTGATCGTCGCCTCATGCACGCTCATCATCAATCCGATCTCGCGCAGCGTCAGGTCGTCGAAATAATAGTAATTCAGGAGCAGCCGGTCGCGCGGTTCGATCTCCGCGAAGGCTTGTGTCATGGCCTCTTCCGTGGCCCGGCGCAATCGCGCGTCTTCGATGTCGTCGGGTTGAGAGATCGGGGCTGAAAGTCTCCCGTTGACGTGAGCTGCGGCCTCGTTCGCCAGGCGATCGAACTCGGCGACCTCTTCGACCTGCTCGAACCGCGAGTTCTGCCGCTTGCGGTCAATGAAGGCCTGATAAATGACCGCGCGCAGCCACCCGCCCAGGCTCCCGCGTCCGGAATAGTGCGCGAGCTTGCTCAACCGCCTGTCGCCATCCAGACGCACTCCGTAAAGCTCGCCGAAGACAAACTGTATCAGGTCCTCGGCCTCGGCCTCGTCCTTGGTCAGGGCGCGGGCGGCGCCTTGCATGATGTGGCGATATTCCGAATCGAAGGCCCGCCATGCCGACTCGTCCCCTTTTTCACAGGCGATTGCCAAACACAACTCAGCGGCTTTCAGATTCGAAATGCAGCTTGAAATTGAATCCTCGGCGTTAGCGCCCCTTGATTGGGATGAGCTATTTGCGCGCGAAAGAATCGCGGCGAGCCGTTCAGCAAACTCCCGCTCGGTGACGCCGTAACGAGCCGTTACGGTCTTCCACACGGCGGCTATTGGTTTGGTGTAACGCGCGATGAAATCTTCATTAGACATCACAGCAAAACGGCCATTTAAGAAGAGACGACTTCCGGGGTGTGAAGCCGCGCCGTATTCTAAATCGAAGCTAGCCAGATTTAAACAAAAAGTTTCTTCGGTAGGCATTTCGTTTTGATTACCTACGGAGCCGAAGCGCCGTGGAGCGCGATTAAAGGCGCTTCTTCCCTTCGCTCTAATAATCGTCGCTATGCTCTATCAGGGGATTTTGTTCAGTAAACTTTGATCAGTTCCGCCAGTTCTCTCACCCGTTCCGCCAACACCACGCCATCGACCATTTCCTTATCCCGAGCTGCCCGTCCGACATGGAACGCGCGGATCGGGGAGGCCTTGCAAAAAATTTTAATTGCATCCTCATTAATATCGCCACCAAGCAACATTCTGATTTCCGGCAGCCCCGCTCGCTCCCATTCAATGAACCGGTCGAGTTCCGCCGTCCACGCCTCTCCATAGCCTCTGGACAGAATGCAATCTATTTGAGGGTGGCGTTTAAGTTCGCTGATCGCCCCGGCCGGATCAGGCAATTTTTCAAACGCGCGATGGAATGTGGCTTTCAGGTTCGGCGCGCAGGCCAGAACGCTCGACACCAGACCGTGGTCAACCGAGCAGCCGCCCGGCGCCTCTTTCAGAAATCCAAGCACGAGACCGTCAATCGGCAATCGGGCGAAGGCGCGCGCCGCATCGCGCAAGCTTTCGATCTCTCTTGCATCACTTACTACGAAAGGCTCGCTTTCGCGCAACATCACCCGCGCGGGGATTTTGACCGTCGAAGTAACTTCGCGAACCAGATCGAACGACGGGGTCAGTCCGCCGACCTCGTAATGGCTGATGATCTCCAGGCGGTTTGCCCCGCCGCGTTCGGCGGCGACGGCGTCTTCGACCGTGCAGACGATGATTTCGAGGATTGGCTCGCCCTGCTCTTCCATATTACGGCTTATCTTTTTTTTGTTTAAAACGATCCAGCACGCCTTTCAATATATCGGCCGGCTTCGGCTTTTCCGCCTCTTTCCCCGGCTCCTTGGCGGGCTCTTTCCCCGGCTCCTTGGCTGCCTCTTTCCCCTGTTCCTTAGTCAGCTCTTTGTTCAATTTTTCGGTGAGGCTTTGCGCCAGACTAGCCTTCGCGCGTTTTTCCAATACCACCGTGTTCAATCCGAAGGCGGGCTGTCTGAGCGGCCCGCTCATTCTGATCGGCACTACCATCGAGTCCTGCTCGACGAAGAAACTGCCGAGCTTCGACGCAACCTTCGCGATGTTTTGAAGCAATGATCCGGCCCCGGATTCGCCCGATTGCGAGAGCGCGCGTTTGGTCAGCGCGGGGCTCAGGCGCGCGAGCAGGCTGTAATCTAAAGCCGGCGCGTCGCCGAGCTGCATCGCCCCTTCGCCCGTCACCGACAGGTCTTCCATGACGAGTTGCAAAGCGTCCGTCGTCATCCGGCCCCGATCGAATTTCAGGTTGGTCTTGAGCGAGCGGAACGCGGCGCCCACCCCGCCCGTGGGCAGGTTAGCCAGTTTGCCCAGGGCTTCGACCTGCTTCATCAAATCGAAGCTGGTGAATTTGCCGTCGCTGATCGCGACTGCCCCGGCGCCCGTCAGCGTCTTCGCCAACGCGTCAGGCGAATCGCCGCGGCATCGAAGGTTGAGTGAACCGTCGGCGCGCCCGTAAATCACGCTCTTCTCCCCCGACGACGAAAGGAATTGATTGACGTCGACGCCGTTGAATCGTCCGTTCAGAACGATCTCGGGCGGGCTCTGCGCCCCACCCGACATATCGATCCGCGCGGCGCCTTGATAAGCGCCGCCGTACAGCTTCAGCGACAGCGGGTCGAGCGAGAGCGCCTGATTGGCCAGGGCGACCTTGCTCCGGACGTCGGTCGCGGTCAGACCTTCGAGGATCAGTTTTCCGGCCGAGAGTTGCCCCTCGGCGCGCATCGAACCGGCCGAGGCGCTCTTTGACTGAGGCTTCTGGCCCGAGGCCAGAGTCTGTCGCGCCTCAGCGAGGTTCAGTTGATCGGCTTTCAGATCGAAGGCCGCGACGGGCTGGTCGAAGTTTTTGACTTGCAGCCAGCCGTCGATCTGACTCGATCCGAGCCGCCCGGCGAGATTATCAATCCGTAAACTGTCTCCAGTGAAAATGAGGTCGGCGTTGGCTATATCGATCGGCTTCGAAGCCTGCGACATCTGTAGCCACGCGCCGGTCAATTTGCCCGATCCGCTAACGTTCATCGCGCGATCGGCTTCGCCTAGGCCGGCGTCGATCGAGGCTTTAAGCGAAGCTCTGCCGCCCCCGCTGAACTCGGGCCTGGCGCCGAACGACTCGGCGATCTTGATCAGGTCGTTGAGTTGGGCATCGCTGGTCGCGACATCGAGATGCGCGCGAGGCTGTTTGCGGTAGTCGCTGATCTTCAAATTGTTGAATTCGACCGCCGTCTGCGAGAGCGTGGCGCGGAACGGCGCGGCGACGATCTCCTGCGGCGAACAATCGAGTTTGAGTTCCGAGACGGTCATCGTCTGAGGCATCGAAGAACTCTGGAACCTCAGGTCGCGAATTTGGACCCGCCCATCGAGGGCAATGGAGCGCGCGTCGCCGCTCGCCCGCAGGTTGGCGGTGGCCGCGCCACTCGCCTTCGTTCCTGGCGGCGGGCCGAAGCCGAAGGCGTACGCCGATTCGATCAGGCTGTCTAGCGCTATGCCGTCGCCCTTGATCTGCAAATCGATGAAGGGGTCGTCGGGGATGCGGCTGACGCGGCCCGTGACGCCGGCCTTCGTCTTCCCTAACCTCACCTCGCCCCGGTCAATCGCCAGCGAGATTTCGGATCGCTCCGCCGACTTCCTTTCCGACCTGGCGGTCAGAGCAAACTCGACTTCGAGCGGCTCGCGCGCAGGCTCGACGCCTTCCGCCAATCGCAACTGATTTGCTTTGAGTTCGCCTTCGGCCTTCAGCCCTTCGGCCAGATTGCCTTTGACGCGGACGTCCGCCGTCAGGCGTCCCGCATGGCGCGACCCTGCGCCGACCAGCGATTCGAGTCCGGCCAGATCGGCGTCCTGCATCCGCACGCGGGCGTCAATCGGCGTCCGCGATTCATCCTGAGAATCGACGGGGCCGGCCTCGCCTTCCACCTCCACTTTCCCCGCCTTCTCGCCGGGTATCGTCAGCCCGATCACGAAATCGAAGGCCCGCCGCGACGAGAAATCGTCGAGGGCGACATTGACACCGGTGTAATTCCGCTCGACAGCCGGATTGACGCCGCGGTCGATTAGCGTGACCCGCCCGTCGCGCACGAGCAGATCTACAGGGGCCGGCGCCGAGTCCTGGTCGGACGATTGCAACGGCTTCAGCGTGCGCCAATTCCACTTGCCCTCCCCGGCTTTGATCAACGTCACCACCGGCTCCACCAATTCAATACCCGAAACCTCCGGGCTGCCCTTAAGCAGCGACCACAGCCCTATCTGGAGCTTAACCGACCTGGCCTTTACAAAATCGGATTGAACGAACTGCGGGTCGTCGCCGATCGCGACATCATCGACCTCGACCTTGATCGAAGGCAACGCGCTGAGTCGCATCGCGCCGAGTTTGACCGAACGGCCGAGGCGTTGTTCCAATTGGGTAATGATCTGCCCTCGGTAAGTGTTGATGTCGATGAGCGCTGGCCCGACGAGCAGAACGACAACGAGCAACGCGATTGCGCCGGCGATAGCCAGGGCAGGCTTAAACCAACGTGACGATCGAAAAGATGTGAAAGTGAATTTTGCTAGATCAGGCCACATAACATTAGTACAAAGAACTAAAAAGAGTCCAACCGCAGAGAACGCCGCAGGACGATCAAGACTGGCCTTTGCCCGCGTACCTTTGCGTCCTCCGCGGTTTGACGTCCCAATCCTGGCTGTCCTGATTTAGCATCCAGCTCCTCATACTGGTTGGAATTTGCAAAACACAGTTTTGTCGCGGTCAATTCGCGCCGGCGACGGAACTGCGGCGTTCGAGCACGACGGTGTCGCGCCAGACGCCGTGATGGCGCGCGATCCGTTCGCGCCTGCCCACTTCGCGGAAACCGTGCTTGAGGTGCAAGGCGACGCTTGCATGATTATCGGGAAATACGCTCGATTGCAGCGTCCAGAAGCCCTGTCGTTCCGAGGCCTCGATCAGCGCGCGCATCAACGCGCCGCCGACGCCGAGACCGCGCGCCGAGGCCGCGACGTAGACGCTGACTTCGGCCACGCCGGCGTAGGCTTCGCGCCTGGACACCGGGCTCAGCGCGGCCCAGCCGAGAACGCCGTCGCCGTTCCTGGCTACAAGGCGGCATTGCGGCAAGTGCCCGGCGTCCCAACGCTCCCAATCCGGCGCTTCGGTCTCAAACGTGGCATGCCCTGTTGATATGCCCTCGAGGTAAATCGCCCGCACAAATTCCCAGTCCTGGCTCTGCATTGAGTCGATGACGATATTCATTGATTGCTTAATTGGCCATCTTGCGGGTACCATCGCCATCATGTCAACGGCGATTATTTACTCTGACGAATACCTGAAACACGACACGGGCAATCACCCCGAGCGCCGCGAACGGTACCAGGCGACGCTCGGCGGATTAATGGCCGATGAGGACCTCTGGAACGACCTGGTTAAGATCGCTCCGCGCTCCGCCACAGACGAAGAGTTGTTGCGCTGCCACGCCGAACGCGTCATCAAGCGCGTGGAGCAGGCATGTTCGCAGGCGGCCCTCTACGATCACGTGGCGCTGGACGCTGACACCGTAGTCTCTCAGTTTTCGGAGGTCACAGCCAGGCTGGCCGCCGGCGGCGCTTGCCGCGCCGTCGAAGCGGTAGTCGGCGGCGAGGCCGAGACCGCGTTTGTCGCCTGCCGCCCGCCGGGACATCACGCGACGCCGGGGCTCGCCATGGGGTTCTGTCTCTACAACAATGTCGCCGTCGCCGCGCGCTACGCCCAGGCGGCTTACCCCGACCGAATCCAAAAAGTCCTTATCGTCGACTTCGACGTTCATCACGGCAACGGCACGCAGGACATTTTTTACGACGACCCGACCGTGTTCTTTTACAGCCTGCACCAATACCCCTGGTATCCGGGAACGGGCGACGCAACCGAGCGCGGCGCGCGCGAAGGCGAGGGATACACGATGAACATCCCCGTTCCCGCGATGACCCCCGCCGAGGATTATCTGCGATTGTTCGAGGAGGGGCTGGAATCGGTAATGAAGAGTTTCTCTCCCGATCTCGTGCTCATCTCCGCCGGCTTCGACGCGCACGAAGCCGACCCGCTCGGACAACTCCTGCTCGATGACGCGAGTTATGAACGGATTACTAAAAGGTTGAAAGAGGTCGCATTGACGACGGGCGGGGGACGAATCGTTTCGTGTCTCGAAGGCGGGTACAACATGCGCGCGCTCAGCGACGCGGCGCGCGCGCATGTTCGCGCAATGCTTTAATCTGCTTTGCCTATTTGCGCCGCGCGGATTAGAATTCCCGCGTACCCTTTAATTCTACCTGACTCCAAATCGCCTCGCGGCTGAAGCGAGGCATGGATGGAAACCACATAGGAGGCCTCTGATGATAGGGAACAGGGTTTCTCTTGTAGCGCCCATGTCTTTTCTGCTTGCCCTGGGCTTGGGCGTAGTTGCGAACGCGCAATATCTGATCTCAACCAAAGCTGGATTCGTTAACCGAGTCGAGGGCGAAGTCTACATACTGCGCGCCGACGGCGAAAATGGTGAAAAGGGGCGGGCCTCGCTCGGCAGTCAATTGCGCGCTGGCGACAGGCTTAGCGTAGCGGCCAACGGATTCGCCGAAGCGCTGCTCAATCCGGGCTCGTATCTTCGCCTGAGCGAAAACACCGAAATCCGCGCCGTCAGCATCGACTTCGACTCGGTTCGCTTCGAGCTGATCAAAGGATCGGTCATCGCCGAAATCGGCCAAGTCGACAAGAAAACTCCGATAGAAATCGTGACGCCGCACGGCGCGCTGACGATTGCGAAAGCCGGATTGAGCCGCATCGACGCGAAAGGGTCGGCTACGCTGGTGGCGGTTCGCCAGGGCGAGATTCATCTGGGAACCCGTGGCGATTTCACGGCTAACCAGTCGCTCAAGATCAAACGCGGGAAAGTCTTGACCCTGACCGGGTCCGCACAGCCTGGCCCGTCAGACATCGCCAAACTTGACCAGGACGCGATAGACAAATTCGACACCTGGAGCTTCAATCGCGCGGAGGCGCTCACCGCTGCCAACGTCAGAGCGCTGAGCCGGTCGGGAGTCCTGACTGCGGGCTGGTACTACGACCAGTTCTCCAACTTTTACACCTTCGTCCCGTCCCGCTCATGGTTCTGGTCGCCTTACGGGTTCGGGTTCTTCAACAACTACCGCGATTGCAACTACTACACCCCTAACTACAGTGGAGGCAATTATCGGGACCAGGGAGGGAACGCAAGCGGCGCGCAAGTCTCGCCGCGTGTGGTGTCCGGCAATGACCGAGGCGCGGTTACCCGCTCGACTGACCGCCGTTCGGTCGACACCGGCTTCGATTCGCGATCAGGCAGATACGGCGATTCTGGCTCGTACAGAGGCGACTCTTCGTCGTCATCGTCATCGTCATCGTCATCGACATCGGGGCCGCGCGGTACGCCCGAGCGAGGCGGCGCCTCGCGCGAATCTGGCGGACAAAGAGGCGGCGGGGCGCAGCCGTCAAGACCCCGTGGCCATTAGGAAATGTGGACATGTAGAAAGGGGGGACAGGAAGCAAGTATCTTCCTGTCCCCCCTTTTCAGCTTGTCTTCTTGTTACCTCGTCTATTTTTTTACGGCCGAGTTGTTTCCGCTCTCCTCTTTCAGCACTTCGGAACCGGCCCCTTCCCAGTTGTCGATTACCAATCGGCCATTCTCGATCACGATCGTCAGCGAAATGATCCTCTCTTCTATCTTCGTGTAGTTAACCGGGTCGTCGGTGAACCTATATAAGCAATCTAAACGCACCATCCCTGGGACAGTTGTGTCAATGCTCTGAGTCATTTCACCCCCGACGATCTTGTAGGCTTTAAATTTACCGAGCAGGCTCTCGGGCAAACTTTTCTGTTCGCCAGTCAACCTTTGCTTCGCCGGGGTCGAAAGCATCCCTTCGGCTTCAAGCCAGTTTCCATTAAGGATGGACTGGTTGAATTTGGCGAAAGCTTCGGCCCTCTGCTTCGGATCTTCGAGCGAAACCGGAGGCGCAGGCGGCATGACGGCGGCGTGCGAATCCACCCAACGATAGACTCCCCAGACGCCCCCAAGAAAAAGCAAGGCGGTCATCCACAGAATCGGCAAAGTGGATTTGCGTTCATTGCCCCGGCTGCGAGACTCTTCCATCTCGGCTTTCAAAGTAGTGTCTTCAAAAATTGTCCTCATCGCTCTTCCCCTGAATAGTTGGGTTAATCTTTCGGCGTTCACAGTAGCCGACCCCCGCCGCCGGTGTCAAACCAGGGAATGCGGAATGCGGAATGCGGAATGCGGATTTAATTGATTCCGAAAGACTTGCTTTTATTGCGTCGCCTCTTGCACAAGACAGTTCATTCACTAGCATTCCGCATTCCGCATTCCGCATTCCGCATTCCGCATTCCCTGGTTGATTCATGCTGGCCGACCCGTTAAGCTGCGTTGGTTATGACCGCAAAAACGATTCTTGGGATTTTTGGCCTGGGAACGGTAGGCTCCGGCGTCGTAACGCTGCTCACCGGCAACCCCCAGTTCGAGATACGCGCCATTGCCGTGCGCGACCGCAATAAAACGCGCGACATTGACCTCTCGCAATTCGAAATCACCAACGACCCGTTCAAGCTCGCCGACGACCCGAAGATAGAGATTCTGGTCGAGGTCGCTGGAGGCGTTGACCCTGCTTATGAGGTAATCAAACGCGCGATCGCTAACGGCAAACACATCGTCACGGCCAACAAAGAGTTGATAGCCAAACACGGCCCCGAGATCTTCGACCTGTCCAACCGCCACAACGTGACGATCTTCTTCGAGGCTGCGGTCGGGGGCGGCATCCCGCTGATTTCGACTTTGCAGCGTGGGCTGCAGGCTAACCGCATCTCGCGCGTCGCCGGCATCGTCAACGGCACCACGAACTACATTCTGACGAAGATGGAGCGCGAGCGGAAGTCTTTCGCGGATGCGCTCGCCGAGGCTCAGGCCGCCGGATTCGCCGAGGCCGATCCGACCGACGACGTCGAGGGGCGCGACGTGGCGTACAAAATCGCCATCCTATCATCGCTCGCGTTCCAGGTCCCGATCGAGGTCGAAAAGATCTATCGCCAGGGCATCACCGCCATCAGCGACCTGGACATCAGCCTCGCGGCGGAATTCGGATACCGCATCAAAATGATCGGGCTGGCGCAACCCGGCGACGAGAACAGCGCGTCGCCCAGCCAGTCTCTGGACGTGCGCGTCCATCCGACCCTCGTGCCGCGCCATCACCCGCTGGCCGGCATTGAAGGCGTCAACAACGCCATCTTCATCAAAGGCAGCGCGGTCGGCGAGATCATGCTTTACGGCCCGGGCGCGGGCCGCTTCCCCACCGCCAGCGCTGTCGTGGGCGACATCATCAATCTCGCCAGCGCGCTGAAACTTCCCGATTTCGCGCGATACTTCCAACTGCCCATAAGCTCTCAGGTCAGCGACGTCTTTCCCATCGGGGAAACGACCAACGCCTACTACATCCGGCTCGAAACCGAAGACACCCCGGGCGTGATCGGCAATCTGGGCCATGCCTTCGGCGAACACGGCGTCAGCCTCCACAGCGTCATGCAGAAGCACATGGCACACGACGCGGCGACCATAGTGCTGCTGACGCACCAGGTGAAAGAGAAACAGGCTCAAGCGGCGCTGGACGAAATCAGCGCGCAACCGACAACCAGGCATATCGGCGTGGTGTTACGGGTGCTCAGCTAATCTGAGATGACGCTCTGTATTCGCGGAAAAGCGCCAGAATCTCTGATGTACGCTCAAGCAGGAGGCAAGACTTCAACAGGATCAGGAAACATCCTGACCTACTGCTCTCGTTCTTTCGTCACGCGGGGTTAGGCGTAAGGGGCCAAGCCGTCCGAAAGAGTCACAGGTCGTGCCTGATCCGCGAGTGCGTTACGGGCAAGTTATCAAACAACGCGCGGGGCGGCGTCTGGTATCGGTGAGCAGACGGGTAGTCTTCGGAGTAGCGGAGTTGATTCCGCCCGGGGCCAATCTCGACCTCGTTCTTGGAGCGCCTGAACGGGACGGTCCGCCAACACGTTGTGCCATTGCATCGCAAGACACGCAGTTTCGCCAAGCGCCGGACTGCGCTCGATGCGCAGACGCAGCTTTTCAAAAGCTACTACAATTTGTGTCGGAAGCACGGTTCATTGAAAGGCAAGACGCTTGCGCAAGCTGCCGGGCTGACTGATCGTCATTGGACGCTCAGAGAACTGCTACCCTTCAATGCTGCTATCACTTCAAAGATCACGTAGGGAGTACCCTTTTATTTGCACACGCTTCATTTAGATACGGGGAAACCAAACCCCTCTCCATATAGGGACGCCTATGTTTGGGAGCACGTGTCCTGGGTCGAGAGTTGAAATATCTACGTCCTCGATGACATTACGTACCGGTGGCAATGGGTCTTTTTTGAAGAGCCGCTCACGAAGTACGACCAGAGCATCTTCATAGTTGTAGGCCGTTACTCCACATCCCAGTCCGAGTCCAGAATAAGATGAGTAATGGCGAAGGTCATCTTCTGAAATGTCAAACTCAAACCAAAACCTCTTTAGCAAGCCCATGACTATTTTTTCGCTGGTATGAAACATGGTTTAGCGCCAGGCTCGAAACGAATGGCCGGCCCCATAAAAGGATTATGCCCGCCTGGAACAATTCCATGAGGCGCAATCGACGGAAGTTTTTTATTGAGTCCCAGTAGTCCCAAAATTCCGGCGCTATTCCGTCATAATCGCGGTGCCGCTGGCGCTCTGATCCTGTTGACTGTGCCATAGACGCGTTCTAAAGCGTGTCTCAAAAAGTTGAGAAAGCGCGCTTGGCGAAACAAAGATGGAGCAAAGGCGCGTCGTCCTCGATGCGCCACTTGCGTGTAAATCCAACATAGATGCACCCACAGGTTGAGCAACAAAAACCCCAGGCCGATCAGCACAAAGCGATAAGCGGGATTGGGCGAAGTCGTCCAGCCCAACTGCTTATTGCCCAGGCGATAGCTCGTCTCAACGCCAAACCGCTTCCTGTATCTTTGCCGACACCGTTCCGGCGTCCAGTCCAGAGCGATCATTATGAACAACAACCACTCTGCGCGACGCTTGTGACGTTTGGTACGTCGAGACATGGTGAAGACACGGCAGACGGCCACTTGCGCCCTGAACTCATCCTCCCTGCCTTCATTGAAGGTGTAGTCAGTACGATAACTCGCTCGCCCTCGGCACAAAGCCCTGGTTCCGCCTTTCTTGCCTCGGATCGGACAGGCGATCAAAGAAGGTTGTTTCGAGCGGCGCAAATAGTTGAGTACCGGAAAGCCGGAAAAACCTTTATCGAGAAGGAGGACCCCAATCCGCAGCGCCCGCCGCAGCAGCATTTGCCGCAATTCCTTGACCACTTCCACGGGTTGGTCCCCTGGCAGGACGAATCGAATCGCCAAGATCACTCGCTGGGAGTGGAGGATGGCGTAAGCCGTCGCCACCTGATAGAAACGAGTCGTCCCATCTTTGGCTTCGCCACTCACCCACAAGCCTTCCTCTTGTTTTTGCTTGCCATAGTAAGGGCGGTTGTGAAAATCGAAGGCGACTTCGATCGGGCCGCCACGTCGCAACTTCTTCGGCCAGTTGGCGGCCAAGCCGTCATTGATCGAGCGCTGCAATTCCGGCAACTGCTCAACTATAAACTGCTCCCTGAAATAGCGGCGAATGGTTTCGGGATCGGGAGCGCTGGCCAATTCCGCGCAGACCGATTCGGTCGTTCCACGATTGGCCGCGATTCCAATCAAGATGTCATAGAGCGTTTCGCTGGTGACGCAATACCCGTCGGCTTCCAGCGGCAGGTATATTCCCAAGGTCTTTTTCGCCTGGCACAGGACTTTTTCATCGTTGAGTTTCGGCTTATCATTATTCGTAGGCTTATCATTATTCGTATACATGGCTTGTTCCTCCTTTCTTGTGAAATTCACAAGGAATCGAACAAGCCATTTTATTTCAAACCTTACGGGCCGCCCCAGCCAATTTTGGGACTACTGAGTCCAGTTTTTTCAAAGTACTCAATACTGGCGTGGGGAATTGTATAGTCAATGTCGCTCCGTGTGCCCGGTCCTTTACCGATCGGAAGGCCTGCGCCAACACCACGTCGCGTACCTGTAGCTGCAGAGCCAACGACTTCTAGCAGTCTTCCAACTTCATTTACAACGTTTTGAATCTGTTTGACCTTACCCTAAGTTAATCCCAGTCTTGGGTTGATCACATCGAAATCAGGTGCGCGTGGCAGAGATTGTAGAACAAGACCTTCAGTTGGAGAGTGTTCCACAACCCAAGCCAAGAACGTGAAAAAACGCGGTCGATGAACTTCAAC
>DATCXQ010000168.1:0-14483 GCA_036565725.1 Blastocatellia bacterium
CTACTCTACGAATTACAAGGCAGATACGCGGAGGCAGAGCCGCTCTTCAAACGCGCCCTGGCCATCCGCGAGAAAGCATTTGGCGCCAACCATCCGGATACCGCCACAAGCCTCAACGGTCTGGCATACCTCTACGATTCACAGGGTAAATACGCCGAGGCCGATCCTCTCTATAAACGCGCCCTGGCCATTCGCGAGAAATCACTCGGCGCCGACCACCCGGATACCGCCACAAGCCTCAACGGTCTGGCGGCGCTCTACTACTCACAAGGCAAGTACGCCGAGGCCGAGCCGCTCTACAAACGCGCCCTGGCCGTCCGCGAGAAAGCATTCGGCGCCGACCACCCGGATACCGCCGTCAGCCTCAACGGTCTGGCGCTACTCTACGAATTACAAGGCAGATACGCGGAGGCAGAGCCGCTCTTCAAACGCGCCATGGCCATTACTGAGAAAGCCCTCGGCGCCGATCATCCGGATACCGCTATCGTCTTCAATAGTTTGGCGGGACTTTACGAATTACAGGGCAAGTACGCTGAGGCCGAGCTGTTCTACAAACGCGCCCTGGCGATCAAAGTGAAAGGCCTCGGCGCCGAACATCCATCTACCGCCGTAAGTCTTAACGATCTTGCGGGACTCTACGAATCACAAGAAAAGTACGCCGAGGCCGAGCCGCTCTACAAACGCGCGCTGGCCATCTTCGAGAAATCACTCGGCGCCGATCATCCCGACACCGCCAGAAGCGTCAGCAATCTGGCGGGGCTCTACGAATCACAGGGCAAGTACGCCGAGGCCGAGCCGCTCTACAAACGCGCCCTGGCCGTCTGTGAGAAAGCCCTCGGCGCCGACCATCCTGACACCGCCGTAAAACTCAACAATCTGGCATACCTCTACAAATCGCAGGGCAGGCGCGCAGAGGCCGAGCCGCTCTTCAAACGCGCTCTGGCCGCCTGCGAGAAATCGCTCGGCGCCGCGCATCCTGACGTGGCCGCTGTTTTGGAGAACTACGCCGAACTATTGCGAAAAATGAATCGTGACGCCGAGGCTGTAAGATTGGAAGTTCGCGCGAAAGAGATTTATGCGAAAGTCGGCAAAAAGTGATCTCGTCAGTCTAGCGTGTCATTCATCACTTTCGCCGTCTGCTCTTCCCTGAACTTTCGCAATTTCTCGCGAAGGTCAGGCCTTGAGTTCGCCAGTATCGCCACGGCCAGCAGGGCTGCGTTGATCGCGCCAGCCTTGCCGATGGCCAGCGTCCCGACGGGAATTCCGCCCGGCATCTGCACGATCGAGAGCAGGGAATCCATCCCCTTCAGCGCGTGGCTCTCGACCGGCACGCCGAGCACGGGGATTAATGTTTGCGCTGCGACCATTCCTGGCAGATGCGCCGCGCCGCCCGCCCCGGCAATGATCACCTCGATGCCGCGCGATTCCGCCGCCGCTGCGAATTCGGCCATCAGCCCGGGTGTGCGGTGAGCCGAAATAATCCGACATTCATGTGGCGCATCGAACCGCGTCAGGATTTCGTCGGCGTGGCGCATCGTCTCCCAATCGGACTTGCTGCCCATGATCACAGCTACCAACGGTTTTTCCTGAATACTCATCGTTTGCGACCTCATTTGCAGGCTTTAGGGCGGTCTTCACATCGGTGTACGGGGTAATAGAACGCGGATGACACGGATAGAGCGGATTGACGCCGATCCTTTCCGGTTTTATCCGTGATGATCCGCGCCGCATCCGCGTCATCCGCGTTCTATTGATGCGTTCTTTACTGCAAAAACCAATTCCTGATCCAGTTTACACGGTTGAAAGCCGATCAAAATAGAATCGGCGTAAACAGCCTCGCCTCATTATCGCTTTTGCGGCGGCGGAAGCAAAAAAGTCGGGTTGAAAAATATCGGCTTGCGCGGAAGACCTCCGAGTCAGTGCCGCGAGCGGTAGCGAGCGAGGCGCCATCTATAAGTCCTTTGCGAAAGCCTCGCTCGCTACCGCTCGCAGTACTGACACGTGTGGGCGAAATCGTTGTGTGTAAATGTGGTCTGCGCATCGAGGCGTCATCAAAGAGCGCATGGAATGACTCCGTGGAAAGCCACACCGCGGCCCCTGTGACAGCAACAGTCGCGACGCCGGGAGAGCGCCAATTCGACCGCAGACATTCAACCGTAATGGCGCCGCAATCCTCCGAAGCCAGTCACGGCGCGCGCCCCCCAGCCCATCCCGCATAATCACCCGCGTCGAGAAGGACAGCGAAGACAAGATCGAAATCGTCGTAAGGTTCACCGTCATGAAATGGCCGCTCAATCAAATCAAATCGCTCCCAACTCCTGCGACGGCCGCGGCGTTTCTGAGGCGCCGCCGACGCTCCCTGATTGCGCTTGCGGCGCTGATTGCAACCGCCGCTCTGATCGCCGGGTGGACGGTCAAGCGCCGGGCCGACCGTGAATTCGAAGCGGCCCGCGTGTTGTCGGAGGCGCGCGCATTCGCGCCTTTCGAGAAGGAAGCGCGGCGGGCGTTCGCCGGAGATGAAGTCAAATTGATTCAAAGCAGCCGCGCCGCTCGCGGCCTTGCGCAATTCAACGGCTCAATCTTCGCCGCGACCGACGGCGGCCTTGTCGAGTTCGACGAGGACGGGAAGACGAAGCGACGCTACACCACGCTCGACGGCCTTCCGGAGAGCGAACTGACCTCGATCGCCGTCTTCAATTCCAAACTCTTCATCGGCTCCCGTTCACAGGGGCTGATCGTCTTCGACGGGAAGCGATTTGAACGTTACCGCTGGACCGATCGTGACGCGCAGTCCGTGACCGTCCTGCTCGAAGATCGCGGGCGGTTGTTGATAGGAACGTTCGCGGGAGGGCTGCTCGAATTCGATGGCCGGCGATTCAGGGAGATCAAAATCAGCGCCGCGAGCGGTAGCGAGCGAGGCCCAATCAATGGGCCGACTGATCAGTTCACGCTCGCTACCGCTCGCGGTACTGACCCTCGCAGAACCGAATCCGAACAAGAAGGGCAAATACGCCTGGCCGGAATCACTCGTCTGACCGCCGACGGCGCGCGGCTTTTCGTCGGGACTTTCGCCGACGGGCTGTGGGTAAATAACTCTGACCGATGGTCGCATTTCACGGTCGCCGACGGGTTGCCTTCAAACCGTGTCGTCGGCGTCGTGGCCGACGGCGATAGGTTGATCGTCGCTTCTGATTTCGGTGTGGCCGTCAATGACGCAGGCTCTTCGCAAAGGCGTTTTCAGACGATTGCGACCCTGCCCGAGCTTTCGAGCGCGGTTCGATTGGGGGGCGACATTCTGCTCTGCAAAGACGACGGCGAAATTTTACGGCTGAGCTTGGAGTCAGTAAGTCGAACGGAAACGGGCGTGACCGAATCAGGCTCCTCATTGATGAGATCCCGCTCGCTCCCCCTCACGGCGCCGGTCTACCCCGTGGACTGGAAGCGTCCCGAAAGCCTTTCGTCCTGCCAACTGGCCTCCTTCGCAAAAGGCAAGAAGCCAATGGGGGAAACGCTCATGTTGATGAGCGGCGAAGGCATGTGGCGTCTTGGTTGGCAGGACGAAAGGCTTTCGGGGCCGCCGCGGGTTTCTCGATTCGGCGAATCGCCGAATCTCGGCCTGGGCGCGTTAAAGAGCAATGTGATTTCGGCGCTAGCCTTCGACGATCTGGGGCGTCTGTGGGCGGGCAATTTCAGAGACGGCATTGACGTCATCGCGCCCGACGGCCTTTCGGACGGCCGGCGCGTTACGCATCTCGAATCGGAGGCCGTTCGCGAAATCAACGCGCTGGTCTGGGACGGGAAATCGAGGCGAATGCTGGCGGCGACAGCGCAGGGCTTGATCCGCTTCGACGGGTCGTTCGGATCAGAGCGGTTGAGCAAGGTGGATGGGTTGCTCAGCAATTCGGTCCTGGGCGCCGCGGTGATTCAAGGCGGAGACCGCGACGGCCTGGCGCTCGCCACGAGCCGCGGCCTCAGCTTCGGCGACTCGAAGCGGTTTCGTGGCCTGACCACGGTTCAAGGGTTGCCGGACAACGGCGTCTATTCAGTCCTCAGCCATCGTGAATTCATCTACGCGGGGACGCGAGGGGGGCTTGCGCAGATCGCCGGAGGGCGCGTCGTCCGTGTTTTCAAGGATTCGAACTCCAAACTGTCACACAACTGGGCGACGGCGCTCTGCGCGGTCGGCCCTCGACTGTTCATCGGCGCATACGGCGGGGGAGTTTTTGAACTGACCGCGGCGGGAGAACTGGTCAGCTTCGCCTCGGAGGTGGGCCGTCAGACGGTCAATCAGAACGCGATGGCGAGCGACGGCCAGCGGTTGTACGTCGGCGCGCTCGACGGCGCGTGGGTGTTGGATCTGCGCTCGCAACAATGGATGCGACTGAAAGATGAACTGCCGTCGAGCGTCGTGTTGAGCGTGGCGGTCGGCGACGACCACGTCTATTTCGGCTCGACGGGCGGAATAGCGCGAATCGAGAAGGCCTATCTGGAAAAAAGATTCGGAAAGATGAAGACGTAAATGAATAACACGATGATTCGACAAAGTATCGGTTTCATCATCGCCGTCTGTCTGATCGCCGTCTGTCTGATCGCCGTCTGCCTGATTGCGATTTCGATTTGGCTGCCTGCGCTTCGCGCAACAGCCCAATCCGGCGCGCTCATCCCCGTTTCGGTCAAGAACGAGCCTGACTCTTCGATACTCTCGCTTCAGGTGATGAAGGTCGACGTGGCGATCGACAACCAGCATGCGCGGGTCAAGATCTTGCAGATTTTCGACAGCCATATGAATCAGGTTCTGGAAGGCAAATACCTGTTTGCGCTGCCGCCGCAATCGTCCATAGCGGATTTCGCAGTGTGGGACGGCGACCTGCGGCTGCCTGGAGTGATCCTGGAGAAGCGCCGCGCCGATCAACTCTATTCCGAGATCAAAAACCAGGAGATCGATCCAGGTTTGCTCCAACAGGACGACGAACGCGGCGGGACTTCCGCGTTCTCGGCCAAGGTCTTCCCCATCCCGGCTTACGGCTCGAAGCGCGTAGAACTGGAGTACACCGAGACGCTGCCGGTCGAAAACCTGACCTCGCATTTCAGCTTCCCGCTGAGGCCATCCTTCGGCCCGCCTCAGCGCGTCGGGGAGTTGCAGATCAACGTGCAAGCGCTTAGCGACTCCCCGATCTCCCCTCTCAACTTTCGTTCGGTGGCCTACGCGATGAAGGCCGTCAAGGCGGGGCCGAACGAGTCGCAGTATGAATTCAGCGCGCGTAACGTCGAATTGAAAGAAGACTTCAGCTTCGATTACACGATCAACGTTCCTCAGAGCTCGCTCTCGTGGATCGCACACCGCGCGCCCGAACGGATCACGGCTTACGACCTGCGCGATCCCGCGCTGGCCGCTACCGATCCGGACGGCTATTTCCAGGCTGGCGCGATCTTCAACGAGCGATTCGGCGCCGCGAATGGCGGCGAGCGCGCGCCGCGCAACGTCCTGCTCATGCTCGACACGTCGCTTTCGATGAGCGGCGAGAAGCTCGCGCGCGCGGTCGAAGCGGTTGATTTCTTTCTGCACAGTTTGCAACCGCGCGATCAATTCAATCTGATCCTCTTCAACGATCGAGTCGAGCCGCTCGCGCCAAACCCGTCGCCCGCGACCGCTGAAAACGTCGAGCGCGCGCTCGGTTTCGTCAAAAGCTCTACGCTTGGCGGCGGGACCGATTTGAATCAGGCTCTGTTGAAGGCCGTCGAGCTTGCCGACGCATTCCCGCCGGGCGAACGCAGCGTCGCGCTGATCTCCGACGCCAATCCGACTCTGAAGACGGTCAGCCTCAAACGCATCGCCAGAGCTTTCGATCAGGCGAACGCTTCAGGCGAACAGACTAAGACCCGGCTCTTCGCCCTGGCCGTCGGTTCCGACGCCAACCGCCCATTGCTTGAAGAGCTGACGCGCAAATGCAAAGGCTATTTCGCCGAGGCCCGCGAGACTGAAGACATTTCGATCCAGCTCAAGGTCCTCTTCTCGCGGATTGGGAGTCCGATCATTGACGGATTGCGCTTCGTCGCGTCCGACCCGAAGAGCTTCTCTCACGTCTACGCGCTGCAATCGCCGCACGGCTTCGACGGCTCCAGCGCGTCCTTCGTGGGGCGCTATAAAAAGCCGTCGCAGGGCGTAAACGTGAAAGTCGAAGGCCGCGCGGGCGACAAGGATATCGCCGTGTCGCGCCAGGTCTCGTTGCCCGAACTCGAAACTGCTCACGACCATTTGCCGCGACTGTGGGCGCGCGCCCGCGTCGACGCGCTGATTTACGAAATGAACCTGAACGGCGAGCGCGAAGATTACATCTCGGAGATCATCCGATTGTCGCAAAAATACAGGTTCGTCACGCCCTACACGGCATTCCTCGCCGCTCCCCGCTCGCTGCTGCGACCGCGCGTGATCCAGCCCGGCGACCCCGTGATCCGCGTCAAGACCGACCCTTCGATCAAATCAGTTTTCGCCGTGCTGCCTTTCGGCGAAACGCTGCCGCTGAAATATCTCGCGGGCGAAGGCGTCTGGGAGGTCAGATTCTTCGCGCCCGCTTGGATGCCCGACGGGACTTACCGCTGCCGCCTGCTGATGACCGACAAACAGGGCGCCGGTTACCAGGAAGAAAAGAGCTTCGTCGTCGACAGCCGCGCTCCCAAACTCGGCCTCGTCGCGCAACAGCAGACCGTCCGCGCAGGCGATGAAGTGATAGTGCGCGTGAACGCCGACCGCGACGCAATGCGGATCGTCGCCAAGATGTACGGCGCCACGCCCGTCCAACTCGCGTGGTCTGAAAAAGAGAAAGTGAACGTCGGACGCTTGCGCGTGCCGGCCGGATTGGCTTCGGGGCAATACACGCTGACGGTTTCGGCTGAAGATTTCGCGCACAACCAGTCGAGCGTCGAGGCGCAGATTTCAGTGATAGGGCGTTAGCTCCTGGGGATCGTTGAAAATAAATCGCCAGAGGCGCCGCCGCAGGCGCCGCAGAACGCGGAGGCTTCGCAGAGAGTGGCCAATAGGTTTCTTTCCTCCCCTCTCTGCGAGATCTCGGCGTTATGCGGCGCCTGCGGTGGTGAAAGTTACCTGCGCATGGTGAGGTTCGCAATGAAATATAGATTGAAATTCGGCGATGTTTTCGCGCTTGCTGCGCTCGTCTCGTGTTTGTCTCTGGCTACAATTGCGTGCCAGGACGTGGCGCCTGGCGCGCAATTGGAATTAGCCGGACAAGAGGAAAAGAAATTTGAGCTACCTTCTGGCGCTGTAATTATTGAGGAACAGCCACTGGAATTGGAAACCCATCCGGACAGAGCGCTGATCCTCTGGATGGTAAATCCTACGAAGAATCCTTCGGATGCGCAGGCGGATCCGAAGGCGCCTTATACGTGCCCGGATGAAACGAGAGGGAGCTGTTACAGCGGGCCTACCAGAGTATCTCTAATCAATACAACGACTCGAACCGTCATTAACACGATTGAAATAAAGGATGGACATTTTGAAGGGATGGAGGGACTTGAACACAAGGCGGACAGCTTCGCCATCCCATACGCGATCCGTATGGGTTACTACTACCACGTAGAGGACGAGGGCGATTCGCCGGAGGGCGTGGAAATGAAAGCTCGCGTAATGTGGTTGAAAGACTACAACGGAGACGGCAAGGCTCTGGAGTTCGCTCTGTTTGACGCAGCATATTGCATGGGATTGTTGACCACTTTGATAGGTTATAGCGAATGGCAAGACAGAGTAATTCAGTATCAGGTTTATCTCGAAGTTGAAGGCGACGAGGGGCATGAGACTAAGTTATTGAATTGGTGCGATTACTTATTAAGTGAGAAGCCGACATCGCCAGGTCACTGGAAATACGAAATAGACTACAGAGGCAGGGGAGGCTCACTCGATAAATATGAAGTCAGGTACGACGCACAGCATGAAATGTTTGTGGGCACGCTGGTTTGGACTGCGGATGAGCGCGAAAAACAGTAGATTGAAAATCGGTAAGGCGCTCGTGGTTACGATGATCGCTTCGTGTTTGTGTCTGGCGATCATTACGCCGCGCGGCGGGGTCACGATCGCGCAGGCGGCGTCGGCGGCCGAGGAGCGCGCCACGCGGATCGAGTCCGCCCTTTTCACTCGCGCGGAGTTTTTCGGCGCTCAGGCAATCATTCCATATCCGACCATCGAAGCGCGCGCCCGGTTGGCCGAAGTTCGAAATCTTTACCCTCAGGATTCCGAGATCGAGTTCAAGCTGGCCGAGTTTGACGAAAAGCTGGGCGACGAGGAGAAGGCGCGCGCAGGGATGGAGCGCTACGTCGAGCTTGAGAAGAACAACTTGCCGGCGCTTGAAAGGCTCGCCAACTTCCACCGTCGACGCGCGCGGTTCGCTGATGAGGCCGCCGCGCGTGAGCGGATGATCGCCGCCGCCCCACGGAACGAACGCGCCCCGATATTGCGCGAGTTGATCGAGATGGCGCGCCGCCATCAGTTGGAGAAATACCAGCGCCCCGATTTCTTCCGCCGCATGATCGCTTCAGACCCCGCCTCGTTCGAGGTCGTCAAAGAGTTCGTTGATCATTTGATCGAGAAGGGGGATTTCAGTGAGGCTCTCGGCGCGCTGCGCCAACACAAGTCCTCTTTTCCCGACGAGAAAAATTACTTCCTCGCAAAAGAGGTCGACGTTCTCCTTAAACTCAAGCGTGGACGCGAGGCCGAAGCCCTTTACGTCCGTTCGTTCGATCCGTTCTGGACTGACGAACAGTCGGGGGCTTTCTATCAGGGATTCCTGAGCGAACGCGATCGGCTGCGCGCTTACGGCCGCGAGTTGAAAGAGTCGTTCCGCCGCAACCCGGCGAACCTCGACGTGGCGGTCAGGCTCTTCCATTACCGGCATTACGATTATGGCGAGAATGGCGAGACGGCGTCGGACCTCTTGGCGCGACTTGAACAGGCTCGCGCCTCGCGCGGCGTGAAATGGACGACTGACGAGCTTGCGACAGTTTCGCGGCTGCTGATCGGCGACGGAAAGGTCGATCATGCCTCGCGGTTTCTTTACACGCTCCATCAGCAAGGCGAATTGCGGCGCGGCGGCGAACTGCGCGCAAAGGTTCTCTATGAACTGTTTCGCCTGTCATTCAACGCCGGAACGCGCCGCACGCCGATGACCGCCGGCGACCTGAAATTTTACGAGGACGTGGCGAAGGCCGATCCGCATCCGGGCGTTCTCGGCGGCGTGCTGTCGTTGGTTCTGGCCGATTCGAACCCTCAGGGCGAATTCGAGCTTGAGCAAGAGGCCGCGGTCGGACATTTCAACGTCGCCGCCGCTTACCGTTTGTTCAACGCGTACAAGCAGGAATATCCGACTTCGCCCGAACTGGCGCAGATGTACCTCGACCTGATCCGGCATTACTCGACCACGAGCGAGGCGAGTGTGGCGGCTTCGTTGCTTGCCGAATTCGAGAAGCGATACGGCGACGCCCCGCAATACGCCGAGGTCGCGTTGAAGCTCGCCGATTGTTACATCAGTTACGGAATGTACGCCGAAGAGCGGGCGTTGTATCAGCGCGTGATGGACCGTCTAGGCAAACGCCGCGGCAAAGACAAACCGTTAATGCCGGCGTCGGGGGCGGGCGCCGATGAATTGACCACGCGTCCTCCGACGACGATCGCTTACCCGCCGAGCGCCGACTTCCCTGCGGCCGCGACGGGGACGGGGTTCAGCGCGGTTCCGTTGAAGCTCAGGAAGAAGGTTGATGAAGACGGCGTCAGTTATGAGTTCGCGCTGTCGCGTTACGTGGCCTCGCTGGCGCGAGAAAAGCGCACGGCCGAGATACTGGCGCTCTATTCGGGCGAGATCAACAAATATCCCGACGAGCAGGGGCTTTACGAGCAGAGGCTGCAATGGCTCGGCCAAACGAATCTGGTCGACGAACAGTTGCGCGTCTACCAGGAGGCGATCAATCGCTTCAAGACTAACGTGTGGACCGACCGTCTGGCGAGGTGGTATCTGAGGCGCGAACGCAAGGGCGAATTCGAGAGGCTTTCACGCGATCTTATCGAAAAGATGAACGACGGCGAGATCGAGACCTGGCTGGCCAAATTTGTTAATTCGGGGGCGGGCGCCGGCGCCCGGGAATTTGAAGCCAAACTATACCTGGGCCTTTACACGCGCGCCCACGAGAGGTTTCCGCACAACTTGAGCTTCGTCGAAGGGCTGCTCAGTTATTACGCCGCGCGCAACCGCTGGGATGATTGGCGGCGGTTGATGGCCGAATACTATTTCGAGTCGAAGGCGATCCGCGATCGCTTCTTGCCCTATCTGTCAAAGGAAGGGAAGCTGCGCGAATACGCCGAGACTGCGAGGAAAGTTGCGACTGAAGTCGCTGCCGCCAGGGAATCGCTCGCTTACAAGCTGTTTCGCGCGGACGCGGCGGCGTGGCTGTGCAATTACGAAGAGGCCGTCGTCGCTTACCGCGAACTCAACCAACTCTATCCGAACACGCCCGAGTTCGCCGATCGGTTCCTGGCCTTCACCCGATCGTTCGGGCAGAAAGATCAACGGTCGTTGGAAGACGCCGCGAAGATCGGGCAGGCGATGGCCGACTCCCAGCCCGCGTCCGAAGTTTACCGCACGCAGGCCGGAGAGATATACGCCGAGCTCGGCGATTACAAGCTCGCGAGCCGCGAATGGGAGCGATTGATTCCGCTCAGGCTGGGCGACGGAGAGATATACCTGGATACGGCCACGGTCTATTGGGACTACTTTCAATACGACGACGCGCTGCGCACGCTCGCCTCTCTGCGTCGCCGGATGAACGACCAGACGCTCTACGCCTTTCAGACGGCGGCGCTGCTCGAAGCCAAACACCGTACGGACGAGGCGATCGGCGAATACGTCAAAGCGCTCGACGAGAACTGCGACGATTACTCGCGCGCGCGGCGGCGGCTGAAGACTCTTTACGCGCGCGAGGGCGTTCCCCGAGCTTTGCGCGCGGCGTTCGGGCGCGAGTTGCTCCGGACGAAAGACCGCGAATCGCTGACGCTCGGCTACGTCGAATTGCTCAAGAGTCTGGACGAATGGAAAGAAGCCGCGCCGGCGCTCCGCCGCGAAGTGGCGCGCAGTCGTTCTCAGGATTTTCTCGACCGCGCGCGCGACCATTTCAGAGAAAAGAAAGACGCGGCGGGGGAACTGGCGACGCTCCGCCGTCTCGTCGTGGCCGCGAAGAACATGCGCTTCGCGATCTCCTATCAATTGCAGTTGGCCGAGAGCGCGGCGGCCAAAGGGCGGAAAGACGAAGCCTCGACGATGCTCGCGGGCTTGATCAAAAAGTATCCGACCAATTACGGCGTGTTGACCGAAACCGCCGATTTCAATTGGCGAATGGGCAGGCGCGACCAGGCGATCCGGCTCCTGGGGCAGGCTTCGCGGCGCAGCCGGGGCCGTTTCCATTACATCTTCGCGCGCAAGTTGGCCGCGCGCCAGATCGAGCGGGGCCAGCTTGCGGCGGCTGAAACCGCTCTCAAGAAGCTTTACGACGAAAATCCGCGCAACCTGGACGTGTTCAATGAACTCGCCCGCGTCTACGTCCGCACGTCTCGCCCGGACGCGCTGCGCGAGCGCTACCGCGAGACCATTCGCGCGATCAAGCAGTCGGACATGGATCGTTTGGAAATCCGCGACCTGATCGAGGAGTTGCGCGCCGGCGTGATCGAATCGTTCACGCAGCTCAGGGATTACAAGTCGGCGGTCGAACAGCGCATCGAGATCATCAACCGCGATCCCGACGACGAAGAGAACGTCAAGGCCGCGATCCAGTACGTCAAGCGCTACGGCGGCGGCGACACGCTGATCGAGTATTACACGAAGACCTCCGAGCAGGCGTTCAAGGACTACCGCTGGAACCTCGTGCTGGCGCGGATTTACGAAGCGAAGGGCGATTTCGCCAATTCGACGGCCAACCTGCGTAAGGCCATCGTCAATCAGCCGGAAATGATCGAATTGCGCGTCGAGATGGCCGACGTTTGTCTGAAGGCGAAGGATTACAAATCGGCGATTGACGCTCTCGACCGCGCCCGCGAACTGTCGAACGACGACCCGCAATATTTGCGGCGGCTGGTCGACGTTTACCGTATGGCCGGGCGCAACCGCGAAGCCGACGCCACGCGCGCCAAGCTTCCCGTCGAAAAACCGAAGACGATGACGCTCACCGAACAATTCGCCGAAGCCTCGGCGCTGCGCGGCAAAGAGCGCGCAAAAGCGATTGAGACTTACCGCAAGGCTTTCGACGCGTGGGCGTCCGATGTTTACAAGCGCGATCTCTATGGGCATGAACTGATCGGCTACGTCGAAGCGCTGCGCGACGAAGAACCGCTCGATCAAATCCTGCGCCGGTTGTGGGACGTGCGGGCGCGGATCAGGCGCGACGCCGCGGGCAGGGACAACCTGCTGGCCGGCAAGGCCCGCGCGCTGGTCGAGACCCTCGACCGCGCGCTGCCCGAAGCCGTCGGACGCGTTGCGGCGGACTACGCCACGGGCGACGAACTGGCCGCGATTGACCGCGACGTTCGCGCGTGGGTGTCTGAGGCGCCGGCCCTGGCGAACGAAGACGAGACGCTGGTCGCGCTGCTCAATCTGAGCCAGCGCGCAGGGCTGGGCCAATTGGCCGAGCGGATTCTGATTGCGCGAAAAGACGCGGCGCTGGCGATTGTTAGAAACGAGCCTGTCTATCACGAGCGGCTGATGTCGCTGGTCAATTTCTACTCTGAGCGCGGGGCCTACCGGCGCGCGGTCGAATCGCTCGAACAGGAACGGGCGCGCGACCAGTGGCGGGACAAATTCAGTTACCGTTCGATGATCGCCGAATACGCGCGGCTCGGCGGCGACCGCGAGGCCGAGTTGAAAGTCCTGCGCGAGGAGTTCGCCGCGGGGATGGGGAAACCGACTGCCATGACGAACCCCATGATCGAGCGATATTTCGAGGCGCTGCTCGAACTTGGCGACGCGGGGCGTGACGAATTGCGACGATGCGTTCAAAGTCCGACCTCGCATCGCTTCCAGCTTATCGGCTTTCTGCTCAGAAACGACGAACTGAAGCTGGCGCGCGAAGCCGTCGAGGCCTCGCCGCAATCGGAGGCCTGGAAATCTTCGCGCCAGGCCGAAATCAGCCTCGCCGCGCGCGACCTCAGCCGCGACAACGAAGCCTTCTTCCTCCGCGCTCTGAATTGGAAAACCATCGGCGAGATGGTCGCAAGCAAGCCGGGTCAATCCGGGCAGACGGCTCAGCAGACGGCGCAGCATTTAATCGGTGACAACTGGTTCTACCTTGCTGAAGGTTACGGGCGATGGCTGGCGACGTGCGAAAAATCAGTACCGCGAGCGGTAGCGAGCGGGTTAGAAGCAAAGCAGACGTCGAAAGCGGCAAGCGCGGTCTTCCTGCCCGCGCTGATCGAGAATCGCCCGAAGGACTCGGGGGCGCAAAGACGGCTGGCGTTCTGGTACGCCGATCAGGGCGAGCATCAACTCGCGCTCGAACATTTTCAGTTGGCGCTTGAGATGAATCCTGGCGACGAGCAAACCATCGCCGACATCGGCTCGGCCTACTTCAAGCTCGGCAAACGTCGCGAGGCCGATGAATATTGGTCGAAGATCATTGCGGGCGATAAGCCTAGGATCGAATTGTTGACGTTCTACCTGCGGACGCTCGGAGGTCACGGCCTGGCGCCTGAGGCGCGCGCGAGATTGAAGCCGCTGGTCGTCAAACGCATCAAGGACGCTGAACGTGCGGATGAAGGGGTGGAATCTCTCGAGTCCTTGATCCGCGCTCTGGCCAGGTCGTTTGGGAAAGTGGGTGTAGACGGCGTCGTGGCCTCTCCGAAAGACGAAGCGGAGAAGGCCGCATTCCTGCGCGAGCTTTGCGATTCGGCGCCGGACGATCTTGGACTTCCGGAGATGGCGATCAACGAACCGCTCGTCAAACGCGAACATTTCGCGTCGTTTTACGAGAAACTCATTCACGCCACCGAAGGCATATCGCGCTACTACTCCGACGCTGATTTCGTTGATCGCCTGCGAAGGCGTAGCTCGTGGAGTCTGAACGAGATCGAGGAATCGCTCGATCACGAAATGGCGGCGCAATCGGCGACACAGGTCCACGCGCAAGATCCGCATCAGTTCGGGGCGCGGATAGATTGGTATCAGAAATATCTCGACTACCTGATCGCGGAGCGCAAGGACGCTGAAGCCATCGCCCTGATTCCGAAGATCGAGCAAGAGTTCAAGGGCCGCTACGCGCGCCCCGAATGGCTGCGCCTGGCGAAGCTGCGACTGGACGTCCGTCAGGGGCGGGTCGCGCAGGCGCTCGCCGGACTCAAACGTTTCGCCGGAATTGAAGCCAGCCCGAAGCTGGAAAGCGTCGCGCCGCCGAACATCGAGCGGCTGAACGCGGCGGCGGCGGCGCTCCGCGCCGAGAAGCGC
>DATCXQ010000649.1:0-9727 GCA_036565725.1 Blastocatellia bacterium
GGTATGCAATTCACACGCATCTGAGGCAAGAAGAGCGTGTCTATAGTAACCTGTCTGTAAGGGGAGTCGAGACTTTTCTACCTCGCATCAAGGAGCGTAAGTACAATCATTTTGCGGATAAGGTGACATACATCATCAGACCATTCTTTCCCCGATACATTTTCGCCAGGGTCAAGATCGCGGACATGCTACATAAAATCTCCTTTACCAGAGGGGTTCACAGTGTGGTCGGCTACGGCGGAGACCCTGCTCCGATCAGTGATGAGATTATCTCCGTAATCAAATCTCGAACCGGGGAGGGCGGGTGCATTATGCCTAGAGAGCAACTGGCTCCCGGCGATGAGGTAATAATAGAAGAAGGGCCGTTAAAGAGCCTGAGGGGGATATTCGAGCGTGAGACCAACGGGGCCGATAGAGTCAGGATACTTTTAAAGGCAATCAGTTTTCAGGCGCATCTGGTAATAGGGCGGGAAATGCTTAAAAAGGCGTCTAACGCCTGAAGAAGCCGGCTGGCGCTTTATCGAAGGGGCGGCTGAAGACCGGCGATTTCAGATCGCAAAGTCAGTCAAAGAACCAAGGCGCCTACTCAGCCCAGACGCCGTGGTAGCGGCGTCTGGGCTGAGTAGGTACGAACCGACAAGAGGATTTCTAAGGAGGTAGTAATGAGTTTGTATGATCCTGATAGAGAAGACACCACAGTTTATAAAGTGCTAGTTAACCATGAAGAGCAATACTCCATCTGGCCGGAATATAAGGAATCTCCTCTCGGCTGGAAAGAGGTAGGAAAGAGTGGTCCGAAACAGGAATGTCTGGCTTACGTTAAGGAAGTATGGACTGACATGAGGCCGCTCAGCCTGAGAAAGCACATGGAGGAACTGGCCAAAAATCCCCCGCCGCCTCCCCCCCCTCCCGACCCGAACAGGCCTCGTGAGAAGAGTCTCGTCGATCGGCTCTGTGAAGGCGACCATCCGGTTGAAGCCAGCTTGCGGCCGGAGAAGACCGTTAAAGCGCTAAAAGACCGGATAGACCTCGGGTATGTTCACATCAAATTTACAGGCACACGGGGCGGCACTGAACTCGGGGTGAGGCTCGATCGGGACGCCATGGATCTGGGCATGGCCGATTTCGGAAACCAGACGGGCACAGTTCATCTGGAAGGAGATCTGACGCTCGATTATGTAAAGGTACGATGTATAGCAGACATCGACCTTCAAACATTAAACGGCAAAGGGCGCCTGGCGAAGGTGTGAGGTAGCCTCGGCCCGTCTCGAAGGACCGCTGGGGTGGGGTAGTCGTGGTTACAATCCCAGCTTGCGTCACGGAAGGAATCGTCGCAATGGCTTTATCGGTCTTTGCCGGGGAGAGGACCGGAAGACCTTCCCGCCTATGATAAACGGTTATTCGGAAATCTCAGCTACAGATCGTAACCCGGTTACAGTGGGCGACCTTCTCCGCCGAAATGCCGTCCGCCGGGGTGATCGGACGGCCTACACGTTCTTGGTCGATGGAGAAGAGGAGAAGACGTCACTGACATATGCGGAACTCGATCAGCGAAGTCGCGCCATTGGCGCCTCGCTGCAACTCTCCGGATTGAGTGGCGAGCCGGTGTTATTGTTATTTACTCCAGGTTTGGAATTCATCGCCGCATTTTTAGGTTGTCTTGATGCCGGCGCCGTCGCCGTGCCGGCGTACCCTCCACGACCTAACAAGTCACAGATCAGGTTACGAGGGATCATCGAAGACAGCCGGGCGGCGGCGGTATTGACGACGAAAGCCGTCCTGGCAGGCGTGGGACACATCCTCGGCGAATCGCCCTCGGCGGGGAGCCTGAAATGGTTAGTTACAGACGAGATAACAGACCGGCTGTCGGAAGAGTGGCGTGACCCGGCGATCAGCGGCGACACGCTCGCGATGCTTCAATATACGTCGGGCTCCACATCAGCTCCGAAAGGCGTAATGGTGAGCCACCGCAATCTTCTGAGCAATGAGCGGATGATCAATAGCGCCACTCGCCAGACCGAGGACGCCACTCTGGTCGGATGGTTGCCTCTCTACCACGACATGGGCTTGATTGGGATCGTGCTGCATTCACTCTTTCTCGGCGCAAGAAGCGTGCTCATGGCGCCGACTGCCTTCCTGCAGAAGCCGTCCAGATGGCTGCGGGCAGTCTCGGAATATAGGGCCACACTGAGTGGCGCCCCGAACTTCGCTTATGACCTGTGCGTCCGTAAGATCGGCCATGAAGAGCGGGATCGGCTGGACCTCTCAAGCTGGGAGGTTGCGTTTAACGGCGCGGAGCCTATCTTTCACGAAACCCTGGAACGATTCGCCGCAACCTTTGCGACTTGTGGTTTCAGGCCTGAAGCCTTCTACCCCTGTTATGGGTTGGCGGAAGGAACTCTCTTCGTTTCCGGCGGACAGAAAGAGAGGGCGCCCATCGTCAAAACATTTCGGGCCTCGTCACTTGAGATCGACCGCGCGATTTTGGCTGACGACGAGGAAAAAGACTGCCGGCGCCTGGTAGGGTGTGGCGCCAATCTGCCCGGGCAACGGATTCTGATTGTCCAGCCCGAGGATTTGACCGAACGCCCGGAGGGCGAGATCGGCGAGGTTTGGGTGTCGGGGCCAAACGTCACGCAGGGATATTGGAGACGCTCTCCAGAGACGGATCAGGACTTTCGGGCCTACTTGCCGCAAACGGGCGAAGGGCCATTCTTACGGACCGGAGACCTGGGGTTCATGCTGGAAGGAGAACTCTTCATCACCGGCCGGCTTAAAGATCTCATCATCATTGACGGGCGAAATCATTATCCTCAGGACATAGAACTGACCGTAGAGAAAAGCCATCCCGTTCTCAGGCCGGGATGTTGCGCCGCCTTTTCGGTCGATTTCGGCGGCCGGGAGAGATTGGTAGTCGCCGCGGAACTCGATCGCCGATGTCAAGACCTGGACCCGAATGAGATTGTCGATACGGTACGCCAGGCGGTGGCCGAACAACACGAACTGCGTGTCGATCACCTCTGGCTTCTGAAGATGGGCGGCGTGCCGAAAACTTCGAGCGGAAAGATTCAAAGACACGATTGCCGGGCCAATTTTCTATCGATGATGAAAGGCGACTCTGATGTGGGAGGTGTGCCGAATTGGAAATAAATACTGTAGGTGTGGTCGGGGCCGGCGTCATGGGCGTAGGCGTGGCGCAGAATCTGGCGCAGGCTGAGTTCCGAGTTCTCCTCATCGATCTCACTGAGGAGATTTTGGCGCGCGCCCGTCAGCAGATTAAAGAAAATCTCCGGCTCTATACCTTGCTCAAAAAAAGCGGGGCGCAGTCGCGCCCCGGCGCCGTCATTGACAGGATTACATTCTCTGCCGACTGTCGAATTTTGGAAGAGGCGGATTTCCTGATTGAGAATGTGGTTGAGATGTGGGACGTCAAACGCGACCTCTATCAGCGGATTGACTCCGTCTGTCCCGGCCGCACGATCTTCGCGTCGAATACCTCCGCCATTCCCATCACACGGATCGCCTCGGCCACGAAGCGTCCGGCGAAGGTCCTGGGGATACATTTTATGAATCCCGTACCGCTAAAACGCTCGGTGGAAGTCATTCGAGGCTACCACACCTCCGAAGAGACAATTGACGCCGCGCGGGGCCTGCTGGCCAGAATGGAGAAGGAATGCATCCTCGTCAACGACTCTCCGGGGTTCGTCTCTAACCGGGTCTTGATGCTGACGATCAATGAAGCCATCTTCCTCGTATCCGAGCGAGTGGCCACTCCAGCCGAAGTGGATCGGATTTTTAAAGAATGCTTCGGTCATAAGATGGGCCCACTTGAAACTGCGGACTTGATCGGGCTCGATACAATTCTTCTTTCTCTAGAGGCGCTGTACGAGTCTTTCTCTGACAGCAAGTATCGCCCCTGTCCGTTGCTCAAGCAGATGGTGGACGCCGGATTGTACGGCCGCAAGAGCGGCGCAGGTTTTTATCCATACCGGGCCGTTGGCTCGTAGGCGAGGGAGGGTTACCAGTTTTGATGGACGATGCCAAGATCAAGATCAGGGAATTTCTATCGCGCTTCTTTCAGACCTCCAAATTGAAGGACGACGACGACATCTTTGCGCTAGGTTTCGTCAACTCTCTCTTCGCCATGCAACTGGTAACGTGGGTGGAGAATGAGTTCGGCATCCAGATCGAGGATGAAGATCTCGACGTGGAGAACTTCAACTCGATCACTGCCATCGCCGGCTTGATCATGCGGAAGAACTGTTACGCGCAGGGCGCTTAAACTTCTAAATCGAGCCGCGCGACATTGAGACACCGTTGCAGCGCCGCTTACATACGCGCGTGGCGCTGCGCCGATGTTGCGTGGCTCGATTTAGCGCCGGTCTTTCAAAAGATCGTCGACGCCGAGGGGGCAGGCATGGAACTCGAATTGACCCACGAGCAGCGGAGAGAACGGGCTGATTTCAGGCGCTTCGTGGACGCCGAGATTGCCCCGGGGGCCGAGCGGGCGGATCGAGAAGAGAGGCTTTCGCCCGAAGCGCTCAGGAAGATTGCCCGGAACGGGTGCCTGGGCGGCATCCTACCGCGTGAGTGGGGCGGCAGGGGAATGGATTTGATCACCTACGGCCTTCTGCACGAGGAGATAGGGAGGGCATGCTCGTCGGCCAGGAGCGTCATCACAGTTCACGACATGGTGGCCCTGGCCATTCTCAAATGGGGAAATGAGCGGCAGCGAAAGTTGCTGCTGCCGAAGCTGGCGAGTGGCGAAATCATCGGGGCCTTCGCCGTCAGCGAGCCGAACGTCGGGAGTGACGCTAAGAGCATCGAGACGACGGCGGAACGCGTGGGCGGCTCCTACATCCTGAACGGAACGAAGAGATGGATCACGTCAGGCCAGATCGCCGACCTCTTCCTGGCGCTGGCCCGCTGTGGGGATAAGCCCACCGCTTTTCTCGTCGAACGTGGCTGCCCGGGATTCTCAGCCGAACCGATCTCCGGACTCTTAGGAGTGCGGGCATCGATGGTTGCGCAGATCAATTTCCAGCGATGCGAAATCCCGCGTGAGAACCTGGTCGGCCGGGAAGGGTTCGGGCTGATGTCGGTCATTCTGACGGCTCTCGATTTGGGGCGGTACGGCGTGGCGTGGGGCTCGGTGGGAATTATCCGGGCGTGCCTCGACGCGTGCGTCAGGTATACGAGCCGCCGCCGTCAGTTCGGCGCACTCCTGAAGGAGCATCAATTGATCCAGGAGATGATCGCCGAGATGGCCACCAATCTGAGGGCGGCGCGACTACTCTGTTGTCAGGCCGGCCGGCTGAAACAGGCCGGCGACTCGCGGGGGATCATGGAGACCTTCGTCGCGAAATATTTTGCGTCGCGGGCCGCGATGCGGGCGGCGGCCGACGCCGTCCAGATCCATGGCGCCAACGGGTGCTCCGGTGAATACCCGGCGCAGCGATACCTGCGTGACGCCAAAGTCATGGAAGTGATCGAGGGGAGCAACCAGATACAGCAGATGTTGATAGCGGAGTATGCCTTTCAGGAGCACGCGCGGTCCGAAGCGGAAGACGCAGCCGCGGCTTCGATCGCCGAGGCGCAGTGACCTGACGACGGTCGCGGGCCGGAAGATCGGGGCGGAGCGTCATATGCGCGACTCGGGCGCCTGAGTACTCTGGAAACAAAGTTCTCTTCTATTTTTCTGTCTACATTTTTCTGTTGAAAGATCAAGACAACAGAAAAATGTCAGATAATTCTGTATTTTTAGCGGGGCCACCCTTTGAGTCTTGGCCATTTCAGTGAAAGAAATTTTGTCTGCCCACCTAAAAGCTGTATCGAGTCTGGAGTTCTGTGACAACCTTCGAGTTTTTGTCCTATCTGCGCACGCTGAATGTAAAGGTTTGGGCCGAGGGCGCCAAACTGCGCTACCGGGCGCCCGAGCGCGCGCTGTCGCCGTCATTACAGGCTGAATTGGCCCAACGGAAACCCGAAATCCTCCGGGTCTTGAATGAAATGGAGATGAGCGCTCAGCCTGCTCGTCTACCCCTCCGACCAGCCCCCCCCGGCAGTGACTTGCCTCTCTCCTTCTCACAGCAGCGGCTCTGGTTTTTAGACCAGATGGAGCCGGGCAACGCTCTGTACAATGAGTCAGAGGCGGTGCGTCTTTTGGGGCCGCTCGACGTCCCTGCGTTAGAGCGAACGCTTGGTGAGATTGTGCGACGCCACGAGGTGCTACGCGCAAACTTTCCGGCGGTTGACGGTTACCCCAGGCAGATTATCGCGCCTGCTTATTTTCTCGACCTGCCCATCACTGACCTCAGTGAATTGCCCGAGGGGCAATGTGAGGACGAGATTCGGCGGTTGATAAAGGCTGAAGCGCAGCGGCCATTCGACTTGTGGAAAGACCGGTTGATTAGAGTCCGCCTGTTGCGTTCGGGGGCGGATGAACATCTGCTGATCATAACCATGCACCACATCGTCACCGATCGTTGGTCGATAGGAGTGTTGGTCCACGAGGTCGGATTACTCTATCAGTCTTTCGTTTCGGGTAATTCATCACCTCTCCCCGAACTGCCGATCCAGTACGCTGATTATGCTTATTGGCAGCGGCAGTGGCTAAGCGGGGAGGCGCTGGAATCGCAGCTTGGTTACTGGAAGCGGCAGCTGGCCGGACCTCTGCCCGTCCTGGAGGCCCCGACCGATCGGCGGCGGGCGCCTTTTCGGACGTTCCGTGGGGCGCGCCGGAGCGTGATCCTGGCTCCGGCATTGTGCCGAGAATTGGAGAACCTGAGTCGAGAGCGGGGCGTGACGCTCTTTATGGTTTTGTTGGCTGCTTTTCAGACATTGCTCCACCGTTACACGGGGCAGATAGATATCATCGTAGGTTCGCCGGTGGCCAACAGAACGCCGGTAGACGTTGAGGTGTTGATCGGCTGTTTCGTCAACACGCTGGTCTTGCGCACCGATTTATCAGGCGCCCCGAGTTTTCTCGAGTTGCTCACTCGAGTGCGAGATGTGGCGGTGGGCGCCTATGCGCACCAGGATTTGCCGTTTGAGAAACTGGTCGAGGAACTTCAGCCGGAACGTGATTTGAGCAGGACGCCGCTGTTTCAAGTGATGGCTGTCTTGCAAAATGCGCCGCTGTCCATCCCGAAGCTGAACGGCCTGGAGTTACAACCGATAGAGATTGACCCTCAGACGGCGAAGTTCGATTTAACGTTATATCTGACGGAAACGGCAAAGGGGCTAAGGGCCGATGTCGAGTACAACACAGACCTCTTTAACGAAGACACGATAACACGGGCGTTGGGCCATTACCGGAGATTGCTGGAAGAGGTTGTGGTCAATCCCGAGCGGCGGCTGTTTGATATACCGCTATTGACCGCGGGCGAGCGCGCGCAACTGTTGGCGGCCTGGAACGAAACCGGGCGCGACTACCCGCAGGATTGCTGCCTGAGTCAATTGGTTGAGACGCAGGTGGAGCGGGCGCCGGACGCGGTCGCGGTGGTGTTTGAGCAAGAATGTATAACCTACCGGGAACTCAACCGGCGGTCTAACCAACTGGCGCATCGACTTTGTAAGTCGGGAGTCAAGCCCGATGCGCGAGTGGCGCTGTGTGTCGCGCGCGGTCTGGGCATGGTGGTGGGGGCGCTCGCCATTGTGAAGGCCGGCGGCGCGTACGTGCCGCTGGACCCGGAGTACCCGATTGAGCGCCTCACTTACATGCTCGCGGACAGCGCCCCGATGGCGGCGCTCACGCATGCTCAAGTAGGGGCTGAAGCGCGTTCGGCGCTCGCCGCAGCAGGGGCGCCGGTGATCGATCTGGAGGCGGACTCCGGAAGTTGGGAGAGTGAATCCGACGACAACCCGAACCGGGCGAGTATGGGACTGACGTCGGAGCATCTGGCCCATGTGCTCTACACCTCAGGCTCAACGGGCAAGCCGAAAGGCGTCATGGTCCGGCGCCAGGGAGTCGTCAACCTGTTGCGCTCCATGCTTGATTTCACAAACATTACCTCGGCCGATTGCGCGCTGGCGCTGACGACATTGGTGTTTGATATTGCCGGGCTGGAACTGTTCCTGCCGTTGATTTGCGGCGCGCGAATCGCATTAGTAGGCGCCGCCGAGGGTCATGACCCTGAGGCGCTCGCCCGAACGATCACAAGGTGTGGAGTGACGATGTTGCAGGCGACACCGGCAACCTGGCGGATGTTGCTGGAGTCGGGCTGGAGAGGCGCGCCGTGGTTGAAAGCCTTGTGTACAGGGGAGGCGCTGCCGGTCGAACTGGCCGGGCGGATCGGGAAGCGAGTCGGGAGACTGTGGAATGGGTATGGGCCGACTGAGACCACCATCTTTTCATCGACGGCGTTAGTTGATGCGACGACTGGCGCCAAAACAACTGTGTATGAATCCATCGGCAGGCCTGTCGCCAACACCAAGATCTACTTGCTCGACCGGCGATGTGAACCGGCGCCGATAGGGGTGGCGGGGGAGATCTATATTGGCGGAGTGGGTGTGGTGCGGGGTTATATCAACCAGCCGGAGCTGACGGCGGAGCGGTTTGTGGCGGACCCGTTTGCGGACGAGGCGAACGCGCGTATGTACAAGACTGGAGATGTGGGCCGCTACCTTCCTGACGGCAGGATCGAGTATCTGGGGCGGAATGACTTTCAGGTGAAGGTGCGAGGCTTCCGGATCGAGTTGGGCGAGATCGAGGCCAGGCTGGCCGAACACCCCGGCGTCAGAGAAGCAGTCGTAGTGGCGCGGGAAGAGGGCCCTGGCGACCGGCGTCTGGTGGCGTACTACACCGAATCCACTGCGGTCGCAGTCAATGCGGAGACGTTGCGCGCGCATGTGTCGGCGGCGCTGCCGGAGTACATGGCGCCGGCGGCGTATGTGGCGCTGCCGGCGATGCCTGTGACTTCGAACGGTAAGCTGGATCGCAAGGCGCTGCCGACGCCCGAAAGAGAGGCGTACGCCTCACAGGGCTACGAAGCTCCGGCGGGCGAGATCGAAACCGCGCTGGCGAAGATTTGGGCCGAGGCGCTCAGGCTCGAGCGCGTTGGACGCCACGACAATTTTTTCACAATGGGTGGACATTCACTGCTGGCCGTCGGCCTGATCGAACGCATGCGGCAAGAAGGATTGCAGGCGGACCTACGCGCGCTTTTCACCGCGCCCACACTGTCGGCGTTGGCTTCAGCGGTGAGTGGCGACGTTGGAATAGTTGAAGTTCCCCCGAACCGCATTCCCCCCGGATGCGATACGATCACGCCGGAAATGCTGCCCCTGGCGCGGCTGAGCTCAACCGACATCGAACGCATCGTCAGCGCAGCGCCGGGCGGCGCGACCAACATCCAGGACATCTACCCGCTGGCCCCCCTGCAAGAAGGCATCCTGTTTCACCATTTGATGGCGAGCGAAGGCGACATGTATTTGGCGCCCTCGCTCTATAGCGTCGGCAGTCGCGCCCAACTGGACGCGTACCTGCGGGCGCTGCAGGCGGTAATCGACCGGCATGACATGCTGCGCACGTCGATTCATTGGGAAGGGCTTCCTCAGCCGGTGCAAGTAGTATGGCGGCAGGCGGCCGTGGCGGTGGAAGAAGCGCGCTTCGACGCGGCCGGCGGAGACATTGCCGAACAACTGAAGGCGCGGTTCGACCCGCGGCGGTACCGGCTCGATGTCCGCCGGGCGCCGTTGATGCGGGTGTGCGTCGCCGAGGATGCGC
>DATCXQ010000654.1:0-8458 GCA_036565725.1 Blastocatellia bacterium
GGTATGCAATTCACACGCATCTGAGGCAAGAAGAGCGTGTCTATAGTAACCTGTCTGTAAGGGGAGTCGAGACTTTTCTACCTCGCATCAAGGAGCGTAAGTACAATCATTTTGCGGATAAGGTGACATACATCATCAGACAATTCTTTCCCCGATACATTTTCGCCAGGGTCAAGATCGCGGACATGCTACATAAAATCTCCTTTACCAGAGGGGTTCACAGTGTGGTCGGCCACGGCGGAGACCCTGCTCCGATCAGTGATGAGATTATCTCCGTAATCAAATCTCGAACCGGGGAGGGCGGGTGCATTATGCCTAGAGAGCAACTGGCTCCCGGCGATGAGGTAATAATATATGAGGGCTGGAGACAATCCTGCCTGCCCAAATTGCCGCTCGTTCACTGATCTCTTTGTAGACATGGGTTATTTGAGACCTGCGCCTAGCGCGAAATTAATGTGCATGAGGACAAAGCTATGTCAAAAACTGCCTACTCAATTACCGGCCCAATCGTGGCCTTAAAGTCGAACACTGCCAACTTAATTATTGACCCGACCGCGACCTTCAAAGCGATGGGAGAAGATCTCGTAGTGGTCAATGAGACCAAAGGCAAGGTTGTTGTGCTCAACTATACAGCCAAGGTCATCCTGGAGGGGATACGGCGAGGCGACCCTGACGATCTGATCGTGAGCCTTCTTCGGGACGCCTTTGTCGCAGATCCGAACGCTGATCTCTTCGCCGAAATCCAGCGAGTTCGCAATGAACTTGTTAACGCGGGTGTACTCGTCAACAAGAAAGCCGACTTCGAGACGCCACGCGTGAGCGTCCGCGATCTAAAATCCGCTTTGAAAGACATGGACCTTTCCAGGGCGGCAGTGTCCCAATACGAATAGGGAGATTCCCATGAAAATTACTCTCATCAACTGTGGCGTTAAGACGAGCAAGGAACACGACGGAGCTCGAGCGCCCCAGGGATGCCTCTATCTGATCGCCGCCGCTAGAGAGGCCGGCTTCGAAATAACCTTTCGCGACTATCAGACACAGAAATTAGAAGACCCTCTGAACACGGCGGTCTTCGCCAAGTTCTTGGAAGACGATTCCGACATCGTCGCTATCAGTTGCATGAGTAATCTTCTCCCCTTGGTTCTGCGAGCTACGGAAATCTTTAAGCGCCAATACCCAGAGAAGAAGATCATCCTCGGCGGAATCGGCCCCTCCGGCGTCGCAGAGAAACTCATGCCAAATTTCCGTCATATCGACGTCATAGCGAAAGGGGAAGGTGAAGAAACCTTCGCGGACATCCTCCGCGCCTTGGATCAAAATCGCCCGCTGACTACCGTGGACGGGCTCCTGGTCCGTATGCCAGACAGCAGTTACGTCGCCACGCCACCTCGCAAACGGCGAAGAGATCTAGACCAATTTCCATTCCCTGCCTATGACGCCGTGGACATGAGCCGCTACGAGACAGTCGGCATTCAGACGGCGCGGGGATGTCCATTTCCTTGTACTTTCTGCGATGTCTCCGCATATTGGGGGCGAACGTCAACGTACCGCTCAATCTCACCGGTAATGGACGAGATGGCGATTTTGGAAGGCTTCGGATTCGACAAGGTCACCATCCTGGACGATACATTTATCCTAAAGCGTCAGAGAGTCAACGAATTCTGCGACGCCTACCGCGCCCGTGGCCTCAACATCGAGTGGAGCGCCTATTGTCGAGTGGATCTTCTGACGGACGAAATGGTCGATACCTTCGCAGCGTCCGGCTGCTATCGTGTTTTCCTGGGTATTGAATCCGGATCGAACCGAGTTTTGCAGCGGATATCTAAGCCTCTAGATCACGAGCACCTCGTCCGGATGGTGAGGAGGATGAGCAAGAGCTTTATAGTACGGGCCAACCTGATATGGGGCTTTCCGTTCGAGACCATGGAGGACCTCCAAGAGACGGTTCAATTACTGTTCTACCTTCGAGACCTCAACTGCGACGTCAGCATATCGCTGCTATCGCCCCTCCCGTTGAGTCACCTTTACGAGAGCGGCGAGTTTGACCTCCTCTTGCGCGACGGCTATCAGTCGAGCGTCGTTTCCAGTCGTTTCTACCTTCCCGACGGCAGCGAGTTGGTCGATGGTAAACCGGTTGAGTTGGTTAGTCTCATCCGCCAGCATCCAAGAATCTTCCCGGGATTCTATACCTTCGCCGACAATCTGTTTGAAGAGAAACTCGCCTACCTATACTCCATGGGACTCGAGATGGAGAAGCTTGAGAGGCAATGATGACGGACATAACAGTTGTCAATTTTTTCCTTCACCATCCGCCCAACGGCGGCGCGTATGCTTGTATCCCGATGGGAACTCTCTACCTCTGCTCGGCGGCGGAGCAGGCGGGTTATTCGGTAGATTTTCTCGACTATCAGCACCAGACTGCAGAAAATCCATACTCCCCCCAGGCTGTTTGCAATTTTTTGGAACAGGCGCGATCCGACGTCATCGGGATCGGTTGCATGACCAACATGCTCCCATTTCTCCTATGCGGCCTGCGTCTGTTCAAGAAAAAACGGCCCCAAAGCTACGTCATACTCGGCGGCTCTGGGCCGAGCGGCGTCGCCCCGGAAATCCTGACGAGCTTTGGGGCCGAGGTCGACGCCGTGGTCGCGGGCGAAGGGGAGCAGGCGATTATCGAAATCCTGGAAGCGCGTCGAGGTAAGAAGACATGGGATTCGATCCTCGGCCTCATCTACAAGCCGAACGGCGCCGTCCAAAAGAATCCGACTCGTCCCCGCCGATTCGACGTCGACACCATTCCATATCCCGCTTATCACCACCTGGACAGGAGCAAGTATCTGAATTTCCCTGTGCTGACCGCCCGGGGCTGCCCCTACCGCTGTACGTTCTGTGATATCGCTCCTAATTGGGATCGCCTCGTAGGCCAACGATCGATCGACTCCGTCCTGGAGGAGATTGAGACTTTACAGAGTAAGTATTCGGCGAGTTTTATTTCGATACTGGACGATGTATTTGTGCTGAACAGGAAAAGAGTGACAGCCTTCTGTCAACGAGTCATTGAAACGGGGATGAATTTTCACTGGAGTTGTATGTGTCGGGCCGATCTGTTGGACGACAAGCTGATTGAACTCATGTATGCCTCGGGGTGTCGGAAGATATTCCTCGGGATCGAGTCAGGATCTAGCCGCGTCCGAAATCTCGCCGGAAAGGGCCTCAAAATTGACAATGTGGAAGAGGTCATCGCAAAGACTTCGCGCCACTTTGAAGTGACTGCCTCCTTTATAATGGGATTTCCTTTCGAAAGCATTGAGGAGTTCCATGAAACCCTGTTATTGCAGATGTACTGCATTGATCAGGGCGCAAAACCACAGATGAGTATTCTCAGCCCTCTCCCCCAGGCGGAACTGACCAGCGACGAAACATTCAAGAAAGAATTCCACCCTGAGCTGGTGAGCGGGATGGTCTTTCCGAGATATCAAGAACGGGCCCGTCGCTTGCTGCTCAACGTTCTCACGCCTGAAATCCAGGAGCTTATCCGATCCCATCCGAAGATTTTTTCCGCTTTTTATTACTTCACGGAGGGTAGAGTCGGAGAAAAGTTAGAACTGGCCATGCAGTATGGCATGAGGATTTAATGATGACACAAACGCCTGTCGGATTGGTTTGGATTACTCCGTCGGAGAACGACTACGCCTCCATGCGGATTTCATCAGATTATCACCTAGGGTGTGGGTATTTGGCCGCCTATTTGGAGGCCAAGGGAATCCGATCAAAGCAGTACATCACCAAATCCATTTCTCCGGATGAATTTGCGCGGCTAGTGATTTCGGACGGCGTGAAGGTTTTGGGCTTCTCAGTCAAGGACACCAATTTTTACGCCGTAAGGTGGGCGGCGAATGCGATTAAGAGCATCGATCCCTCTATAGTGGTGGCGGTTGGGGGGTTAACAGCCACATTCTCTGATGAACTGATGCTGAGAGAATGTAAGGCAATCGACGTCTGCCTGCGCGGCTACTCGGAACACAGCTTTCACGGATTTGTGGAGGGAGTCCTCGCCGGACGAGATTGGTCGAAGACGCCGGGCATAAGCTATCTTTCGGAAGGGTCGTTCCTGCAAAACGCCGAACAGAAGGTACCGGCGGCGCACGACCTTGACTTCTTACCATCCCCATACCTTAGCAGCGTATTGCCGCCGGAAGCGGGATTGAAAGTCGGCTTGAGCACAAGCCGAGGATGCGTTTTCCGTTGTACGTTTTGTAATCCGACGGCAATGGCCGGCTACAAGATCGCATACCACTCGGACGAGCGGGTATTGTCCGAAATTAAGTTAATCGATGCCGCCGTAGCCTCAAGCGGATTCACCGGAAAACGCATAATGTTGTTGAACGAAGATATATTTGCGTTAAATGTGCCACGGACGATTCGTATTTGCGATCGTCTGGCGCAGGATCCTCCCCGCCACCTGTATTTCGCATGCGAAACCAGGATTGAACATCTCACCGAGGAAGCCCTCCGCAGTATGTACGCGGCAGGGTTCAGGTTACTCAAATTCGGCCTTGAATCGGCGAATCCCCGCGTCTTGAACTTGATCAAGAAGGTGCGGACGACGGACGGCGCGAAGGATGATTACGCTGCGGAAAAAGAGTTTCTTGAAAGAATCGCGAGTATCGTTCGCCTGGCCAAGAGTATAGGCTTCCGCATGGTGGCCGGCGCCATTTTCGGGCTTCCGGGGGAGTCTTTGCCCGATTCAATTGAAACGCTAGACTATCTTCGCAAAATCGATATCGATGAGTACTACCACAACTTCCTTCATCTCTTCCCCGGCACCGAGGCGTTTCGGACGCATCGTGAGTGGGGATATAAAGTCGAAGTTCAGCCGGACTTTTATCCGACGATCTATAGAACCTCAGGGTGGCCCTACTCGGTGGAGTTGGTTCCCCGACTGACAGAGAAACTCGACCATTCCTTCCGACATAACATCGTGCAGTTGTAGGTCGCGGAACTTTTCCGAAAGCCAGGCGCGATCCGGCCGTTTATTTTGATCTGTGGGCGCGCGGAGCGCGCAGAGATTCACGAGAACTTCCTGGGGTTCCTCCGTTTAGGTTTCGCCGGGTTAGAACGCGTTTTAAAATCACTTTTCTAAAGCAAGCGAATTGGATGACTTTTCAAGATCAAAAATGCTAAAGTCGAGCTTAGATTCGGCGGAGAAAATATGACTGCAGACTTATGGCAAGACCTACGCTACGGCGCGCGAATGTTATTGAAGCAACCGGGCTTCACGTTGGTTGCGACGCTGACGCTGGCGCTGGGCATCGGCGCCAACACCGCCATCTTCAGCGTGGTCGATACAATTTTGCTGCGTCCGCTGCCATTTCAGGAAGCAGAACGATTGATGATGCTGAGGGGGGTAGATACCCGCAAAGGCGGCGGCCCCGGCAACATTTCCTATCCGAACTTTGTGGACTGGCGTGCGCAGAGCGGGAGTTTTGAGCGATTGGCGGCTTTCCGCCACCGCAACTTCACGCTCACGGGCGGCGGCGAGCCGGCGCGCTTGAATGGCGCCGTCGCTTCGGCGGAGTTGTTCACGTTGCTCGGAGTTTCGCCCAGTCTGGGACGAAGCTTCCGCGCGGAAGAGGACAATGCCGGCGCGTCCGTTGTTATACTTAGTCACGGCTTGTGGCGCCGCCGCTTCAACTCTGACCCACAGGTGATCGGGCGAAACATCACACTCGACGATCGCAGCCTCACCGTCGTCGGCGTGACGCCGGCCGATTTTCAGTTTCCAATAGCGGCGGAGCCGGCCGACTTATGGACGACCATTGCTTACGACGCGACCGGCGATAATCCGATGACGGCGCAGCGCGGGTTGGGCTATCTGCGCGCGATCGGGCGGCTCAAACCCGGCGTGAACCTCACCCAGGCGCAAGCGGAGATAGACGGCATTGCGCGCCGTTTGGAGCGGCAATATCCCGATAGCAACGCCCATCAAGGAGCGCGTCTTGTGCCCGCGCGCGAACATTTAGTGGGCGAAGTGCGGAGGCCGTTGCTGGTACTCTTCGGCGCAGTCGGATGCGTCTTGTTGATCGCGTGCGCCAACGTCGCCAACTTACTGCTGGCGCGTGCGACAGCGCGACGGCGTGAAATCGCGCTGCGCGCCGCGATGGGGGCGAGTCGCGGGCGCGTCGTCCGGCAATTGCTGACTGAAAGCGTCATGCTTGCTCTGGCCGGGAGTGTGTGTGGCTGGCTGTTGGCGTGGGGTTGCCTGGAATCGCTGCTTTCACTCAGCCCGGAAAACATACCGCGCTTGCAAGAAATCCGCCTGGATGGTCGCGTCTTCGGTTTTACCTTGCTGGTCTCGCTCCTGACCGGGGTGATCTTCGGTCTGGCTCCGGCGCTTCAAGCCGCCAAAACGGAATTGACGGAAACGCTCAAGGAAGGCGGGCATAGCGGCGGGGTCGCGCGCGGCGCAAGGTTGCGCGGCGCATTGATGGTCGCCGAAGTCGCCATCGCCTTTGTATTGACTGTAGGCGCGGGGCTGCTGCTCAACAGCTTCTGGCGCTTGTCGCAGGTCAATCCCGGCTTCGATCCGCGGCAAACGCTCGCGTTCCGGCTCAGTCTACCGGAGAGCAAATACTCCGGCTCGCAGGCCGTCGCGTTCTTCGAACGCTTGCAAGCGCGCTTACAGAATCTGCCTGGAGTGCGTAGCGCAAGCGTCTCTTTCGGGCTGCCCTTCGGTAGAGGCAGTATCGGGACCGATCTTGACATTGAAGGGCGGCCCTTCGCGTCTGGCGATCGTCCGCACATTGATTGCCAGATCGTCCTGCCGGATTACTTCCGCACGTTGGGTATTCGCCTGATCAAAGGGCGCGACTTCAACGCGCGCGATGATCTGAATGCGCGCCCTGTTGCGATCATCAATGAGACGCTCGCGCGGCGCTTCTTTCCGAACGAAGACCCCATTGGCAAACGCCTCCGCCCTGACATCGCGGCCGGGCCGGGCGACGTCCCGATGCGCGAAATCATCGGCGTTGTCGGCGATGTCAGGTACCGCAGCTTGACGGCGGATGTTCCGCCCGAAGTTTACCTGCCGTACCCGCAAATCCCCATCGCCGCCGGGATGCGGGTCGCGCTGCGAACCGACGCCGATCCACGCAGCCTCATCAGCGCCGCCCGGACCGAAGTTCATGCGCTGGACAAGGAACTGCCTCTCTTCGAGGTCAAGACGCTCAATGAGTATGTCGGCGGAGCGGTGGCGCATCCGCGCTTCAACGCGCTCTTGTTGCTGCTCTTCGCCGGCGTAGCGTTGCTCCTGACGGCTGCCGGCTTGTACGGCGTGATCTCTTATTCCGTCACCCGGCGGACGCGCGAGATCGGCATCCGAATGGCGTTAGGCGCGCAAACACACGATATGCTCAGGCTGGTGGTAAAACAGGGAATGACGATGACGCTGATCGGCGTAGTGATCGGATTGGGAGGCGCGCTGGCGCTGACCCGCTTGCTGAAGACTCTGTTGTTTGGCGTGAGCGCGGCCGATCCGCTGACTTTCAGCATAATCGTGTTGTTGCTAACCATCGTCACCTTTGTGGCCTGCTGGCTTCCGGCGCGTCGGGCTACGAAAGTTGATCCGATGGTTGCGTTGCGCTGTGACTGAGTCGCTGTCCCTCCCGAAAACATGTGGAGAACCCCGAAAAGCTGCTGCTTCACCCCTAACTCTTTGGTTCTGACACGCAACCGTTTAATGTGCCTGCGAACCATTCCCGCCTTCCCGCCATAGCCTTGCGCGGAAATCTCGAGCCACATTTGCGTGGCGTTATTACATCCGGCGACGACGCGCTGGTGAAGATAAGGCGCATATTTTCGGAATCAACTGTCGCTTCATCCTTCACATTCCAGAGGCTTGCCGCCACGCGCGGCGCGCCCGCGCGCATAAATCCCCGAACCAGCCCCACGAGGCCTTCTCCCCTGACCATTTTTCCCAAACCCGTCTGGCAGGCGCTCAGCACGACCAGATCCGCTCCGAGGCGCAGATTGTAAATGTCGTGAGCGCGCAGGAAGCCGTCTTGCGGAAGCCCCTGCTCATCCACCAGCGAGAGAACGATGCCGGAGAGTTGTGGACGCCGGCTGTTGATGAGTCCGTGGGTGGCGAAATGCACAATCCGATACTCGGCCAGTTCCGGGCTGGTGGCCGTGGCGCGGCTGGCGTTGAAATCAAGCGCCATGAAGCTCTTTCCGTCCCCCGCCAGTGTGAGAATCGCTTCGGCCTCCCGGCGGGTGAAAGGCAATCGCGCAAGGCTCGGCGCTCCCGACTCGTCGGCTGACCTGGCCAGATCACCGATCTCAGCCTCGCCAGCGGCTGGCCCGACAGTCGTCTTTGTCTTTGCCCCTGACCCGACCTGCTTGACTCGCGCGTCATCAGCCTGAAGAACCGGGTCGGCCAGCGCCGCCACCGTTTTGGCGG
>DATCXQ010000685.1:0-10368 GCA_036565725.1 Blastocatellia bacterium
GCGACCTGAGCATCGATCAATAGACGTATTGATCGATGCTCAGGTCGCTCACGCTCCCCGTACCGCTCCACTCACACCCAACTTATCTTCATCGCTCTGCGGACTTCGCCCATAACTCGCCCCGCCTCTTCGCGCGCCCGTTTTGTGCCTTCCATGAGGATGTCGCGCACTTCATCCTGACGCTCGCTGTAATAATTCAACCGCTCAGTAACCGGCGCCAGATATTCGATCAGCGCGTCGGCCAGAGCGTTTTTGCGGTCGACGCAGCCGATGCGAGCGCTCCGGCAGCCTTCGTCAAATTCGTCGGCGACCGCCGCGGGGACGAACAGGCGATGCATCTGGCAGACGTCGCAAATTTCGGGATGTCCCGGGTCCGTGCGCCTGACGCGGGTGCGGTCGGTGATCATCTGTCGCACTTTCGCGCGAATCAGGTCGGGCGAATCGCCGAGCTCGATGGTGTTGTTGTAGCTCTTCGACATCTTGCGCCCGTCAGTGCCGGTGAGCTTCGGCGTTTCGGTCAGCAGCGCCTCGGGTTCGGGGAAGACCTCGCCGTAAAAGTTGTTGAAGCGGCGAGCGATCTCGCGCGTCAGCTCTACGTGCGCGACCTGATCCTGGCCGACCGGCACGTAGTCGGCTTTGTATATGCAGATGTCAGCCGCCTGCAGCACCGGGTAACCGAGAAAGCCGTAATTGCCGATGTCTTTATCGGTGATGTTCTCGCGCTGCTCCTTGTACGTCGGCACGCGTTCGAGCCAGCCCAGCGGTGTGACCGCCGAAAAATATATGTGCAGTTCGGCGTGTTCAGGCACGAGCGATTGGACGAACATGGTCGTTTTATTCGGATCAAGACCTGCGGCGAGCCAGTCGGTGATTATCGCCATCGTGTGTTCGTTGATCTTCGACGTGTCCGCGTAATCGCTTGTGAGGGCGTGCCAATCGGCGATGAAATGGTAGCTCTGGTAAACGTCCTGCAGCTTGACCCAGTTTTTAAGCGCGCCCTCGTAATTGCCGAGGTGCAAACGACCTGTCGGGCGCATTCCGCTAACGATTCTCTTCATAATCGACCGAATCAGTATCCCCAGAGCAAATTGACGATCACCAGTCTACGTACGGGACCCAGAATAAGTCCGAAGACCCCAAGCCAGAGCAACCCTAGCAAGATGATCCACGAATATGGCCGAATCTGATCGTAAACATCTTTGAGGCTATCGGGAAGCAGAGTTTCTAAAACGTGACTGCCGTCCAGAGGTGGTATCGGAATCAAATTGAAGACCGCCAACGCCACATTGAGAATCAACATCAGACTCAAAAACGTACAAACCGGCAGCACCCAATCAGGCTGCCCCGGGGCGGGCTGGATGTATGTAAAAGGCTCGATGTAACCAGGAGCCACCATCCCGCTCAGGATCATGATTTTCATCGCGACGAAGATCGCGAAGGCAAGCAGAAAGTTGCTGATCGGCCCCGCCGCCGAAACAGAGATGTTGGCCAGGTCTTTGTTACGCCATCTCAGCGGATTCGTCTCAACGGGTTTCGCCCATCCGATCATAGGCGGAAGCCCCTGCGTAACCGATAAAAACCCCATCAGCGGAATTAATATCGTGCCAATGGGATCAATGTGGGCCATCGGATTGAGCGATATCCTCCCTTGCAAACGCGCGGTGTCGTCGCCGAACCAATATGAGGTCAGGGCATGAGCCGACTCGTGAACTGAGAGCGAGAGGATGAAAGCGATGAAATAAAAAATCAGGTCGCCGATTGGTATGTTGAACATGTCTGATGACCGATCTACTGTAAATTGTGGATTCTTAAAAGAACGGCCAAAGTAGCACGCGGTTTGAACGGCTGTCAATTTTCCTTATGCGCCTGCGGCGCCTCTTCGAGGCCTCATTTTCGGCCTTCCCTCCATACGCACCGCGCGGCGCACGATCTCGCGCGAGGAGACGAGCTTCGCGCCGCGCTCCAGGGCCAGTTCGTAAACCTTGCCGGTCAGGTCGTAATGCGGGATCGATTTCTCTTGAAACCATTCGCGCCGGAGCCCCAGACTCTCGGCGAACCGGTGCAGTTCTTCGAGGGAAGTGTCAGAAACCAGGTGGCCGCAACGGCGCCCCCAGTAGCGGACGGGGCCGCGCGCGCCGTTATAAAAAGAATCAATCAATATGGCCATGGATCGCCGCCGCTGCTCTACTTCTCTTTGGACCGCGCTTCGACTTGCAGCGCCGCGCGGGGTTCGGCCGCCGGGGCCGCGTCTTCGAATTGCAGGCCCCCGCGTTTTTTGCCCACGCCGTTGCCGGCATGCTTCTTCCCGCTCTTTTTGTCCGGCTGCGCCTTCTTCGGCTCGTTCCTGGCGTCCCCTCGTTCAACCTTCTTCCCGGCCTTGGGCGCCGGCTTCTTTCCGACCTTCGACGGAGCTTTATCGCTCGCTTTGGCGCCGTGAGAGTTGTCGAGTTTCGCCCGCAACTGCGCGAGAAATTCGATAGTGCGCTGCAATTCCTTCTCGAACTTCTCTTCACCCAGCTTGCGGCGCGATTTTTTGATCACTTTCTTGACGCGCCCTACCAGATTGCTTTTGCCTTTCGGCTCTTTTTCCTTTGTCTCTTTGTCCTTCAATTCTTTTGCCTTTGTCTCTTTTAGCTGAGGAGGGTTGTCCTTTGTCTTTGTCATTTCCGTACCTCTCAAACGCGCAATCAAGCTTGCGGTTTGGTATAAGCCACCGTCGCCGCGCGCATTTGATCCAGATGCTTTGCGGTGTGGGTGATGTAGTCTTCGATCAACTCCCGTAATGAGAGTTCGCCGTATTCGTCGTGCCGTCCCTTCAGCCGCCAAACTTCCTCGCCGATCATTTCGAGCAGCGCGGCGTTTTCGCGGCGCAATACGACAAAGCGCGCCGACATGGCTTCTATCTTCTGCTGTCCATATGCCAGACTTTGCGCCCACAACTCCTGCTTATATCCACGCATTTCGGGACGGTCCTGTGTAATGATTCGGCGGATACGCGTCGAAGCAAGCAACTCGGCGTCGGCCAGATGCGCGGCGATCTCCAAAATTGACCACCTGCCAACGGCCGGAGGCCAAACGACGGCATCGGCAGGACAATTTGAAAGAAAACCCTCCATCTCATCAGCCTGCCGGCGATATTTTGCGATTATGCCATTTGGCTCACCCACGCGGGGATAAGTATAAAGCAGTTGGCGTCAGGTGTCAGGAGCGGACGGGAGATTAGCTTATTTAGAAACAATGGCTTCACTCATAGCGCAGCGATTCGATCGGGTCGGTCTTCGAGGCCCGCAGCGCGGGCCACAATCCGCTGAAGATTCCGACAATCATCAGGATGCTGGTCGCGGTCAGCACGACGTCGCCCGAAAGCGCCAGATAGATGTCAGTCTGCCGGGTCGGGTCTTCCAGCAATTCGGCTAAAAACGGGCGATGGCCGGCGAAAGTCACAAGCAGGTAAGAGAAGAAAATCCCAAGCAACCCGCCGAGGAAAGTAATCACCAGGGCTTCGAGCAGAAACTGGATCAGGATGTGGCGGCGTTTCGCGCCCAGCGCCTTTCGCACGCCGATCTCTCGCGTCCGCTCTGTGACGCTGACCAGCATGATGTTCATCACGCCGACGCCGCCGATCGTCAACGTCAGCGCGCCGATCACGCTCAAAATGATCTTCAATCCGCCGGTGATCCCGCCGATCACCTTCGCGTTTTCGACCGAGTCGTTGAGCGTCACGGCGCGCTCGTCTTTCGGGTTGAAGCCGTGGCGTGAGGCCAGGACCTCGCGGACCTGTCTGACCGCCTGGTTGTGCTGCGCGACATTCATCGTTTGAAAGACCAGATTGTCGAGATAGTCCTGACTGTAGACTTGTTTGAACGCCGTGTAAGGAACGAAGACCGAATATTTGTCCGGCGAATAGTAGCTCGAAAAGCTAACCTTCTGCGTTAACACGCCGATGACATCGAACGACAGCCCGTTGACGCGGATCGTTTCTCCGACCGCGGGCGCGTTACCGAAAAGTTTTTTTGCGATCTCGGAGCCGAGGAAGATCACCCGCCGCTCTTTTTCCGTATCTTCGGCGTCGATGAATCGTCCGAACTCCGCGACCTCACTGCGCATCTCCGCGTATTCGGGCGCGACGCCCCGCACGGCTGAAGTCGTCTGCTTCGCGCCGTAAGCCAGCGGCAGGTATTCGACGTATTCCGGGCTGGCGTATTTGATCAGCCCCAGTTGTCTAATCGCTTCGACGTCGCCCTCTTTCAACCTAATCCGGCGGCCCGCGCGTTCGCCGCCCGCCTGCATGCTCGTCTGCCCGTTCCAGACGACGACCGTGCCGTTGCTGAAAGCGCGGCGGAACCCGGTCATGATCGCGTCGTGAAACCCGTTGCCGTAAGCCATCAGCAGCACGACCGCGACGATGCCCCAGGCGATTCCGGTCATCGTCATCACGGCCCGAATGCGATGACCGATCAACGCGCTAATGGCTTGGATGAAGACTTCTTTGATGATCATCTTACTTACGGTTCACTCGCTTTCATGCCTTTCTTCCGTCGCGTAGCGCCGCCTTGAATTTAGCTGTGCGTTTATGGTCTTTGAAAAAATAATGCAGGCGCCTTTTTCCAGGTCGCGGTAGCGACGGTTGATTTCGCAGATCGGGGTCAACCGTCGCTACCGCGACTAAAACCACTATGCGACCGCTCTCCCGGCTTTGAAAAGCCGGGCTAGGATCAACCGTCGCTGCCGCGACTTGCGCGAAAGGGGAACAATCTTCACATCTCATACCGCAGCGCCTCGATCGGGGGCAGATCAGCCGCCCGCCGCGCCGGATAAGTCGCCGCTGCGATCCCGATCAAGGCCAGCGCGCCGACGGCGAACGCCGCCGTCTGCCACGTGATGATCATTCCTGAAAACCGCGCGGGCAGCGGCAGCAGGTTGACCAGCTTGCACAGCCCGACGCCGGCGCCCAATCCGATAGTTCCGCTCAGCAGCGTTAGGAGCAGCCCTTCGCTGAAGAACTGCCACTGCACGTTGCGTGAAGTCGCGCCGAGGGCCTTGCGGACGCCTATCTCTCTGGTCCGCTCCTTGACCGAGATGAGCATGATATTCATCACGCCTGCGCCGCCCAGGGCGAGCGTGATGACGCTCACCGAGATGAAAAATTCGCGCATGCTCGAAATCATCTTGTTAAAAAAGACGGTTTCCAGCGCCGTGTTCCATATCATTAGCGCCTCGCGATCCGTGGGGTCGAAGCCGTGGCGCGCCGCGGCGATCGAAAGGACTTCCGATTCGACAGGGCCGATCTTCTCGAAGTTGATCTTGCCCTCGCGTTCGACGATGCGATTCAACTCTTCGGCGACGTTTTCGTAAGGCGCGGCGATGATGGCCGAGACGTGGTTCGGCGTGAAGTTATTGCCGGCCATCGGGAAGTCCTTCCGCATAGTCTCGTAGGGCATGAACAGCCGGTTGTTGTCCGGGCCGGTGTAATTCGAGTCCTGCTCTTTTTTGCGCACGCGGCCGATGACGGTGTAGGGAATCCCGTTGAGCTGAATCTCCTGCCCGACGGCGTCGCGGTCGGCGAACAATTGCTTATACATCTCATAGCCGATGACGACGACGCGGCGGGCCTCGCTGTTGTCCTGCTCGCTGAGTAAACGCCCCCGGTCGACCTCAATGGTGCGGATGTATTGGTAAACGGGCCAGACGCCGCTAATCTGCGTCGAGCTGGCGTTGAAGGCGCTCTTGGCGCTCACCCCCCCGCGCATCAGCTCCGGCGTGACGTGTTCGAGCAGCTTCGATTTCTCTTTCAACGCGTAAACGTCGCCGATCTCCAGGCGGATGGGTTTGCCGGCGCGTTCCCCGCCTGCCTGCGCGCTGGTGCGTCCGTTGCGGATGATGATGATGTTTTTGCCCAGCTCCTTCAGCACATGCATGTTGCCCTGTTGAAAGCCGGAGCTGAGCGCCGAGAGCAGCACGATCGAAATCACGCCCCAGACGATGCCGAACATCGTCAGGAAGCTGCGCAGCTTGTGCGCCATCAGATTGGACCAGGTTTGCGTGAACAGTTCGCGCATAAGCTTTGGTTGGTACGGTACCGCGCGCGTAAGCAAGCGGATGCTTTATCGGTCAGCCGCTTGCTTACGCGCGCGGTACCGTTACTGAAGAATGATCTGCTGCTTTTCGCTCAGCCCTTCGAGAACTTCGGTTCGCGAGCCGTTGCTGACGCCGACCTTGACAGGCTTGCGTTCGCGGCCTTTGGGCTGCCCCGGCGCGGGTATTTCTACCGAGGCGTTGCGCTGGTTGTCGTAAATCACGGCGCTTTCGGGGACGAGCAGCGCGCCTTTGTGTTCTTCCAGGACTATTTCGGCGTTTGCCGTCATATTGGCGCGAAGCAGATTGCCCGGGTTGTTGATGGAGACCTTGACCTCGAAGGTCACCACGTTGTCCTTGTCCACGCCGAGCGGCGAAATCTGCGTGACCTTGCCGTCGAAAATCTTGTCCTTGAAGGTCTCGACCTTGATCCGTGAAGGTTGGTTCAGTTTGACGACGCCGATGTCTGCCTCGTCGACTTTGCCTCGAACGTAGACCTGGCTGATGTCGCCTAGCACCATCACCAGCGTCGCCGCCGCGCCCATATTCAAGATCGAAGAGACCGGCGAGCCGATCTCGACGTCGCGCGAGAGGACCATTCCGCCGATCGGCGAGCGGATCGTCGCATAATTCAATTCCTCTTCGGCGCGGTCTACGGCGGCCTGCGCCTGGGCGACCTCGGCCTTGGCCTGCGCGACTTTCGCCTCGCTTACGGTAAGTTGCGCGCGCGCGACGTTCTGGCGGTTCGACGCCAGTTCGTATGAGCTGCGCGCGTCGTCATATGACTGCTGGGGCAGCACGCCCTCCTTCAGCAGCCTTTCGGCGCGATCGAAATTACGTTTGGCGAATGGCACGTCGGGTCCTTCGGCTTCGACCTTGTTCTTTTCGAGCTGGGCCTCGGCGGCCTTCAGGTTGGATTCCGCGCCTATAAACGCGGCTTTGGCTTCGCGGACGCGCGCGGCAAGGTTCTCCTTGTCGAGTTCGGCCAGCGTCTGTCCCAGCGCGACGACGTCGCCCACCTGAACCTTCAACTCTTTAATGATGCCGTTGGCCTTCGATTTGATTTCGACCTTTGTGATCGGTTCGATGCGGCCCGTGGCGACGACCGACCGCGCGATATCGCCGCGCTCGACCGTGGCTAACCGCGAAGAGTCAATTTCGGTCGTCGGGCGCGACATTACGACAAAGCCCGTCACGCCCAAGCCGCTGAGGATGACAAGCGCGCCCAATATCCACAATGGTTTGCGCGATTTCTTCTTCATTATTTCGACTCCGTGCCCTTCTAACTTTTGAACCCCGATCGATCAACGATTATTCCGTTCTCCATACGGAGGTTTGGAAAAGGCGGTTCCGAAAATGATTTGAGATGAAGGGTAAAAACGCCAACCCTCCGCGCATTTGATGGTCTTCGAAAGTTAAATGGCCCCATAGCAGGCGCGCCTTCCTTAGCGTCCTTTGCGCCTTTGCGCCTTTGCGAGAACCGACGCCCGAACGAGGAGGCCAATCTCGCGCAAAGACGCAAAGGCGGGGTCATTTATTTCTCAAAGACCATCAAATGGGCGGATTGAGTATTCATCACCTGCATACGTTGAGTGGGTGTCGGGAGGGCGCAGAATGTTGCAGTAAAGTTTCGACCTTCTAGATCAGCTGCGGCTGGGATTGGCGAACAGGTCGACGGAAATCAGCAGATTGGACCGAGAAATTGCGCCCAGATAATCATCCGCTTTCCGTTCACCTCCGCGATTGCCAGCCAGAGCGGCTTTTCAAGAGGCTCTTTAGCAGTTGGCGTGCCAGGGCGGGAATTATGCATTGACCAGATGGCGATCCATCCATTCCAGCGTGAGCCGTCGCATCTCCGGCAATTCTTCGTGGCCGCAGTCGAACAGCTCTATCCGGCAGTCTTCAGCCTTGCCGTATTTCGCGTAGAGCGGCGCCAGATAATCGCGCACGCGTTCGACGCCCGCTGGCGGCGTCAGCGAGTCGTTTCGCCCGTTCAGGCTGAGATGGGCGCGCGGCGCGATCAATTCGTTGATCTGCGCCGTCGAAAAATGTTTGAGCAGGCTCGGCACGTAGTAATAAATGCCGTGGCCTTTCAGATTGTTGGCTTTGATCAGCTCATCGAAGTCTGTCATGCAGCAGAGGTCAACGCAGAGTTTGATGCGCGGGTCGAGCGCGGCCAGCCACCACGCCTTCGTCGCGCCCATCGAGAGGCCGAACGCGCCGATTCGGTTCGGGTCGACTTCGGGACGTGAAACCAGGTAATCGACCGCGCGGTGTTCGTCGAAGATCATCATCCCGAACAGGACCTGCCCATTCCAGATCATCTTCTTGAACGCGTCCCATTCGCCGTTGCGGCCGTCCTTGTCGCGCATCCGCTCGCCGAAACACCAACTGTCAATCGCCAGCGTGACAATGCCTTTCTCGGCCACTACCGGAGCGTAGGCGGGCAACACTTTGCGTCCCGTCAACAGTTCGTCTTTGCCGGTCGGATACGTGCCGCCGTGCCAGTGGTGGTAGATCAGGCCGGGGGCTGGGTTTTGACGTTTGTCAGGAATGAGCAGCAGCGCGGGCACAGGCTCTATACCGTTCAGATCGAGCGTGAGATATTCGAGTGTGTAACCATCTCCTTTTTCCGTCCTGATCAGCTTCGGCGGCTTCGGGCGATGGCCGACTGGAAGATCGCCGAGCAGGCTCCAGAGCAGTTTGCGGCGTTTTTGCTGGTACGCGCTGAATTCTCGTTTTGTTTTGACCGATTGCGCGGCGACCATTGGGGAACCGCTTGACGCGGCTGCAATGGTTGCGGCGCTCTGTTTGAGAAAGTCTCGACGAGCCAATGATGAAGACATGCTGAAACCTCCACCGCCTTAGCGGAAAAACCGAGTGATGGTGAAATTAAGTTATCACAGCCCGCAGTTCCCTCCAATCAACCGCCGAGACGCGAAAGCGAATGTTTTCGAATTTTTCTGTCCTGTATTTTTCCGTTCCGGTTTCGCCAACAGAAAAATGCAGGACGGAAAAATATGGACCGATGATTTCCCAAATCTTTGGCGAGCCGTTTCACGCCGGTTTTCTGCATGAAGGTATGAGGGCGGCGGGAGAGCTCTCGCCTGCGCGCTTGATATCAGAGCCGGAAAATTTACAGAAGGAAAATTTCGAACGGATGGTAATCTGGAGGAAAGTCAGGCAACTTCACCTTCTGGATTATAGAGGCCAACTCGCAATAAGTGTTCCGACAAAAGCCTCGGCATTAACGTTTGTTTGCGCCAGCGACGCCAAGCAAGCACAAATATCAGCCTACCTTGAAGGAGAATCATAATGAATTCAACGAAACAGATTGCGGGCCTTGCGATAGAAAGACGTGGTTCGCAGAGGCTCGGCCACCGGTTACGAGCGGTGGTCGTCATGATTGCGCTACTCGGTTTTGCGTGGCGCCTCGGATCCGACCTGGCCGGCGCGACCGTCTGGACCCCCCAGGACAGCATCCCCAATAACCACCCCGCGCAGAACCCTGACGGAAAGTCGGCGACTTTCAGCACACAAGGTTCCGTTGACCTAACCGGCGAGTACTTCCAGGCTCAGGGGACGAACGGTCGGAGCTGCGCGTCATGTCATATCGCAAAGGAGGCCTGGAGCATCACCCCCAGCACGCTGCAACACCTGTTCGACGAAACAGACGGAACTCACCCGGTCTTCAACCTGCTCGACGCCAACAACCCGAATATGGACGTCTCCACGCCGGAGGCGCGCCTCGCCGCCTACAGCATGCTATTGAGCCGCGGCGTATTCCGCAGGGGCGGCGCGCCCAGGCCGAACTCCGAATGGGAACTGATCGCCGTGGACGATCCGCACGGTTTCGCCAACCTAACCCGGCTTGTGCACTGGCGGCGCGTCATGCCGACGATCAATTTCGCGCTCGGGAGTTCGACGGTCAACTGGGACGGCGGCAACACCATAGGCGACGATCTGCGCGCCGGCCTGGTCAACCAGGCTAACCGCAACGTGACGGGCGCTCAGCAGGGCCAGCCGGCGCCCCCTGAAGTCATAGAGAACATCGTTGATTTCGAAAGCTCGCTGTTCACCGCGCAGCTCATCGCGCCGGGCGTCGGGCGTCTTGACTCGGCCGGCGCGCGTGGCGGCCCCGAGGCGTTGTCGAACATGTCGAAGGCCGCGGGCCGGTTCGATCTCTTCGACGCCTGGGCTGGTCACGGGAATCCAAGGCGCGCGCAGGTCGCCCGAGGCCAGGAGTTGTTCAACAATAAAGCCAGCCTCAGCGGACGCACGTGCAGCGGCTGC
>DATCXQ010000181.1:0-5566 GCA_036565725.1 Blastocatellia bacterium
AGCCGCGCCGCCGTCAGCTTTTGAATAAATTCCTCCGTCGGCGCCAACACCTTGCCGCCCATGTGTCCGCACTTCTTCGCCGACGACAGTTGGTCTTCGAAGTGGACGGCGGCCGCGCCCGCATCGATCATCGCCTTCATCAGTTCGAAGGCGTTCAGCGACCCGCCGAATCCGGCTTCCCCGTCGGCGACGATCGGCGCGAACCATTGAATGTCGCTGCGGCCCTCGTAGTGGCAAATCTGGTCGGCGCGGGCGAAGGCCTGATTGATGCGGCGCACGAGGGAGGGCGCGCTGTCGGCCGGGTAGAGGCTCTGGTCGGGATAGGTATGGCCCGCGTTGTTGGCGTCCGCGGCCACCTGCCAGCCGCTCACGTAGACCGCCTTCAATCCGGCCTGCGCCATCTGCGCCGCCTGATTGCCGGTCAGCGCGCCGAGCGCGGCGACGTAGGGCTCCGAGCTCAGCAACCGCCAGAGCCTCGCCGCGCCCCGCTTCGCAAGCGTATATTCGATCGGCATCGAACCGCGCAGCCGGACTACGTCGGCCGCGGAATAGGGCCGCGTCACGCCTTCCCACCTCGGATCGGTCTTCCACCGGCGTTCGAGTTCAGCGATTTCGTTTCGGTTGTTGTTGTTCATTGTCGCTCCTAAGGTCTAGCCACCGCAGCCTCAGAGCCACCGCAGCCACAGAGCCACAGAGAAAGATTATGGAAAGATGAAGTCTGAATATCTCCTTGGCGATTCACTCTGCGTCTGCGGTGTCTCTGCGGCAGTGTCTACTCGGGATCGAATTCGCCGTCACTGATCATCTGCTCGCTCAGGAACCGCGCCAGCCAATAATTGTCGTGGTCTTCCCAGAGCGGGTCTAACGGCGTTTCGCTCAGAATCCTTTCCAACTCTTCGTCGAATAATGCGCTCACGAATTCGGGAGTGTGCCTGACCGGCCGCCCGGACTCGTCGGTGATCGTCACGGAGTCTCGGTGCAGCATGCGCTGCGCGATCATCAGCCGATAAATGCGGTCGGTTGCCAGGTCTTCCATATAACCGTCGAGCAGGCTTGCGCCTTTGCCACGCAGGTAATTGGCGCGATAGCGGATGACCGCCCGCGCCGCCGCGCGCGTGCCGGCGACCGTCAATTGCCCGACGCCATTCGGCGCGGGGCGTAAATCGGGGCGTCGTTCGGCCGCGGGCCGGCGGGCGCGCAATTGATTAGGCCACGGGAATTGCGCGACGGCGATCTCGTTTTGATCCGGATGGCCGGTCCACGCGCCGTCCATCAGGCAGCGCGCCTCGTTCCGCTTGTCTCCTTCAAGCGCGGCGAGCGCGCGGGCGTTCAATGCGGCGTCCTCGCGACTGGGGTAAAGGGCCGTCATCCCGCCGATGGCCAGGATGCCGCGCCGGTGACAGACTTCAGGCAGTAGATGGCGCAGGTTCTGGAAGAAGGGCGTGTCGTGCGGAATCGTGTTGCGGTCTGGCAGCGCCCATCCGGGGTTGGGCAGATTGAAATGAATGATGCTCGCCATGTAATCCCACCGCCCCAGGTTCAGCCCGACGATATGCTCGCGCAGGTTGTAGACGAACTCCTCCATTTGATAAGCCAGCGGGTGCGATTCGACCAGCGCCATGCATTTGATCCAGCCCGGCGACCACCCCCTGGCTCGCTCGATCTCCCTGAACAAATCGCGCCACCACAAGGCTTCTTCCGCCGATTCCGATTTCGGGATATAGAAGGCGAGAGGGTGTTTCAACCATGCCGGGTCGACCTGATAGGCGATCAGCGCCACGTCGAACAGCGAAGCTGAAATAAACTCGTCGGGCAATACGCCCGCCTGATTCAAATGCAGCCCGCGCGCGCGCGTGAAAATGATCGCGCGGCTTTCCTCTATTGCGACCTTGCGGTTGCGCTTCTGATCGTCGTAGCAGAGTTCGCCTTTGAGCGCCCCGATTATGTTGTGAACGCCGCGCGTCAGGTTGGGCCAGTAGTTGGCCATTGAATCTTCCAGGTCGAGCATCACGCCCGGCGCGCCGCTGTTCAGCATTTTGACCACCAGTTCAGCGTCGTCTGCGGGGCCGGTCATCTGGTTTCGCTGGTCCTGAACCCAGCCTGGCAATTCGATCATCCAATCGCCCGTCGTGGCCTCGGAGGCCGCCCCGTAATCGGGCAATCGCCCCTGGTGCGATTGGCTGAGCGCTTCGGCCCGTTCGGCCACCAGCGCCTGCTGGCGCGGAGTGAAGACCTCATGCAGCGGCGCCAGAAAATCCATGAAGCCCCTGGGCAATTCCAGGGCGGGGTTGAAGTTTCGCGGCGCGCAGTTCATCCGGGCGACGGAGATAATTTTCTCTTCGCCTCCGAACATCTCCGCGATGAAACTATGTGTTCGGTATTTTGAACAGTTCAACGTTTTAACGGACGCCATAAAAACCTCCTCAATCAGGCTTCGGGATGGCGCATAGTAGCATCATTCGCCTCCGCGTCAATCTTGGCGTTCAGCATATCGAACGTAAATCCGCAGCGCGGCGAATTTGCGTTCACAATGTTGAACGGAGGATTTAAGATGAGCGTCATCAATAGGACTTATATGACTACTGGGACTTATATGACATATAAGTCCCAGTAGTCATATAAGTCCTATTCGGGAGGTGAATAATGGACGACAATTCCGCAAAGGCCGTCGAGCGGGCGCTGACGATATTGGAGGCGCTCGCCGAGCGTGACAACGGGATGACCAACGCCGAAATCAGCCGGCGGCTAGAGATCCCCAAAAGTTCGGCAAGCTACATTTTGCGGGCGCTCGAACGGCGCGGCTACCTGCGCCGCGACGGCGAGACGAACAAATACCGGCTTGGGTTGAAAACGCTCAGCCTCAGCCGAGGGGCGCTCGACGGATTGGACATCAGGAGGGTTGCGCTGCCCCAGATGCGGCGACTGATGGAGCGCAGCCACTTGACATCTCACCTTGCCGTCCTGGACCACGGCGAGGCTGTCTACGTGGAGAAGGTGGAGGCGCCGGGCTTCGTGAAGATGAACACATGGGTGGGCCGCCACATGCCGATCCATTGCACCAGCGTCGGGAAGGCGCTGGTCGCGTGGCTGCCGGAGGCCGAGGTCAAAGCCCTGCTAAAAGAGCATGGGATGCGGAGGCGGACTTCAAAGACCATCGTCATATGCGGTCGATATTTGCAGGAACTGGCGCGCGTCCGCGAGCAGGGCTACGCCGTGGACGATGAGGAGAACAATTACGGCGTGCGCTGCGTCGCCGCGCCGATCTTCGACAGCCTCAACCGCGTGGTGGCCAGCGTCGGGGTCAGCGGCACGACCACACAGAACGACGCCGACCACCTGCCGAAAGTCGCCGAACTGGTTAAGGAGGCCGCGAGCAAAGTCTCGCAGCAGATGGGTGGACAAACCACGGGGGCCGCGGGGATCACGGGGTGATAGAAGGGGGGTATAATTTCCTCTGGTTCATTTCCCCGCGCTCCCCGTGGCGGATGGCAAATGGAAATGGATGAAACAAAACTCTATTCCTGGTTCCTGGGGCCGAAGGCCGAGAACGCCGATCTGCTGGAGCGCCTCGTCCTGGAGGCGCTGCGCGATTGCGTTTTCTGGCGGCGCAATTTCCATCCCGAAGATGACATCATCATCACCGAGAAGGTCAAAAGAGAGGACGCGTTCCAGGATTCGCTGGCCCTGGTACGGCAGGAGTTCCTGACCCTGCTAGCCAACCTCAAGCGAGACGTCCCGTTCTACAGTCCGCGCTACATCGGCCACATGCTTGGCGACCAGCTCCTGCCCGCGATCGCCGCCTACTTCGCCGCCATGCTCCACAACCCGAACAACGTCTCGCTTGAAGCGTCGCCCATCACCACGCGGTACGAGATGGAAGTGGCGCGTCAATTGGCCAGGCTGATGGGCTATTCGGGAGAGACCTGGGGGCACATCACATCCGGCGGGACAATCGCCAATTTCGAAGCGCTCTGGATCGCCCGGAATTTGAAGTTCTTTCCCGTGGCGGCGCGCGACGCGGCGCGCGCGCTGGCGCTCGATGAACTGCCGGTCACGCTCCCCACGGGCGAGACGATCAATCTCGTGACTGCGGACGACAACTGGCGGCTTCTCAACCTCGACACGGATGAGGCGTTGAATCTGCGCTCGCGTTTGTGCGCCGCTTACGCCCGGCGCAGAGTCGATCTGCCGCAGGATGAAATCAACAGGCAGGTCGACCGGCAATTGGCGGACCGCGGCGTTTCTGGTAAGGGAATTCAGCGCTTCTTCTCAGACCTGGACGCCGGGACGATTGCGGCCCCGGTGATCCTCCTTCCCTCGACGGCGCATTATTCGATGCAGAAGGTCGTCGAAGCCCTCGGCCTGGGCAAACAACAGATCAAAATGATTCCGGTCGACGGCGCCTTCCGCACGGACGTGTGCGCGTTGAGAGAAATACTCCTGCGCTGCGCGGACGAGCGCATACCGGTCGTCGCGCTGGTCTCGGTCCTGGGTTCTACTGAAGAAGGGGCGGTCGATCAGATACATCGCCTCGTCGAGGTTCAGGCTGAGATGCGAGCGCATGGGCTGGCGTTTTATCACCACTGCGACGCGGCGTGGGGCGGTTACATCAGAACCCTCTTCTTCGACAGGCAAGGAAACCCGGTCGAGTCCCCCGGCGCGATCCGCGAGATCGCCGGCGCGTGGCCGTCGGAAGAGGTCTTCGAGAGCTTCAGCGCCGTTCATCACGCCGACTCGATCACCATCGATCCGCACAAACTCGGCTACGTCCCTTACCCTTGCGGCGCGGTCGTTTTCCGCCGCGAGGAAGCCAAAGAGTTGGTCGCGACCGAAGCGCCGTACATCTTTGACGGCGACGAGAGACATTCCCGCCCTTTCATCGGCCGGCACATCCTGGAAGGCTCCAAGCCTGGCGCGGCGGCGGCGGCCTGCTGGTTCGCTCACCGCATCGTCCCGCTCGACCAGAGCGGCTACGGATTGCTCATCGGCAAAAGCATTCGGAGCGCGCAGGAGTTGTGCCGCCGCCTGAGCCACGAGCTTGCGCCGGAACTGGCGCGCGAGGGAATCATCCTGAGAATCCTCACCCGGCCGCCCGACGGGAACGTCTTCTGCTTCGTGGTCAACAGGGCGGGAAACGCCAGCCTGAAGGAAATGAACCGCATCAACCAGGCAATCTATGACGAATTGAAGTTCGACCCCGAGAGCGTGATTCAGCGCCACAACTTCATCATTTCGAGTACCGCCCTGAGCTACGCTCAGTACGGCCTCAAGGGATCGCAGGGGAGCGGGTGTCTGGATGAACACCTGGCGGCTCTAGGCCTTCCCGCCGAGGAGTTTGGCGAGGTCGGCAGCATGAAGGCGCTGCGCTCGACGGTGATGAGCCCGTGGCTGGAGCTGTCGCGCGGGGGAAATCCCGATTACATCGACGCGTTCGCCGCCGTGTTGAAGCAGGTCATCCGCTCTTCGGCTGCTGTAAGCGGCTAGTGAGAATTATGGCCTTTGAGAAATAAATGCCACCACGCAATCCCACGTGGTGGCCCCGGCAACGCGCGACAACGTAGGGGCA
>DATCXQ010000723.1:0-22503 GCA_036565725.1 Blastocatellia bacterium
GTCTGCCCCGGTCGGCAATCGCGCTGCTTCGGGGCAGACACGCAGGTCTGCCCCTACGCTATCCGGTTCTTGGTATGACCGGCATATAGATAGGTTATCAATTGTGCGTACGGGAAATTGGATGAAGACGCAAACAGGGCGATTGAACAAATCGCCCCACACCGTAGATGCATTTGCTAACCGCTCTAAAAAATTCCGCCGCGCATAGCCTATCATATTGATTATGAGCGTTGATTCGATGCGAATGAATTCAACTTTACCGGAAGCGATAGCCGAATCCCGCCAAATCATTCTCGTCACAACGGACGGATGGGACGCGGTTGACGGCGAGATGAGGCTGTACGAGCGCGACTCGATCGATGACCGGTGGGAGGCGGTCGGAGAAAAGATTCCGATTGTTGTCGGACGCAATGGAATGGCTTGGGGCAGTGGCTTGCACGGCGGCGCGATTGGCGAAGGGCCGGTGAAACGGGAAGGCGACGGGCGTTCGCCCGCTGGCGTATTCAGCCTCGGTTCGGCTTTCGGATACGCGCCGCCCGAGCAGGCGGGCGATTTGAAATTGCCTTACGTCCAATCCGTTGCGACGCTCGAATGCGTGGACGATCCGCAATCGGCGCATTACAACAGAATCCTTGACCGCGCCGGCGTCGAAAATCCTGATTGGAAAAGCTCGGAGCGGATGCGGCGCGATGACGATCAATACCGTTGGGGCGTGATCGTCGATCACAACGCAAAAGGCGCGTCCGGGTGCGGGTCCTGTGTCTTCCTGCACATCTGGGAAGGGCCGGGGAAGGGAACCGCCGGCTGTACGGCGATGAACTCGTCGTCAATGGAAGATCTGCTGCGCCGGCTCACAGCGAAGAGGCGCCCCCTGCTCGTTCAACTGCCGCAAGTCGAATTCGAGAGGTTGCGGGAAGTTTGGGGATTGACGATGCGCGATCCCTGAACTTAAACTCCGGTCTTAACCGCAAACCGCCACGATGCCCGCGTTCGGCTACATCCCCGTCGTGACTAATCCTTCAAAATCAGGAAACTCTATATGTCGTATAACCTCTTCAACACATTTCAGGAATTCGATCTCGGAAGCGGAAAGAAGGGCCGGTTCTATTCGCTACCCGAACTGGAAAAGCAGGGCGTCGGCCCGATCTCGAAGTTGCCGGTCAGCATTCGCATCGTGCTCGAATCTGTGTTGCGCAACTGCGACGGTAAAAAGGTCAAGGAAGACGACGTGCGCGCTCTGGCCAATTGGAATCCGGTCGCCTCCCGCGTGGCCGAAATCCCGTTCGTCGTTGCCCGCATAGTATTGCAGGATTTCACGGGCGTGCCGCTGCTCGTAGACCTGGCCGCGATGCGTTCGACCGTGGCGCGCCTCGGCAAGAATCCGAAGATCATCGAACCGCTGGTTCCCGTAGACCTTGTCGTAGACCACTCGGTGCAGGTCGACGTCGCCGGCACACCAGACGCGTTGCGGGAAAATATGGAGATAGAATTCCAACGTAACCGCCCGCGCTATCAATTTCTGAAATGGGGGATGCAGGCCTTTGATACTTTCAAGGTCGTCCCGCCCGGCATCGGCATTGTGCACCAGGTCAATCTGGAATATCTGGCGAAAGGCGTACTTGAGAATGACGGCGTCTATTACCCCGACACGCTGGTCGGGACCGATTCGCACACGACGATGATCAACGGCCTCGGCGTGGTCGGGTGGGGCGTCGGCGGGATCGAGGCCGAGGCCGGAATGCTCGGCCAGCCCGTCTACTTCCTGACGCCCGACGTGGTCGGCGTGCGCATGACCGGGGCCTTAGGCGAAGGCGTGACCGCGACCGACCTGGTGCTGCATTGCACCGAGATGCTGCGCAAGGCGAAGGTCGTCGGCAAATTCGTCGAGTACTTCGGCGAAGGCGCGGCGTCGCTCTCCCTGACCGATCGCGCGACGATCGCCAACATGGCGCCGGAATACGGCGCGACGATGGGCTTCTTCGGCGTGGATGAAGAGACCTGCAACTATCTGAAGGTTACCGGCCGCTCCGAAGAACAGGTCAACGCGTTCCGCAATTACTTCAAAGCCCAGGGGCTGTTCGGCGTCCCGCGCGAGGGCGAGATCGAATACAGCCAGGTTTTAGAACTCGACCTTTCAACGATAGTTCCGAACGTCGCCGGGCCGAAGCGCCCGCAGGACCGGATCGAACTTTCATCGCTCAAAGATAAATTTCTCGACTTGCTTCATCGGCCGGCGTCCGAGAACGGATACGGCAAATCGACGGAGGACCTGGAGCATCGCTTCAAAACGAGCATCGGCGCGCGCGGCGTGTTGCCCAATCCTGTGTCGGGCGGAGGCGACCAGACCCCCGAGACCGCGCCGGTCGCCAAAGTCAACGGCTTGAGCATGGCCAACACCAGCACGCAGACCGAGGTCGAGATGATGAACAACCGTCCGACGCCCGACGTGCTCGAAGTGGCGCTACCGGAGTCCTTTCCCAAAGCGACCGCCGATTTGGGGCACGGCGACGTGCTGATCGCCGCCATCACGTCCTGCACCAACACCTCGAATCCGAGCGTCATGCTGGCTGCGGGCCTGCTGGCGAAGAAGGCCGTCGAGAAGGGCTTGCGCGTCAAACCGCAAGTCAAGACTTCGCTTGGCCCCGGCTCGCGCGTCGTCTCTGATTATCTTGCTAAGACCGGATTGCAACCCTATCTCGATCAGCTCGGCTTCAACGTGGTCGGCTATGGTTGTACCACCTGCATAGGGAACTCCGGCCCGCTCGACCCCAAGATAGAAGAGGTCGTCACGAAGAATGACCTGATCGCGGCGAGCGTCCTGTCGGGCAACCGCAACTTCGAGGCCCGCGTACATCAATCGATCAAGGCCAACTTCCTGATGTCGCCTCCGCTGGTCGTGGCCTTCGCCTTGGCCGGGCGAGTCGACATCAACATGGCCAACGAGCCGATTGGTAAAGGCAAAGACGGCGAGGACGTCTATCTGAAAGACATCTGGCCCAATTCGCGTGAGATCGGCGCGGCGCTCGGCGCCGCTACAGACGCGGCCACTTACAAGCGTCTCTACTCCGATTTCACTTCGGAAAATCCGCTGTGGAACGAGATCCCGTCGTCCGCCGGCGACGTTTACGAGTGGGATGAAAGCTCCACCTACATTCAGGAGCCGCCGTTCTTCGGGGACTTCGGCATGGAGCCGGGGGTGATTGCGGACATCGTCAGCGCGCGCCCCCTCGGCGTATTCGGCGACTCGGTGACCACCGACCACATCAGCCCCGCCGGTTCGATCAAAACGACCTCGCCGGCGGGTAAATACCTGGTCGAGCGCGGCGTCGATGTGAGCGATTTCAACAGCTATGGCTCACGCCGCGGCAACGACCGCGTCATGACGCGCGGTACCTTCGCCAACGTGCGAATCAAGAACCTGATGGTCCCCGGCGTGGAAGGCGGCGTGACGAAATATTATCCGGGCGGCGAGCAGATGAGCATCTACGACGCCGCGATGAAGTATCAGTCCGAAGGGACGCCGCTGGTCGTGATCGCAGGCCAGGAGTATGGCACGGGCAGTTCGCGCGATTGGGCGGCGAAAGGGACGCGACTGCTGGGCGTGCGAGCGGTCGCCGCCCAGAGCTTCGAGCGCATCCACCGCAGCAACCTGGTCGGAATGGGCGTGTTGCCGCTCCAATTTAAAGAAGGCGTCAACGCGCAGTCGCTCAACCTCGACGGCTCTGAAACTTTCGACGTCGTGGGCTTGAGCGACGGGATCAAGCCACAGCAGGACGTCACGCTGATAATTCACCGCGCGAACGGCGCCAGGGAAGAGGTCCCTGTGAAACTGCGCATCGACACGCCGATCGAGATCGATTACTACCAGCACGGCGGCATCCTGCCTTACGTGCTGCGTCAGTTGATCGCCCAGGCCTGATTTGCGGCGCCTGACGCTCCCCGTACCGTCAGTAAATCGCGAAATAGACAAAGAGTTCCATTTGTCATTGTTCATTTGTCATTTGATATTGGTCATTGCCGGAAGAGATCTCGATTCAATGCCCAAGGTTCATCGGGCCATTTCCGGACCAATGACAAATGAACAATGAACAATGACAAATGACAAATGCTCTTCTTGGCCCGATTTCGTAATTTCCTCCTACCCATTTGCATCTAGGGCGCGCCTGTTCCGATCCTGATCGGATTACGCTGATCGTGAAAACGGCGCCGTAGCCGTCCCTCTGTTCGCAGTGTCATTAGCCTTTTATTTACTCAATTGCGTACGCACAGACAGGATGACGGCGCCGAGACCTTGGCGCCGCGCTTTTTGTCGGCGACCTGGGCTTGAATCATGCGCCCGCTTAACCCGCTGTCGCGAAGCCGCTCTTGAGTGTGTGGCGGCTGTGATAAGCTAGGTGTTCGGCATTCGCTTCGCAGCGCGGACAGGTTGAATCCTCATCGGAGGCCCAGGGTACCTATGGAGGCGCCGCAAATGGATTCATTAAACCTTATTCCCAAAGAGGTGGTTGATCTTAATTCGGTCATCACCACCGCCGAACTGAGCCAGCGACCGTCGCGTCCTCCCGATTATGCGGCGGAGAACCATGCTCTGGTTGCGCTGACGCAGGCGCTGGCCCACTCGCCCAATGGCGTTTTGCAGAAGCTTGCGGAAACCGCCCTGACTCTATGCCGGGCGCACTCGGCCGGCGTCAGCCTGTTGGAACCGGAAGGTAAGAACTTTTACTGGCCCGCTGTTGCCGGGCAATGGGCCTGTTACGTGGGCGGCCGCACGCCGCGCGACTACGGCCCCTGCGGGGCCGCGCTGGATCGCGACGCCGCGCAACTCATGTCACATCCTGAGCGTCATTTCACTCCTTTCGCTTCGGTCACGCCGTTAATTGAAGAAGCGCTGTTGATCCCCGTTCATGTCGATGGGAAAGCCGTCGGCACGATCTGGGTGATCGCCCACGACAAAAGCCGCCAGTTCGACGCCGAAGACCTGCGCGTAATGACAGACCTGGGCCAGTTTGCGGCAGCGGCTTATCAGGCGCTGCGCGAGGGCGAGCATCGTTACCGGCGGCTGGCCATCGAGGCAAAAACCATGCGCGACCTCTACGACTCCAGCGCGCGTTTGCAAACCGCGCCGGACCTTCAAACCGCGCTGGAAGAAATTCTCCAATCGTCCGTCCGCCTGATGCGGGCCGACTTCGGCGACGTTCAGCTTTATGACGCCGAGCGGAAGGTTCTCCGATTGGTCGCGCTGCACGGTTTCGACGAGCCGTTCGTCGAAACCTTCCGCAATGTCGGAGCGGACGACGATACTGCCTGCGGCAGAGCCATTCGCACGGGGAAGCGGGTGATTATTGAAGACCTGGAACAAGATCAGCTTTTCGCGCCATACCGCGAGGCCGCCGCCGTCGAATATCGCAGCGTGCAGGCAACGCCGCTCTTCGACCGGGATGGCGGCCTGCTCGGCATGTTGTCCACGCATTGGCGCGCGCCGCATCAGCCTTCGGAGCAGGATTTGCTGACGCTGGATTTGTATGCCCGGCAGGCTATTAATTTCATCATCCGCGCCCGCGCCGAAGAAGCCTTGCGCGAATCGGAAAAGCGGTTCGGTGAAATCGTCGGCGTTGCGGAAATCTCGACCAATTTCCGCGCTTTGTTTGAGGCGTCGCCTACGCCGTTCCTTGTTTTGACGCCGCCGGATTTTCAGATTATCGCCGTCAACGACGCTTATCTGAACGCGACGATGACCAGGCGCGCGGAGATTATCGGCAAAAGGCTATTCGAGGTTTTCCCCGACAATCCCGAGGAACGGGAAGCGACCGGCGTTCGCAATCTCAACGCCTCATTCGAGCGCGTTCTAGCCACGCGCCGCGCGGACGTGATGGCGGTGATGAAATACGACATTCGCCGCCCGCGAGCCGAGGGCGGCGATTTTGTCGAGCGTTGGTGGAGTCCGATCAACACACCTGTTCTTGGCGCGGACGGCGAAGTGGCGGCGATCATTCACCGCGTTGAGGACGTGACCGAAATCGTCCGTCTGCGAAGTGAAAGCGAAGCTTGTGATCAAGTCTCCCGCGACCAGCAGAACGTCATTGAACGCCTGCGCGAAACGATTGATGAACTGACGCGCGAAGCCGAAATTCGCCGCCGCGCCGAAACCTACTTGCGCGAATCGGAGCGGCGGACGCAGGAGCATGCGGCGGAGTTGGCGGACCTGCACCGCAGCAAGGACGAGTTCCTGGCGATGCTCTCGCACGAACTGCGCAACCCGCTCTCGCCGATCTTGAACGCCGCGCACATCCTGCGGCTTCAGAAAGACGAGAACCCGCTGCAACAGCAAGCCCGCGCCGTGATCGAGCGGCAGGTGAATCAACTCTCGCGTCTGGTTAACGAACTGCTGGAAGTCTCACGCGTCATCACCGGCAGGATCCGACTGCGCCAGGAACAACTGGACATCCGGGGGGTTGTCGAACAGGCGATGGAATCGACGCGCCCACTGATTGACCAGCGGCGGCATCAGCTTTTCGTCTCGCTGCCCGCCGAACCGGTCTGGCTGGAGGGCGACGCGGCGCGGCTGGAACAAGTCGTGATCAACCTGCTCGACAACGCAGCCAAATACACCCCCGAGGGCGGAAAGATCTGGGTGAACCTGCAACCGGAAGGCAATGAGGTAAGGCTGCGAGTGCGCGACACGGGCGTGGGCATCGCGCCGGAATTGCTGCCGCGCATTTTCGATCTCTTCACGCAGGCGGATCGCACGTCCGATCGTTCTCAGGGCGGATTGGGAATCGGCCTGAGCCTGACGCAAAGACTCGTCGAATTGCATGGCGGCAAGATAGAAGCGCACAGCGCCGGATTGGGGCAGAGCAGCGAGTTCATCGTGCGCCTGCCTGTATTACTTCCTTCAGAAAGGGGGGCGGACATGACCTCCACGGGAACATCGAAGCAAGCCGCGCAGGGTTGGCGTATGCTGGTGGTTGACGACAATGTGGATGCGGCCAATATGATCGCCATGGTGCTGCAACATTACGGGCATCAGACGGAAACAGTTTATTCCGCTCATGGCGCGCTGGAAATGGCGGTTGAATACCGTCCCGATTTCGTGGTGCTGGATATCGGGTTGCCAGGGATGGACGGCTATGAAGTCGCGCGGCGTTTGCGTCAGATTCCCGAACTGAAGGACACGCGGTTGATCGCCGCGACCGGCTACGGGCAGGACGCCGACCGCCAACGCTCCGAGGAAGCGGGCTTCGATTATCATCTGGTCAAGCCGATTGACCCGGAGAAACTGCAAGCAGTGTTGGAACTGTTGGGCAGGCAGCCGCGTTCCTCAAAATGAGGAGACTGAATTCAGAAGGGACGATAATCTCTTTTTGCCCTCCCTGCGCTTCTTGCATCCCTTATCGAATCAACGAAACAGCCCAGAAGCGTTCCGTCGCGCTGCTTGACCCATTCGTAACCTCGGATCAAAATTGCGTGAGCGATTCCGCGTCAGGAGAAAGTTATGAGCGTAAATTTGATTGATGCGCTTTCCGTAGTCGTTCTGATTTTAGGTTGGAGCCTCGCATTGAGTGTTTATCCACGACTGCCTGAAAGGGTTCCCGTTCATTTCGGCCTCAGAGGCGAAGCCGACCGCTGGGGCGGGCGATGGATGATCTTCATGATACCGCTCGTCAGCACGGCGATAGTCGCGCTCGACTACTGGATATTCGAATACGTCTCACCCGGAAGCCCCAGGCCCATTCCGACGGAAATGAGGACGCCGCTGCATCTGCTGCTGCTGGAACTGAGCGTCATTTTCACCTACATCACCTGGCGCATGAGCGAGGTCGCTTTCGGACGGGCGCGAGGTCTCGGCGGCTGGTTCCTGCCTGTGGCGCTGATCGCGGTCTTTGCGACCTGCGGATCGATGTTTGTGTTTGGGCGCGGGCATTAAATGGGAGCGCGTTACGAAATCACATCACGGTTACACGTCGCGCTGATCGAGCCGGAAATTCCGCCGAACACCGGCAACATCGCCCGCCTCTGCGGCGCGACCTTCACGCCTCTGCATCTCGTAGGAAAACTCGGCTTCCGCACCGACGAGAAAGCCGTACGCCGCGCGGGACTCGATTACTGGGACGAGGTCGAGATCCATTACCACCGCGAAATCGCGGCTCTCTATCAATCACTCCCCGATTGCCGGTTTCTTTATTTCTCGACAAAGGCCGAACGCGTATACACTGATTGGCTGTACCAGCCGAACGACTGCCTGGTCTTTGGAAGAGAGACGCGCGGATTGCCGGAAGAATTGCTGAGAGCGAATTGGGAGCGCTGCTTGAAAATACCAATGCCAAACCCTCGGATTCGGTCTTTGAATTTGGCGACCTCGGTCGGCATCGCGCTGTATGAAGCGTTGAGACAGCGGCGCCCACTCGACCTAAATGCTAACGCATTGTAGGCGGAGCTTGTCGCTGTACTAAGCGGCTTCCTGAAGCCGTTTTTCCGCGACTGGAGATTTTTGCGTGATAGAACATGCATGATTTATATCGCAACTTCATGATATTGCCGCGCGCTACTGTCTACGTTGTATAATTAGTGATCGACACACCCCATATACTTACACAATCTGAAAGAGATCATTTACTGAAGGAGGTTATTCTATGAGGAAAGCAGTGAGAATGGTTTTTTTCGCATTATTCGCATGCGTGCTTGCGCTAGCGGCCGGGATATACGGCAATAATGTATTTGCGCAGGAGGAGAATCCTGAAAAGAAAGTTGTTGTAGGTACATTTGGGGGGCCTGGAATTGGGGCCGTTGGGAGGACCGGAGTGGGCCCCGCCAAGAATGCTCCTTTTTCAGGAGAGATGGTGTCTGAGTCTATACAAACTCTAGCCGACGGTAATCGTATCGTCCATCGAACGAATACCATAATCTATCGTGAAAGCGTCATACACGGAGGATGCGCGCCGTAACAGAATAGAAGGCGAGGTAGTTTTGAACGTCGTTTTCGCCGCGGATGGCGCAATCCATAGCATCAGAGTTGTGCGCGGATTGCCCGACGGTCTGACGGAGAAAGCCATTGAGGCTGCCAAGAAAACCCGTTTTCGGCCTGCAATTGAGAACGGAGTACCGGTGAGCGTTAGAGGAGACCTTTCATTCACCTTTTCGCTCTATTAGTGATAGGAAGATATCTCTTCTGCCCCGATATTAGCGTTCGCGCGCCATATGTATAGCGTCATTTTGGTTTTGCCCATACTACCGCTTTGAGGGTTAGCGCCTCGACGGTCGCGAGGAGGCCCACAAAGAATCCCTCCGCAAGCATGTAGCTCGCGCCTAGCCAACTCCCAGGGCCTGCGAAATATATTGCCATCACCACGCAAACGCCAACCCACAAGAGGTTCGCGGTGACAAGCGCCCTGACCCGCCCTCGGGCCGGAGAAGGCTGCCGGGCCAGCGAAAAGGAGAAAGCGCCGTAGGCCAGATTCACGAGCCCGATGAACACAACAACGACGCGCGGCAGACCGAACAGTGTCGCGAGCAGCCCGGCGAGAGCCAGCGTTGCCGTTCCCGCGATGGCGGCGGCGGCGCAGTCAAACCAGAGGAGGGGCCGGAGATTGAAAGGTTTCATAGACCTCTTTCAAAAGTCAAAAATGCGCCTTACCACAATCGCTCCAGTGACTTCTTCTGATCGCATGTTGTGGTAAGGCGCTCTTCGGACTTGCAGCGGCGCCTGGGGACGGTCAGCGCAACATGTTCTTGTCGATGTGACCGAAATTCCTGGAGTCCGCGCCGGCGCCGGAACCGTATTGGACCACGACCGGGTCGCCGGTGTTGATCTGAGACCATTGCTCGGTACTGAGTGTGAAGATGACGCGGTTGGTAGACCCGTCCTCCCCGTACCGGCTCAGGCTGAACTCCTGCAATCCCACCTTGAGCGTCAAAATCTCGCTCTTCGGCAGGAACTCTCGGTTGCTAGTAAGCTCGATCTCAACGCCCGATTGAGTTGGTATCAATTGGGAAGAACGCTTCGCTTTTACCGATGCAATGGTGTTCTCTTCGTCATTGGGCGGGCCCAGATCGAGCGGGGAGTCGCTGGTAGGTAACGCTGTAGTGATTGGTATAGAGTTGGCGCCTCCGCTGGCTCGCGACAGTCTGATGTTTCCGATGTGAATATCGTCGCGGCGAGTGTCGTCGAAAGTAAACCGGACGCCTCGGAGATTTGTCAGCGGAGCGTTACCAAACGCTGTCAGCGGAATTCGCGCAGTCAATAGGATTGGGTGCGGCGCCGAGCCGAAGCCCAACACCAGGCCGCCCACCGGGCCGGTCAGGGAAGCGTAATCGCGAAGCTGCACGGGGTTTGAGAGGGAGCCGTTGGCGCCGACCATGCGGATCGAAAAGTTGGTCGCGAAATTGAATCCTGAGTCGGTGGTATTACACGGCAGATCCTTGCACTGCGCGGACACGCGGAAGTCGAGCGTCTCGAAAGCCGTGACGTTGCGGCCGGAGCCGGGCGCAGACCAGTTGCTCTGAAAAAATGTCCCGGCCCCGGAGTTGTCCCAGGAAATTCGAGCCACGCGTTGTACCGGACTGTGGTTGGCTATCCCGGCATGCGTGATCGTGATGTTGCTGGCGTCGTTGGCAGCGCCGGAGGTGTTGAGACCAGTCGGCCTGTCGAAATCCTCGAAGACCTCGGTGACCGAGCTGCTGGGCGAATCGGTGTACCCACGGTCGACACGGGTGACATTGGCGAGCGAGGCCGGGAGCGCGAATTGCGGGTTGAAAATGTTGGCGAACTCAGGATTCTTGACAGTCCCGACGTGAGCGCGAAAGAAAGCGAGGACGCTGGCCAGCGCGGTCTGGCGCTGGTCGGCTGATCCGAGCAGCTTGTCGAAAAGGCGGCGGTGTCCCAGGCAACCGGGCGAATCGCTGAGTTGCCATTCGGTATTGTAGAAGTTGTGGTTTGCGCCCCAAACGGTGAATGTGGATTTCTGCGTGGCCGGATTGTCAATTCGGTTCCTGAGCATCCGATCGAATACACGGACCCCCTGCAGGTTAAAGACGTCGCCGTCGCACATCGGCAGAAGCACATTCCAGGGCAACCCCTCCGCATTGAGGACGCGGCCGGTCTGTCCGTCGACCGGGCCGATCTCGAATATGCCTTCGAAGTTGACAGGGGGGCCGATCAAGGCGGGCCACGGGCTGCCCCCTTCGCGGTATTGCGCGAGCGCGGCGCGAACGCCTTCGCCGCCGCGAGAATGACCCATCATGCCGACGTGATTGAAGTCAAGCTTGCCTTGCAAACTGAACCCCAGGCTCGCAGGCGTCGCTTCCGACCCTGAGTTCCATGCGGCAAGCTTTTGTAGATGGCGAAGAATGAGGCGTCCGCGGCGCAGATTCAGTCCCAGGTCGCCGGCGATGCCAGGGGCGGCGTTCACACCGCGGTTGGCATTGATCGAGACAACTATATAACCGTGGGAAGCCAGTCGCTCGGCGAAATAGGCGTAGCCTTCATGGCTCGGCACAACCACGAAACCCGACGGACATGTGCCGGTGAAGGTGTACTGGATGTTGATATCGAGCCTCCCTTGGCCGGCCCCCTCAAAGCGGCCACACGTGGCGTGATTGCCGTGGAGGAAGATCAATAACGGATGGGGAGCGTTGTTCAGATTCGTGGGCCGGTAGACGCGGGCCCACAACTCCGTTACCACTTGCAGCGCGACAAGATCGTCGTTGGTTGGAGGAAGCTTGTATTCGGAGCTGGTCGTCGTAAATGGGCCTGGCGCCGTGGCGTCCGGCGCAGTTTGGCCGAACGAGACGGTTGTGATAGCAAGCATGGCGGTAAGCAGAACTATAGTGAACTTCGTGTTTTGCATAGAGTACTCCCGAGGAGCTGGTTGTTTTTATCGGGGGATACTGGTGATTTCAATGTGAGTAATTTCTGGGTATGGCGCGGAGATTATCACATGTACTATTCTCAAGTCGACCTTCTGAAATAGCGCCGTAGTTAGTGTGAGGCTATGGCTTGGATTCGGTGATGAGCACGATGTCGTTAAGCATTCTTCCGCGCGAGCAGGCCAGTTGTTTGCCGTCATTCGACCAGTCGAACCAGAAGATCTGATCGGAGGTGAAGTTGGTCAACTGTTTTAGCGCGCCGCCGTCAAGAGGTTGGCGCCAGACGTTGGAGACGCCGTCGCGAGTCGCGACGAAGCTGACGCCGCGCCCGTCGGGCGTCCAGCGCATCGGGATCGGGGTGTCGGCGTTGGGCGGAACGTCGAGGATCTTCTCGGGATCGCCGCCGGTAATTGGAATGACCGCGATTCTCCAGTTGGCTCCCGGTTCGGCGCGATACCAGCAGGCGATCTTTTGCCCGTCCGGAGAGACGTCGGGCCAGGTCGAAAGTTTGTCGGTCAATTGCGCAGGCTCGCCGCCGTCGATCGAGACTTTCCACAATGTGTGTTTGATCGATCCGGTCGCGGCGTAGATAACCCATTTGCCGTCGGCTGAAACCGCCGGGAATTCTTCGCTCGCGCCGCTGGTCAGTTGCTTCTGTTCGCCGGAACTCAGGTCGTAGCGGTAGATGTTTGAATTGCCAGTGCGCGTCGAAACGAAGACGATGTAGCGACCGTCGGGGGTGACCGCCGGATAACGGTCGATGCGAGTCTCGGCCGTCGTCAGTTGCCGTTGGTTCTTTCCGTCCTGATCCATCAGCCAGATGTCCTGGCTGCCATAGGCGCGAGAGGCATAGACCACGCGACCGTCAGGCAGCCACGTCAAACCGCCTACGCCATTGTTCTGTCCTACGCCGTCAGTGATTTGCCGGTCGCGCCCCGAGTTGACGCTGTCGGCGTTTGGCGAGAGCCAGACGTTGACGTGAGTTTCGGATTGAACCGTAATCAGCGCGGTCGAATCATCGGTCAGGCTCAGGTCGCGATAGTCGTTCAGGTCGTTCGTTATTTTTTGCGCCGCGCCCTTCGGGTATGGAAGAAACCAGATTTGAGCCTGCGTCGCGCCCTGCTCTATCGCGCTGAAGATCAACCCTCGGCCCCTTGGCGTCCCGTCGCGCGCCCATGAAACGCGACCGACCGTCGCCCATCGCTGCGCCGAGACCGGTCTCTCTTTCCCGTCGGCCACGTCGATTTCGGCGATGTACATATGTCGCCCCCCTGTATTGGAGCCTGCGGCGGTCGCGATGATCTTGCCGTCCGGCGACCAGGCTGGCCCCCCGGTCCAGAAAAAGTCCGCGCCTTTGCGAGAGGCGAGTTTGCGCTCATTCGCGCCGTCATTGTCGGCGATGATCACAGCGTCTTCATTCTGTCCACGGTAGCGCCGCACGAAGGCCAGTAGTTTATTGTCGGGCGAAATGGCGACCGGGCTGTCAATGTCCCTCAGAATTCTATGCGGAACGACGCCGAGCGCCGGAACCTGATACAACGTCCGAATCGGGTTGTTATGCTCCTGGACGACGTAATAGACGTGGGCGCCGTCGCGCGAGAAGGTCAGCCCCTGATAAGAGACTTCAGCCGGCGGGACGATCACGATGTTATTCGATTCGGTGACCTGCCGGACGAGCAGGCTCTGTTTTCCGGCCTCGCTCAAGACGTGGACGACGTATTTGCCGTCGGGCGAGATGGACGCGCGCGTGGCCTTGCCGCTGGAGGTGAACTTGCGCACCTGCATTGATTGGAACGGCGACGCTGGGCGCCATCTCGGCGCGAAAAAACGGTAAAGGCCGAAGCCGAAAGCGGCGAGCAGTATCAGCGACAGCGCGACGGATCGAGGCGTTCTGAGCCTGTCTAAAATCAGGCTGCCCAGCAGGCCGGATAATGATCTGGTCGAAGTCGCTTTGGCGTGCGAGCCTGTTCCGAGGCCGAATTCCTCGGTGGATTTGGCGCTCAAGATCGCGCGCGCCTCATTGCCGGTCGCGTCAAAGTCGGCGCCGATGAGGTTGCGCGATTTCTCAATCTCCTGTTCGACGCCAAGGCGGCTCCGTAATCGCCGCAGGTCGTTGAGCATCTCCTTCGCCGTCTGGTAACGCTCTTCGCGGTCTTTGACCAGCGCCTTCGCGACGATCCATTCGAAAACCTCCGGGATGTCGGGTTGGAAATGCGAAAGCGGCGGAGGGTCGAGGTTGAGAATCGAGTCGATGATGGCAGAGCCCGTGGCCCCGGTGAAAGGCGCGCGACGGGCGTTCATCTCGTAGAGCACTATGCCGAAGCTGAAAATGTCAGTGCGCGCGTCAACGCGCAGCCCGCGAGCCTGTTCTGGCGACATATATTGCGCAGTGCCCATTACGGCGCCGGCCACGGTCTCATTCGCCGCGCTGGGCGGGGTCGTGGCGAATGGGTCTTCAGGCTCGGGCCGCTCCGTGTCATGGAGAATGAGGTCGGCGGTGGTGGGAACCTCGGATTCGCCCCCCGGCAGTTGATAAGCGCCAGTCGAGTTCAGCGCCGGAGGCCGTTCGGTTAGCTTGGCGAGGCCGAAATCGAGAATTTTCACGTAGCCGTCAGGCCGGATCATGATGTTTTCCGGCTTAACGTCGCGATGGACGATGCCCGCAGCATGCGCCGCCGTCAACGCGCTGACTGCCTGTGACGCTATGTCGAGAGTTTCGCCGATCGACAGTTTCGCCCCCGCCATTCGGCGGCGCAAAGTGACGCCTTCGATATATTCGGTTGCGATGAAATGCCTGCCCTCGGCCTCGCCGATCTCGAAAATCGTGATGATGTTCGGGTGATTGAGCGCGGATGCGGCCTGGGCTTCCTGCTCGAAGCGGCGCAACCGTTCAGGGTCCTGCGTGTAGCGGTCTGGAAGGAGCTTGATCGCGACTTTACGATTGAGCCTGGCGTCTTGCGCCAGGTAGATTTCACCCATTCCCCCGGAACCGATTAGGGAGATGATCTGATACCGATCAAAACGAGTTCCTGTGGCGATGGGCATAGCCAATTTTCTTTTGAGACTTTGTGACGCCGGTAGAGTACCGCGCGCGTAAGCAAGCGGTAGGCTGATGAGACAGCCGCTTGCTTACGCGCGCGGTACTGCGCAAGTCTTGCGGGGACTCTAGCCGAGTTTTGCAGAGGGCGCAAGAAAAGTTCGGCGCGCGATGTGTATGGCCGGGATCAGGCTTCCGCGCCAACCGGCCTCGCCGACGCCGCTTTGCCGCGCGCTTCGTCGACGGACGAGAGTAGAATCATTCCGATGATGAAGAATGCCCCGACCGAAAGAATCGCGGGGCGCTGGCTGCCGGTCAGCCACGAGAGCAGGCCGAAGATCATCGGGCCGGCGAAAGCCAGCGACTTGCCGGCCACTCCGAGAAATCCGAAAAACTCCGCGGCGTTCTGTTTCGGCGTGAAGAGCGCGACCAGGCTCCGCGAAACCGATTGGCAAGATCCCATCCCGACGCCGACCAGCCCGGCGACCACATAGAAACCAGTCTTAGATTCGGTCAGATAAGCCAAAACCACGGCGACCAGCCAGACGCTCAGTGAGATAAATATCGTCCGTTTTTGCCCGATGCGGTCGGCGATGAACCCGAAGGCGAATGCTCCCGCGGCGGCCACCACGTTGATGACGATGAGCATTACGCCGAAATCGAAGGGGGTGAATTGGAGCGTGTTTTTAGCGTAGAGTCCGGCGAAGTAGATCACCGTCACAATCCCGTCGTTGTATATCAGAAACGCGATGAGGAGCCTGAACAGATCGCGATATTGCCTGATGTGCGCGAAAGTTTTCTTAAGTTGTCTGAAGCCTACGCTGACGTAATTCTCTCCTGGCGGCAAGGCGACTTTGACGCTTCGCTCGCGCAGGAAGAGAAAGGTCGGGATGACCGCCAGCGCGTAATAGACCGCGACCACGACCGGAATCAGCTTTGCCATCGAGAGTTGCCGACCCGTAGGATTTGCCACAATGTTCGCCGAGAGCGGAAGACAGAGCGCGATGATCACCAACCCGCTGATATAACCCATCGCCCATTTGCGTCCCGAGATTCGCCCCGCGTTCTCTTCGGTCGAAATGCCAGGCAGAAAACTGTCGATGAAGACGCCGCCGCCCGCGAAACCGACATTGGCGATGACGTAAAGCGCCACGCCCAGCGCCGTCATCCCGGGGCCGACGAAATAGAGCGACGCCGTGAAGAAGACGATCACCATAGCGCAAGCGCCCAGAAACTTTTTGCGGCTGCCGGAGAAGTCCGCAATCGCGCCCAGGATCGGCGCCAGAATCCCGACAATCACTTCCGAGATGGCCGCCGAAACTCCCCACAACAAATCCGCTCGTCCCTCATCGCCGACGACGATGGCGCTGAAGTATTGGGCGTAGAAAGTGGTGACGATGATCGTGGTGAAAGCGGAATCAGCCACGTCGTACATGCACCAGCCGAAAATCTCTTTTTGGGTGACGGGCGGTTTTGGCGGCGCCGCGCCGGTCGTGGATTCGGGCGGCGCCGCAGCCTTCATTGATGTGTCTGAAGCCATTTTTTACCTGACGCCGAGCAGCAGGTCGACAACGAGCTGGTCGAGTTTTTCGTACGGCAGTCTCTTCTTGGTCAATTCGGCCCGGTTGAGGTTCATCGACTTGATCTGTTCCGCGCGCTCTTTGGTGAACTTCAGCGGGACAGGCTCAAACGACGGGTCGGTCGAGCGGATTTCAGCCAGCAGCGACTGAATCTCCCGGTCTTCGCCGAATTGCCGGGCCTTCTCTTTGAAGATCAGGTAATTTCGCATGCAGCCGGCGGCGAAATCCCAGACGCCCTCTTCGTCCTCGCTGCGATAGGCGTGGGCGTCGAAGTGGCGCGGGCCTTCGTAGCCTTTCTCTTCAAGCATCTTGACCAGGAAGAAGAGGTTCTTGATGCCCTCGGAGCCGAAGCGAAGGTCCTGGTCGAAGCGCGGGCCTTTCTGGTCGTTCAGATCGATGTGGAAGAGCTTGCCCGCTTCGAGCGCCTGCGCGACCACGTGGTAGAAGTTCAAGCCGGACATCTGTTCGTGGCCGACTTCCGGATTGACGCCGACCATTTCGGGATGATCGAGCGTGTTGATGAAACCCAGGTAGGCGCCGGTCGAAGGGAAGTACATGTCGCCGCGAGGCTCATTCGGCTTGGCTTCAAGAGCGAACTTGTAACCGTAGCCCTGCGAGATCGAATACTCACAAAGGAAATTCATCGCCTCGCGAAACCATTTGACGGCCTCGCAGGCGTCCCTCGCCGCATCGACTTCCGCGCCTTCGCGCCCGCCCCAGAAGACGTAAATCTTCGCGCCGACCTCGGCGCCGAGGTCCATCGAGCTCATGGTTTTTTGCACCGCGTAAAGGCGGACGCGCGGGTCGTTCGACGTGAACGCGCCGTCCTTGAAGACCGGGTCGGAGAAGAGGTTCGTGGTCGCCATCGGGACGACCATTCCGTAATCTCCCAGCGCTTTCTTGAACTCGCCGACGATCTTATCGCGCTCGGCGGCGCCGGCGTCGATCGGGACGAGATCATTATCGTGAAAATTGACGCCGTAAGCGCCGAGCTCTGAAAGGCGTTTGACGATTGTGACGGGCGAGATCTGTTGGCGGGTAGGCTCTCCGAACGGATCGCGTCCCGGATTCCCGACCGTCCAGAGGCCAAAAGTGAATTTATGTTCCTTCTTCGGTTGCAAATTGTTCATCGCTCAATTCCTCGGAAAATAGTAGGCAGTGGGCAGTGGGTAGTGGGCAGTGAAGGGGTTAAAACTACCCACTATTCACTGCCCACTACCCACTTTCATCATGAGCGCGTGATTGTAGCCGAAGATACGCGGCTCTAGGAAGAGACGCGTATAGATTCTCCAGTCACGGGCTGACGCAGCGATCGCCGTCAATCTCGGCAGGCAAGTTTGTTTAACGTGGCGGATCAGACCTTGATCTTCATGGCGAATTGGGTTTCGACGAGTTCCCGTCGATGAAAATTCTCATTGAGCGATAAATTCTGGGGCTGGGAGGAGGGCAACGACTGTTCGTGATGAGCGTCGGGCGCCGGATCCCGCTTGGCTCATTACTGTGCAATCGTTAGTGCGGGCGATCGGTTAAGAAAGGGAAAAGAAAATGAGAGATGGCCTGAGAATCAGGCCGATTGAGGGTCTCTCTCGGAAAACAATGCGGCGAATGCCTCGCGTGCGGCGGAGGCGTTTTCGCTGCGGTTCTTCAACCACTCGGCCGTCGTTACGAAAGGGGAACGGGCCGCGTTGTTCGATTTCTTGCCGCGCGGCTTTCTGGTTTTGCGGGTATGTCGCATTTGCTCTTGCAGTGGGGAATCCTTCTTGATCAATTTAGCTTTCATAAATTTACCTTCCAATTGTCTTATCCAAATGAACGGAAGTTCAAAGGGAGTCTTGCATAAGCCGAAGAAAATAATTATCCGCCGGGTATCGTATCGATGCGCCCGGGAATAAATTCGACTCAAAAACTGCTTACGCTTGATTTTCCGACTTCGCCATCGCTGAGAAATTTTGCAGGCTTCACACCGGGGGCAAGCCAAGCCAGGCCGGGGAGGATTCTCGTCGCTACCGGGAAAAAAGGGATCGAAGCCTGTTAAGCGAAGCAGCGAAGGAAAAAGGTTTCGATGAGTTGCTCGAACTCTCGGGTCTATGGACGGGGAGCCGGCAAATCTCAAGAAATGTCAGGACAAGAGTTCTGACAGTCGCCTTCGCCGCATTTCGATGACTGTTGGATTGTCAAGTCTGAGAACCTTGGAGCGGGAGACGGGATTTGAACCCGCGACTTCAACCTTGGCAAGGTTGCACTCTACCACTGAGTTACTCCCGCATCGGAAACTGCTTTTTAACCTATGCCCGCGCGATTTGTCAACGGGACAATGCTCCGAAATTTCAAACGTCAGTAAATCGCAAAATCGGGAAGATAAAACATTTTCCATTTATCATTGTTCTTTTGTCAGTTGGCATCACCAAATGCAATCCGATTCAATGCCAAATATTCATTGGACGATTTCCTGGCAATGCCAAATGACAAATGAACAATGACAAATGAACAATGGATCTCTTCCTCCATTTCGAGATCTACTGAATGTCGCGTCGCAGACCGAGGCTTCGGCTGAACCTCTGCTCGGAGAAATATCCGCGCCGCAACGTCACAACGGGCGCGCCGCCGGATTTCATTACAACGGACGCCACGTCGTACCGGTATGGCTCTTCCGAAACGTCGGTAATCCGGCGATAGACGCGGGCCGCCCGGATGATCTGGCGCTGTTTGCGGAGGTCCACGGCTGTCTCGGGTTGAGCGATCTCATCGCTCGAACGGGTTTTAACTTCGACGAAGGCCAGTGTGAATGGCCGCGTCGATTCGTCGTAGGCCACGATGTCGATCTCGCCCGTGATCCGGCGGCCGTCTCTGCCGTGGCCGATCGGGGCGATGAAATTAGCGGCGACTATCCGGTAGTCATGCCGCTTGAGGTAATCTGCGACCAGCTGCTCGCCGTATTCCCCTAACGCCAGGCGCCACGGGCGAGGCTTCTCTTTCTCTTTGTTGAATTTTTTTAGAAGGTTCGATAAAAACATGCGTTTCTGAAATCGAATGCGAGCGGCTATACTTCCGGCCAATCGGAACAGATCGAAATCCCCAGGAGCGCAGGCAAGGATGGACGGCGCTCCCGGAGCTCCTCTTGATCGGATAATAAGGTGAAACGGATGAGAACCACTATGATCACAATCCTATGTCGTTTTCTATTGGCCGCGATTGTTCTGTCAGCCTTCGGGACAATGGCGCGCGCCCAACAATCTCCGCATATGAGTTCAGGTTACATTCCTCATCGCGTCTACAAATCCGGCGACAAGCGGTTCAGCGACTTCGAGGCCATGCTGGCCGAGATCGCCAGGGCAGACGTGGCCTTCGTCGGCGAACAGCATAACGACCCGGCGACCCATCGCATCGAGCGGGCCATTTTGGAGGGGCTGGCGCGCCGGCGCGGGAACGTGGTCGTCGCCCTGGAGATGTTCGAGCGAGACACGCAGCCTTCGCTCGACGAATACCTCGCAGGGCGTTTGAACGAAGAAGATTTTCTTAGGTCCGCGCGGCCCTGGCCGAATTACATGCCCGACTACCGGCCGCTGATCGAATTCGCCCGCGTGCATGGATGGAGAGCCATCGCCAGCAATACCCCCAGGCGCATCGCTGTTCAAGTCTCGAGAGAAGGGCTTGGCGCGGCGCGCCCCGATTCCGAGTCGGAACGAAAGCTTGTCGCCTCCGAAATCTCCTGCCCTCTGGATGATTACTTCAAACGATTCGCCGAAACCATGAGCAAGGGGCATCCCGGAGCGCATCAAAACTCGGGAGAAGAGAAACAGACTGACAAGAAGCAGGAAGAGGAGCGGCGGGCGGCGCTTGAGCGTTTCTATCACGCTCAGTGCGTGAAGGACGAAACGATGGCCGAATCCATAGCAAACGCTCTGGGCGCTCAGGGGACGCAGCCCAACGCCCAAGGCGGTCCGCTCGTGGTTCATTTCAACGGCGCGTTTCACAGCGACTACCGCCTGGGCACGGCGTCGCGGGTCATCCGCCGGGCGCCGAAGTCGAACGTCAAAGTGATCTCTGTCGTCCCGGTCGATAACCTCGACTCGATCAACGTTGACGAATACCGCAAGCGCGGCGATTTCATCGTCTTCACTCTCAAACCGCCCGCGTCACAATAAACTCAATGAAGAGTTTTAGCCACCGCAGGCCACAGAGAGCACAGAGAAATGATTATGTTCGCGGTGGCCTGCGGTGGCTATTCATCCATATCAAATCGGCCTCACTCGATCGGGCGCCATTCGTGCCCGTCTTCTTCGAGCAATTCGTCGGCCTCTTTCGGCCCCCACGAGCCGGAGGCGTAGTTCGGGAACGTGCGCGGCGGCAGGGCCTTCCAGACGTCCAGCAGCGGTTCGATCACGGCCCACCCGGCCTCGACCATGTCGGCGCGCTGGAAGAGCGTCGCGTCACCGATCATGCAATCGTAAAGCAGCCGCTCGTAGCCGGTGCTCAGCAGACTCCCGAAATAGTCGACGTAATTGAAATCCATCTCGACCGCGCCGAGCCGCATGACCGGGCCGGGAATCTTCGCGCCGAATCGCAGCGAGATGCCCTCGTCGGGCTGAATGTGGATGATCAGCCGGTTGGTCCTCAGTTTTTCGATCGGCGTCTCGCGGAAGAGCGTCAGCGGCGCGCTCTTGAATTGAATGGCGACCTCAGTCACCCGCTTCGGCAGCCGCTTCCCGGTTCGCAAATAGAATGGCACGCCCGCCCACCGCCAGTTATCGATCATCAGCCTCATCGCCACGAAAGTCTCAGTGGTCGAGTTCTGCGGCACCCCCATCTCCTGGCGGTAGCCCGTAGCGCGTTCGCCGTTTGTGTCGCCCTCGCCATATTGGCCGCGGACCGCGCGGGTCAGCACCTCTTCCGGCGAGAACGGCTGGATGGCGCGCAGGACTTTCGCCTGTTCGTCGCGCACCGCGTTCGCGTCGAACGAGAAGGGCGGCTCCATCGCGGTCAGCGAGACCAATTGGAAGAGGTGGTTGGGGACCATGTCGCGCAGCGCGCCGGAGGTGTCGTAATAGCCTCCGCGCTTCTCGACGCCGACGGATTCGGCGGCGGTGATCTGGACGTTGTCAATGTAGCGGCGGTTCCAGACCGGCTCGAAGATGCCGTTGCCGAAGCGGAACACCAAGATGTTTTGAACGGTCTCTTTGCCCAGGTAATGGTCAATACGGTAAATCTGGCGCTCGTCAAGAAACCGCTTGAGCTCTGCGTTGAGCGCCCGCGCCGATTCCAGGTCGTGACCGAAAGGCTTTTCGATGATCACCCGGCGCCAGGCGCCGTTCTCATCCTTGGTCAATCCGGCGGCGCAGAGTTGTTTGACGGTCTCGCCGAAGAAATCGGGCGCGGTGGCCAGATAATAAAAATAGTTGCCCTGCGTCCCGTGCTCGCGGTCGGCATACTCGATAGCCTCCTTCAGCTTCTGATAACTGTTCGGATTCTTCGCGTCGCCGCTGACATAATAGATCCGCTTCAGGAACCAATCCCAGAGGTTCGCCTCTACCTCGGTCGTGGCGAACTTCTTGATGTCCTGCGAAATCTGTTCGCGGAAGGCTTCGGACGACATCTCGCTGCGCGCCATGCATACCACCGCGAATTCGCGCGCGAGCAGGTTGCCCTTGGCAAGGTTGTAAAGGGCGGGGAAGAGTTTGCGCTTCGTCAGATCTCCGGTCGCGCCGAAGATCACCATCACGCAGGGGGCGGCGCTCTGTCCTATGACCGGGAGTGGAGCTGTGTTCGGCATGTATTACTTCCTCGTGAAATCCCCTGGGTCTCATGAATGGGGCTTATAGGACTTATGAGACCTATGGGACTTATGAGTCCTATAAGTCCCATTCATGATGACGCCCAGGGGCGATTATCATAATTTATTGCGCGGCGGCTAAGGCGGCTGCGTAATTCGGGTGCTCGGCGATGTCCGACACGTACTCGGCGTATTTGACCTTGTTGTTCGGGTCGATCACGAACACAGCGCGCGCGTGCAAACGATCGAGCGGC
>DATCXQ010000730.1:0-7351 GCA_036565725.1 Blastocatellia bacterium
CTATCCGATCATCTCCGTCTCGCGAATGTGGACATAAACATAACGTGGACATAGACATAATGAGACAAGCAGGCAAGCAATATGCCGACGGATTGGGCATCCCTCAATTTTCGCGGTTTTAATCAAACAATGGGTTCACACGGAGCAGGGGCGTAAGCTGATGGATATGCTTGCGCTGGCGGTCAAAGGGCTTGACCGCCCGGAGGCGCTCCTGCCCGCCCTCGCCGCGTTGGGCCGTCGCCATGCCGGCTATGGGGTCAATAAACACGACTACGAAACCGTCGGGGAGGCGCTCCTCTGGACGCTCGAGCAAGGGCTTGGGCCAAGCTTCACGCCGGATGTCAGAGAGGCATGGGCGGCCCTCTACGGGTTTGTCGCCGGCGCGATGCGTGAGGCGGCTGTCGCCGCTTGATCGGTCCAAACTCTATTTATAAACGTAATCGAGCGCGGCGGCGCCGTTCAACGTCAATATCGAAAAGGAGAATAACGAACAGAGATGAGCATTAGACACAATATCGCCAAAGTCGCAGTCGGCGCCTCGTTGCTGGCGTTGCTGACTATCTGCGGTGTGGGTGGCGCGTTCAGCGGCCATGAGACCCTCTCGCCGGCAGTCGAAACCGTGGCCCTCTTCAATCCGCAGACTCCGGATGCGCCGGAGAGCATCGTAATTGATCACCAGGGGAACAAATTCATCAGCATGTCCCTGACGGGCGAGATTCGGAAGATCGCCGCTGATGGAACTCAATCCACGCACGCCGTGCTGCCCAATGGCGTCTTTTCATTCACCCCGCCGGACCCGCCTAACGGGGGTATGACGGCGATGGCTCTGGATAACGACGGTACGATCTATGTGAACCTCGTGGCCTCTGTCCCGGCCAACCGGGGCGTGTGGGCCGTGGCGCCGAATGGCTCGATCCGAATGCTGGCTCAACTTCCGGCCAACGCGCTGCCGAACGGCATCGCGCTGTGGCGCAATGTCTTGTACATCGCGGATTCCGTGCTCGGCGTCGTGTGGAAAGTTCCGACAAGCGGCGGCGTGGCCACGATCTGGGCAGATGACCCGCTACTCAAGTCCGCTTTTCCCGGCGCGGCAGGCGCGAACGGACTGCAGATCTTCCACAACGAGGTCTATGTAGCTAACTCAAGTCAGGCGTTGATCGTGGCGATCGACATCAATCCTGACGGCGCGGCGGGGGCAATTCGGGTTCACGCCACTGGCGTTCCCTGCGACGATTTCGCCTTTGATTTGCAGGGCAATCTTTACGCCACGACCGGTCCGTTCAACACACTGTTGCGTGTCGCGCCGGACGGCTCGATTACAACGCTGCTGACCGCCGCCGACGAACTGGACGGCCCGACCTCGGTGGCTTTCGGTCGCACCGGGGCCGACAATTTCAACCTGTACATCTGCAACGCCGCCTTCCCGTTCTTAAGCCTCACACATCGGCCAAGCCTGATGAAGTTGCATCTCGATGTTCCGGGGGTTCCGCTGCATAACTAACTGTACCGCGCGCGTAAGCAACATAGGCGAACAAGACCGGAATCCGGCTATCGGGCCGCAGATGGACGCCAAGCCGCACGGGGGGCGCGTTCATCCGCGGCTCGTTTTTTTTCGATAATCCGCGCGCCGATGACCTTCAGCCGGATTTTTTCTCGAGTGATCAATTTGCCAGCTTGTTCTCGCCTGTACATGTGAGCGGCGATGATCGCCGGCCTCGAAGCCGAGGACGCGGCGGCGTCGTTCAACGTCAATGTCTAAAAAGAGAAGGACAGGTATGAAAGTCAAAACGAACGTCAAGGCCGGGCTTAACTTCACCAAGAAGTAATCCACTTCATATTCCATCCGCCATATTTCATACGGCGGATGCGCACAATACTAACCAACCAACTGTGTAAGTGGGAGGCGATAGTCCCTTCCCCTCTGTAGTCGAACAAGACCGGGATCTGATTATCGAGCCGCGGATAAACGTCAGGCCGCACTGCGTGGCGTTCATCCGCGGCTAGCTTTTTTCCCGTTGCGCACGCCCCTGAATTTCAGCCGGATTTTTTTTAAGTGAGCGATTCGCCTTCTCGTTCCCGCCTGTACGGGTGGGCGGCGATGCTTGCCGGTCTCGAAGTCGAGGACGTGGCGTCGTCGCTCAACGTCAACACCGAAAAAGAGAAAGGCAAGTATGAAAATCAAGAGGATAACCATGAACTATCGCAATTCAATTCCAAAGAAACACATCCAATGCCTGAAGGTCGAGATCAACATCGATGCTGATGGCGCTAAACTCAACCAAAACCGGACGGCCAGGCGATATCTGAAAAGTCTGGTCATCGCCATGGCATCGCTCTTTACAATGTGGGCCGACGCGGCGGCGGTTCTGGCCCAGAGCGGGTCTCCGCAAGGCGTAGAAACCGTCGCACTGTTCAACCCCGCGGCGTTCGAGACGCCCGAGAGCATCCAGATTGACCGTCGTGGCAATACATATATCAGCATGGCGCTGACGGGGGAGATCCGGAAGATAGCGCCTAACGGAACGCAATCGAGCTTGGCATTCCTGCCGATTCGTCCTGATGTCCAACCGTGCGGAAACAGTTTTGGCTTTCCGATCATGGGCGGCATTGCGCTCGATCATCATGGCAACGTCTATGCTTCGGTCAACTCGTGCAATCTGCCGGATCTCGGCATCTGGAAAGTGACCCAACAGGGCCAGGCTTCGCTGCTCGCCAAGCTGCCGGCGAACGCCTCGCCCAACGGGATCGCCTTTCACGCGGGGTGGCTCTATGTGGCGGATACGGTCCTCGGCCTGGTCTGGCGGATTCATTCCGACGGAACGAGCCTGCCGGAGGTCTGGACCGCCGATCCCCTGCTGACGCCGGTTCCATTGCCGCTGACGCCTGGGCCCAACGGCTTGCAAGTCTTTCGCGACGAAGTATACGTCGCTGTTTCGGATCGCGCACACATAGTTGCCTTCCCGATTCTGGAGGACGGCGCGGCAGGAACGGGGCGCGTCCATGCCTCCGGCATAGGTCTCGACGACTTCGCCTTCGACGTGAATGGCAATCTCTACGGAACCACTGACCCATTCAACACCGTGATCCGCGTGGCGCCGGACGGTACGGTTACGACGCTGCTGACCGCCTCCGACGGGCTCGACGGGCCGACCGCCGCCGCCTTCGGTGTGGGAGCTGACAGGGAGAACCTCTATATCACGAACGCGGCGTTCCCATTCTTTCCAGGTCCGAATCCGCGACGCCCCAGCCTGATGCGGCTCCACATCGGGATCCCCGGCAAGCCACGGCCTTGAGCCAGCCACGTGGCTCCGTGCGCCGTTGTTATTTGTGTAGTGAGGTCCCTCCGGGGACAGCGCAATTGCGCCGGAGGGACCTCACTACAGAGTTGGGAGAGCGTTTAACCGCCCAGTTCACAATATCCATTGAACTCCTTACGTCGAAGTCACGTTAGCTAACAACCACATACGAACTTGAAGCCGCGAATGAACGCCACGCCGCGCGGCGGGCGCGTTCATCCGCGGTTCGCTTTTTTCCACGATGCGCACGTCGATGATTTCCAGCCGGAATTTTTTCTTTGAGTGAGCGATTTGCCTTCCCGTTCCCGCCTGTACAGGTGGGCAGGGCCAGCTTCTAAGCCGGAGACTAGGCGCCGCCATTCACCATCAACATCGAAAAGGAGAAGAACAAGTATGAAAATCAAGACAGACGATATGGCGGGGGTTACCCGCGCGGGGGGCGACAGAACACGACTCATGCGCGCGTTATCAGCCCTATTCTTTACGAGCCAGATCCTGATTGGGAGTCTCGTGATTTCAGCTCAGGCGGCGACTTCAAACCCCGATCTGATCTGCCAGGAGTCGCGGCTGGCGGTCGCGATCGCGGCGGGACAACCGGCTGACTATGAAGTAGCCGGACGGCTCTGTTACAAACCGAACCGCAAAAACACAGTACACCTGCTCATCTCCGGGGCGACTGAAGGACACACCTACTGGGACTTTCCTTTGCAGCCGGAGCGATATTCATATGTGCGAGCGCTGGCCAACGCCGGATACGCCGCCTTCAACTTCGATCGCATAGGCATTGGCGAAAGCTATCATCCGCCGGCGGATCAAGTCACCGTCCAAGCCAGCGCTTTTGTGGTTCACCAGATCGTGCAGGCCCTCCGTGACGGTCGTCTGGGTACGTTCGCGAAGCTCATTCTGGTCGGCCATTCACTCGGATCGGGAATCGCCGTCGTCGAGGCGGCTCAGTACGGTGACGTTGACGGTGTAATCCTGACGGGTTTTCTACACGCCGCCGGTCCGGGATTTGCGTCCCTGGGACCCATTATTTATCCGGCCAATAATGACCCGCGTTTTGCCGGGCAAAATATCCCTGATGGTTATCTGACCACCCTTCCCGGAACTCGCTCCCCACTTTTTCGGATACCCAATGTGGAGTCGGAGGTCATGGCGGTTGAGGAACTCTTCAAGGAGACGATCACCACTGGCGAGCTCAATACTTTCCCGCCCCTGGTTTTTTCGCCGGATAACGCACAGGGGATTCACGCGCCCGTCCTGATCGTCATCGGGCAGTATGACAACATCTTCTGCACGCCGCCACAGTGCCCGGAGGCGCAAGTCGAAGCGACTTACTATGCCCCCGAAGCGCAGGTTGAAGTCAAGGTCATACCTCTTGAAGGACATGCCCTCAACCTGCACCGCAATGCGCCATCCGTCTTCGCAACCGTGCTCGAATGGTCGAATCGTCGTTTCGGTAATTGACTTGCCACGACGAGCGAGAGAATTGTGTGGGACAATTTGGCAAATTGTCCCACAATCACAGGCCAATTGCAGCGCGTCCGTACAAGCGATTGCTAACCGATATAGTACAGCCATCCACTCATAGAGCCGCAGATGAACGCCAGGCCGTGGGGCGGGCGCATTCATCCGAGGCTCTCGTTTTTCCGCATCGTGCGCCGATGACCTCCAGCCCGAATTTTTTCTTTGAGTGAGCGATTTGCCTTCTCGTTCCCGCTTGTATAAGCGAGCGGCGATGATTGCAGACCTCGAAGCCGAGGACGCGGCGCCCATCGCCACAGCTCAATCATCAAAAGCGAATAAGGAAGATCATGAAACCCCGCAACTTCAAACAATACCTGCTAGCCGCGCTCGGCTTTGTGAGCCTGGCTTGTGCCATAGCTTTTAACAGCGGCTCCGTGACTGGCGTCGCCGCTCGATATCAATTTCAGCTCAGTCAATCCGCCCCTGCGGCCAATAGCGCCCCAGCGCACAAACCCAAAGGTTGTTTCACCTGCGATTTCGCGCTGCCCGGTGACCTGCCACTCAATCTGGTTCCAGCAATCATCGAACGCGACCGCATGTATATGGCCGAGCGCCCCGGCATGCGGACCAAGCATTTGCCGCTACGCATTGATTTCAATAGCGGCAAACTGCTCAGTGGCGGTCGCTACCTCTTCGACACCTTCGAAGAGGCGCAGGAGTACAAGGAATGGGTCACGAATGATTTCATTCTTGACGGCGTCAAGTTCCTCGAACGGCCCATCTTCATCGGACCGGAATGTCATGCCTGGCGTGTCGTCGGAGCGCGAGACTTCGGCCCGATCGAAACTCAGATCGTTGTGCGCGTCGAGCGTTGGAGTGTGCCCAGAGAAGATCCGAAAGACGCGCTCAAACAGAAATGGGACGCCGTCCAGGCTGAGGCGGCGCAGCGGGGACTGACCAGTGTGTGGCTCACCTACAATGAGCAGGAGCAATTGGCCCAGCTCGTCTACTTTGCCAACCGCATCGCTCCGCCCGATCCGAGCAATCCGGATTTCGCCAGCCTGGCGGCGCTGGAATACGCTGCGCCGCTCGGCCATCTCTTTGACGATCTGGGCTGGAGCAAGACGTTCGACCGTACGCAATGGGTGTTGACGATCTGGTTTCCGTTCGTGGCGGGCGATCACGGCGCGCCATCGCTCTGGCCGTACTCGCCGCCCTTCCCGCAACCCTTCAGCGGCGACGGGGTCTGCGAAGTCAGCCGCGGGGAAAATCAGGCCAACAGCCCGACTGATTGCGGGCCGAAATGCGGCAACGGCGTCTGCGATCCAGGCGAGAGCACACAGAACTGTCCGGGCGATTGCAGGCTCCCGCAATAATTCGACTCACGGCGCAAGGCCCGCGCGCGCCATCAGTCCGGCGAACCGCGGGTCCGCGCGCAGGACATCGAACAGCGGATCGGACTTCAATGCGCGGACCCTGGGATCGCGATCTTCGTGACCCTTCTCCATCCATATAAAGGCCCGGTCAGGCTCGCCAAGCGCGGCGTAGATGGTCGCGTAGCAGAACGGGGGAACGTAGCGGCTCAAAGCCAATTCGTCGAGTTCCGCCAGACAGCGTCGCGCCTGATCGCGGCGCCCGGCCACGGCGTGAGTGTAGCCGATCATCGCAATGAAGTCCGGCGTATTCGGCGCAATCTCCAGCGCCCGCTCGAACTCGGCCATCGCCTCGTCGCGATTCCCACGCATAAGATGACATTGGCCCAGATAATAATGCGCGGCGGTAAAATTCGGCTCCAGGTCCAGTGTCTTCCGCAGCGCCGCTATCGCCTGGTCGTAGCGGCGCGCGCGATAAAGCACCTGGCCCACCTGTGTGCCGGTGACAGGCGAGAGATACTCCAACTCCAACGCGCGATTGGCTTCGCTGAGGGCTTCATCAAATCGCCCCTGAGACGCGAGCAGCGCCGAATACCAGTGGCGCGAGTTCGCGTAATTTGGCTTCAGTTTTATCGCCTGTAGAAACTCTCTTTCCGCCTGCTCCCAATCCCAGTAATAGTCGGTGAGAATCTTGCCCATCGAGGCATGCGCTTCGGCCAGGTTTTGATCAATGCTCAATGCGCGCGTGGCCGCGTCTTTGGCCAGAGGCAGCGCCTCGCGTGACGGGATTAGATGATAACTGCCGAGCGTCGCGTAAGCGTCAGCCATTCCGACGTAAGCCAGCGCGTAGTTGGAATCCCTCGCGATGGCTTGCCGAAATGATTCGACGGCCTTGCGCATGCCGGCGCCGGTGCGCTTCCCCCATTGATAACGGCCTTCCATATAAAGCCGATAGGCTTCGGGGTCGGTCGTGTAGTCTCTGGCCAGCTCATTGCGTTCTTCGCCGGTTAACGGCGCCATCAGGTCATCGGCGACCCGCTGCGAGATGGCGTCCTGGACCGCGAAGATGTCCGTCCATCGTTCGTCGAACTGGCGCGTCCAGAGCGTCCCTCCGTCGGCGACGCTGATCAACCGCGCCGTGACGCGAATCTTGTCACCCACTTTCTGGATGCTGCCTTCGAGCACGGCCTGCGCCTTCAACTCGCGTCCCGCCGC
>DATCXQ010000732.1:0-5079 GCA_036565725.1 Blastocatellia bacterium
AGCGCGCGCCCATCGAAGGCGGCAAGCCGCTCAACGAACAGCAGGAGCGCGTGATCAAAACCCTCTTCGATTCGGGCTCGCCCGTGGCTTTCGCCCAGCTAATCGAGGTGGCCGGCGTCAGCGCGTCGGTCGTCAGAACGCTCGAAAAGCGCGGCTACGTCGAGGTCTTCACGCGTGAAGTCCGCCGCGACCCGCTCAAAGATTACCGCCCGCTCAACGACGGCGACCTGAGGCTCAATCAGAAACAACAATCGGCGCTCGATCAGATCGTCGCAAAACTCGACGAAGGCCGATACGCGGCGTTCCTGCTGCACGGAGTGACGGGCAGCGGCAAGACCGAAATCTACATCCGCGCGATGCGCGCCGCCGTGGCCAAAGGCAAATCGGCGCTGATGCTGGTGCCGGAGATTTCCCTGACGCCGATGTTCGCGCGGCGGCTGCGCGCGCACTTCGGCGACGCCGTGGCCATTCTCCATTCGTCGCTCTCGGACGGCGAACGCCTGGACGAATGGAACCGCATCCGCAAGGGCGAGGCCCGAGTCTGCATCGGCGCCCGTTCGGGCGTCTTCGCGCCGATGGAAAACATCGGCCTGATCGTCGTCGACGAAGAGCACGAGGCGTCGTACAAACAGGAAGAGACGCCGCGCTATCACGGGCGCGACACGGCGATCATGCGCTCTCATCTGGCCGACGCCGTGATCATACTGGGCAGCGCCACGCCTTCGATGGAGTCGTTCCACAACGCGCACACCGGCAAATACGCCTACTTGAAACTCGACGAACGCATCGGCGGGCGCGCGCTGGCCGAAGTCCAGGCCGTCGACATGCGCCGGGTCTTCGAGAAATACGGCCAGCAGCGGATATTCTCGGACGAGTCGCTCGCCCGCATCTCTGAAAATCACGAGCGCGGCGAGCAGACTCTGGTGCTGCTCAACCGCCGAGGTTTTTCGTCCTTCATGCTCTGCCGGGGCTGCGGCTATCGCGCGACCTGTCCGAATTGCAGCGTGGCGCTGACCTACCACAAATTCGACGCGCGACTGACATGCCACTACTGCGGACACCAGGAGCGCATCCCGCGCGCCTGCCATCAGTGCGAAGGATCGTACATTTACTACGTCGGCGAGGGGACCGAACAGATCGAGGCGCTGTTGAAAGAGATGTACCCCAAACTCCGCATCTCGCGCCTGGACCGCGACACCACGCGGCGGCGGGGGAGTTTTGAAAAGCTGATCAACGAATTCGCCGCCGGCGACATCGACCTGATGGTCGGCACGCAGATGATCGCCAAGGGGCACGACTTCCACAATGTGACGCTGGTCTGCGTGGTCTCCGTAGACGCCGGGCTCGGCATGCCTGATTTCCGCGCCTCCGAGAGGACCTTTCAATTGTTGACTCAAGTCGCGGGCCGCGCGGGCCGCGGCGAAAAACCCGGACGCGTAGTCATCCAGAGTTATCACACCGAAAATTACGCGCTCGAATACGCGCGCGAGCAGAATTACGAAAAGTTCTACGACCACGAGATCAACTTCCGCCGCAACATGCATTACCCGCCCTTCGTCGCGCTGATCAACGCCCTGGTCAAACACCAGGACTTCGCCAAGGCGGCATTCGCGTCATCCGAACTGGCGCGACTGCTCAAAGAGGCCGACGCGGACAAGGTCCTGAAGGTCTTAGGCCCCGCCCCCGCCCCGCTGGCGCGATTGAAAGGCGAGCATCGAATGCAGGTGCTGATCAAGACGCGGTACCGAAGGCAAGCGCGCGAGGCGCTGGACGCCGCGATGGCGGAGTTGAAAGAGATCGGGCAGGATTTGAAGATGATCACGGTTGAAGTCGACCCGGTAAACTTGATGTAGGGCACAGTACCGCGCGCGTAAGCAAGCTGTTGGTTGGTTGATCCGGTGAACCTGATGTGAGGCAGTTATGAAACGTGGTGGGGATGCGACCAGGCGCAATCGGAATATAGGCACAGCCAAACAAGGTCTCGGTCAGGATAACCGACTGGTCATCCCTTGGTGTGGGCTGACAGTTGCCACGCCCGCACTCCAAAGTCTCCGGCGATTTATGCGTTGGCTTTAGTAAACTGTTCATTTGATCAATGCGTTATACTATCTTCGACACTCCTGTAATAAGCCCCCTGATGCGTGGCATGGCCTTCTCCTTCCTGAAGATTTTCGGATGGCGATTGGAGGGCCGGTTGCCCGACGTCGATAAGCTGGTTGTGATCGCGGCGCCTCACACATCCAACTGGGATTTGCCGGTACTGTTGAGCCTGGGCTTCGCCCTACGAGCCAAAGCCGGCTGGCTGGGAAAACATTCGCTGTTCAGGCGCCCACTCGGCTTTTTATTCAGATGGATGGGCGGAATTCCTGTGTACCGGTCCGCGTCTCACAACATGGTGGCGCAGACGGTGGAGATGTTTCGTAATAGCGAGAGTCTGATTCTGGCCATTCCGCCGGAAGGGACGCGCAGCAAAGTCAGCCACTGGAAGACGGGTTTTTATTACATCGCGCTAGGCGCTGAGACTCCGATAGCGATGGCGTTCATCGATTACAAACGCAAGGCGGTGGGCGTGGGGCCGACGCTCTATCCCACGGGAGACATCGAGGCCGACATGGAGCTCATTCGGAATTTTTACGCCACAGTGACCGCCAAATACCCCGACAAGGCCAGCCTCCCGGCGCTCGCGCCGAATCAGTACCGCGAGCGGTAGCGAGCGCGCCTCATCTGCTAGATGAATAGAACCGCCGTCGCTACCTCTCGCTGTGTTGATCGGCAAACCGCTTCACGTCCTGCGAACGATCCAGCCTCGCCACCATCACCGCGTCCGGCGTGTCCACGACCACCAGGTCTTCCACCCCAAGCAGCGCGACCTTGCGGTCGGTAGTCGAGAAGACCAGGTTGCGTTTCGCGTCAATGATCCTCGAATCGCCGAGCGACAGGTTGCCTTGCCCGTCGCATTCGGCGCGGCGAAGTTCGTATAACGCCTGCCAGCTTCCCACGTCGCTCCAGCCGAAATCGGCCCTGAAAACGTAGATCGGCTTCGAAGTCTTCTCCATCACGCCGTAATCAATCGAGACTGATTCGATCCTGTCATAGGCTCGCTCGACCGCCGCGTCGTAATCGGGCGTGTCAATCGCGCGCTCGATCTCCATCAGTCCTTCGTAAAGCGCGGGCATGCAGGCTTCGATCTCTTGCAGGATGGTTCGCGCGGTGAAAATGAAGACGCCGCTGTTCCATAGGTAATCGCTGCTCGACAGGTACCCTAGCGCGGTCTGGTAATCGGGCTTTTCGACGAAGCGGCGGACTCTGAAATAGGGCTGTTCCGAAGATTCTCCGCCCTCGGCGCCGATGTGAATATAACCGTAGCCGGTTTCCGGCCTGTTCGGCGCTACGCCCAGCGTGACGATCGCGCCGCCGCGCGCGACACTGGCGGCGGCGCGGATCGTCCTGGTGAAGCCTTCGATGTCGGCTATGAAATGATCGGCCGGCAACACGACCATCGGCTCGTCCTCCGCGCCACTCTCGGCCGCCACGCGCCTGGCATGCAGCGCGGCAAGCCCGACGCAGGCTGCGGTGTTTCTGCCGCGCGGCTCGACCAGAATTTCGACCGGCTTGCCTGACAATATCCGCTTTGTCAGATCGGCGTGGACGCTCCCGACCACGACGGAGATATGACCGGGCGGCGCAAAACCTTCGGCGCGCGCTAGCGTCTCTTCGAGCATCGAGCGGTCGCCGGTGATCGAAAGAAACTGTTTAGGCAGGCGCTCACGGCTAGCGGGCCAGAATCTGGTGCCGGAACCTCCGGCCATAATCACTGCAAACATAAATCCTCTCGGAAATAAAAATTAAGAATCTCAGCCACGAATGAACACGAATGGACGCGATTGGCGCCAAAGAGATGCAATACAAATGGATTATAAAAACTAAGAAAGAGATTCGTGTCCATTCGTGTTCATTCGTGGCTGACCCCTTCGCAAATGAAGAAGCCGAGTATAAATTCCCCGGACATCTTCGTCTACTTTGGCTTGTGGAGGATTTTCAGTTGTGCGATTCTTTGCGCTGCTCAGCAGTTGAATTCCCAAATAGCGTGGTTTTTCTCAATTCGCAACACTTGGAGGTGTAGTGTGCTGTTTAAAACCCTCAGCGCGGCCGTATACGGCATTGACGCCGAATTGGTCGAGGTCGAAGTCGATCTGACTCCGCGCTCCGGAGACTCGCAGAGCGAGACCTATGTGACCGTCGTGGGGCTGCCCGATCTGGCTGTGCGGGAAAGCCGCGAGCGAATCCGGGCGGCGATCACCAACTGCGGCTTCTTCTTCCCCGTTCACAAGACGACCATCAATCTGGCGCCCGCCGACGTGAAGAAGGAAGGCTCGGCCTTCGACCTGCCGATCGCCGTGGGGATTCTTGGCGCGAATGGAGATTTGCAGCGCGAGGAACTGGACGACGTTCTGTTGATCGGCGAGTTGGCGCTGGACGGGCGCGTGCGTCCGGTGCGCGGCGCGCTCCCCATAGCCGTAGCGGCGAAACGCCGGGGGTTGAAGCGCCTGCTGCTGCCGGCGGAGAACGTGCGCGAGGCGGCGGTCGTCAGCGGGTTGGACGTCTATCCGGTCAAAGACTTGCGCGAGGTCGTCACGCTTCTCAATTCCAACCCGCCGCCCGCGGCGATGCGAATCGATCTGGAAGAAACGTTCAGCGCCGCCAATCAATATCCTATCGATTTCCGCGAGGTGCGCGGGCAGATGAGCGCCAAACGGGCCATCGAGATCGCCACCGCGGGCGGCCACAATATCCTGATGATCGGCCCGCCCGGTTCGGGCAAGACAATGCTCGCCAAACGGATCCCGTCGATCCTTCCATCGATCAGCTTCGAGGAGGCGCTGGAGACGACCAAGATTCACAGTGTGGCGGGATTCACCGACGCGCGCGGATTGCTCACCACCCGCCCGTTCCGTTCGCCCCACCACACGATCAGCGACGCGGGATTGATCGGCGGCGGCTCGATTCCCAGACCTGGTGAAGTCAGCCTGGCGCATCACGGCGTGCTCTTCCTCGACGAGCTTCCCGAATTCGAGCGGA
>DATCXQ010000760.1:0-6036 GCA_036565725.1 Blastocatellia bacterium
GGGAGAACTTCGACGAACGGCTCGACGCGATTCTGACTTTGAAATGGCGTCCGGTGGAACTGGCGCGATTGCGGGTCACGCTCGACGGCAAGACGTTGCCCGAGCTTGCGCTCAACGACGTGTTGGTCGCGCATTACAGCCCGGCGGCGACGACGCGATATTTGATCGAGGTCGGGGACCAGGTCGAAGAGCACCGCAGTTCCGGCGTCTGGATTTCGACCGCGGCCGGTTCGACGGCCGGCATCGGCTCGGCGGGCGGGCGGCGGATGTCGCTGCGCTCGCGCCACATCCAATTCCTGGCGCGCGAGCTTTACCGCGAACCTGATCGCGAGTACAAATTAACTCGCGGCCTCGCGCCGTCGGATTCCGGCGTCACGATCGCGTCGAAGATGCCCGACGGCAGGCTTTTTATCGACGGCGCTCGCGCCCAGTACCCGTTCCCTTTCGGAGCGCGGGCGCACATAGAGATTGCGCAAGAGAGTTTGAAGCTGTTTCTTTAAAACCGAAACCAACCGTCCACAAAGCCACACGAAGAAACACGAAGAAACTTTGGGTTCTTCTTTGCGCCTCTTCGTGTGGCTTTGTGGACGGATTTTCTCCGGAGGACGAAATGAAAAACTATCGAATGCTCTTCGTCGGATTATCTTGTGGTTTGTTGATCGGATTGTTTTTGGGCGGCATGGCCGTCTACAGTCAGGGCGGCGCCCGGCGTGTCATCAACTTGCCGACTCGCAACGCCAGCCTCCCGTTCAGCGACGGCGTGATGGTGGGGAATACGCTCTACCTGGCCGGGCGGCTGGGCGTCGATCCCAAGACCAATCAGGTTCCGAGCGACCCCGAGCAGGAGGCGCGGTTGATGATCGACGGCTTCAAAGCCGTCCTGGCCGAGGCCGGGATGACGATGGACGACATGGTATCAGTACAGATCTTCTGCTCCGACATTTCGCTCTACGACAAATTCAACGGGGTCTACCGGAGTTACTTCAAGAAGGACTTTCCGGCGCGGGCGTTCCTCGGATCGGGGCCGCTGCTGCGCGGCGCGCATTTCGAGATGCAGGCGATCGCGGTGAAACAATAGCGGATTGCTGGTCGAAGATGGGGAGTGGGGAATAGGGAGTGGGGAATGGGGTCAAAGAAGTTATTTCACGACTCCCCACTCCCCACTCCCTACTCCCCTTCTTCATTCTGTAACCTACTTCGCTTTCACGTCGTAAGCGGTCAGCGTTTCCTGGTCGCGGATGAAGAGCTTTCCGCCGGCCACGACCGGATACGCCCAACTATCCTTGCCCTGGTCGGGAATCGAGAAGCGCCCCTTTTCGACATAGGCGTTCGGGTTCGCCTCGGCCAATCCGACAACCTGTTTTTCGCTCAGCAGGTAGAGCATACCGTCGGCGTAAGCCAACGAGCCTTTGCCGACGCTGCGGTTCACCCACATCCTCTTGCCGGTGGCGAATTCGATGCAGGTCAGACCGCTCGAGCCGGAGAACCCGTAGAGGTATCCGTTCAGCAAGACCACGCCTCCGTGGTGGTTCTTCATCTCCTTGGTGAAATATAGTTCCTGCGCTTTGACCTCGCCGCCCTGGGCGCTGAGTCCGAGCAGCGCCGCGCCCGTTCCGTAATCTGAAGTGAAAAAGACTTTGCCGTCGGCGAAGACCGGCGTCGCGCAATTGGCCGTGCCATTGGCCGCCGACGAATTGCGCCACATCAATTTGCCGTCGCTGGCTCGGACGCCCACCGCCGCGCGCGCGGTGAAGTTCATAATCGTGCGGACGCCGCCGACGTCAGCCGCGATGGCCGACGAATAGCCCGCCTCATCGCTCAGGTCTTTCGCCCTCCAGATCTCCTTGCCGGTCATCTTGTCGAGGGCGACTATGCCCGCGCCCTTGCCGCCCGGCGTGACGATCACGCGATCGCCGTCAATGAGCGGCGATTCGCTGATCAGCCAGCCGGGATTGCTCCCGCCGAACTCCTTCAAAATGTTCTTGCGCCAGACCGGCGAGCCGTCGGGCGCGCGCAGGCAGGCCAGATCGCCGTTCTCGGTCAGAACATAGACGCGGTCATTGTCTACAGTGGGCGTCGAGCGCGGACCGTTGCCGCGTCCCTCGTTCACCTTCCGCCCCAGGCCCGCAGACCAGACCGTTTTGCCGTCGGCGCGGTTCAGACAAAAGATCACACTCAGGTCCTCTTTAGTTCCTTGCACGAAAATGCGGTCGCCTTTGATCGCAATCGAGCCGAAGCCTTCGCCGAGGCTCGATATTGACCACGCCCGCTGCGGCCCTGACGACGGCCACTGCTTAATCAGTCCCGTGTCTTTCGACACCCCGTTGCGTTCAGGCCCGCGCAATTGCGGCCAATCGGCCGGCCCGCTCGGCACTGTGTTCGGCGGCGCGGAGTGATTCACGGTCTCGGACGACGCGTGGACTGAAAACCAGATGATGAGCAAAGCGGCGGGCAGCGCGAGCGACAGAGTAAGTAAACGATTGCGATTCATTCAATTTCCCCTTTCTTAAGTGACAACAATTCGATCGTTTCGCTCTATGAAAATTCAACGGGGTCTATCGGAGTTACGTCAAGAAGGATTCCCAGCGCGGGCGTTCCTCACTCCGCAACCTACTTCGCCTTCACGTCGTAAGCGGTCAGCGTCCCCTGGTTGCGGATGTAGAGCTTTCCGCCGGCCACGGCCGGGTGCGCCCAGCTCGGGCGGCCACGGTCGGGAATCGTGAAGCGGCCCTTTTCAACGTACGCATTCGGGTTCGCCTCGGCTAATCCGACAAGGTTACTTTCGCTCAAGAGGTAGAGCATACCGTCGGCGTAAGCCAGCGAGCCTTTGCCCACGCTGCGGTTCGCCCACATCCTCTTACCGGTGGCGAATTCGATGCAGGTCAAACCGGCGTCCCCGTGGAACCCGTAAATATAGCCGTTCACCAACACCACACCGCCGTGATGGTTCATCATGTTTTTAGTGAAATACAGCTCCTTCGCTTTGACCTCGCCGTTCTGCGCGCTCAACCCGAGCAGCGCCCCGCCTGTTCCATAAGACGAAGTGAAGAAAACTTTGTTATCGGCGAAAACCGGCGTCGTACAGTTGGCCGCGTCGTTGGACGCCGACGAATTGCGCCACATCAATTTGCCGTCGCTGGCTCGGACGCCCACCGCCGCGCGCGCGGTGAAGTTCATAATCGTGCGGACGCCGCCGACGTCAGCCGCGATGCAGGACGAATAGGCCGCGCCGTCGCTCAGGTCTTTCGACCTCCAAATCTCTTTGCCTGTCATCTTGTCCAGGGCGACCATGCCCGCGCCCTTGCCGCCCGGCGTGACGATTACGCGATCGCCGTCAATGAGCGGCGATTCGCAGATCAGCCAGCCGGGGTTGCTTCCGCCGAACTCCTTCAAAATGTTCTTGCGCCAGACGGGAACGCCGTTGTGCGCGTTTAGGCAGGCCAGGTCGCCGTTTTCGGTCAGTGCGTAAACGCGGTTATCGTCGACCGTTGGCGTCGAGCGCGGCCCAGTGTTCTCAGCTTGTTCCACCCTCGCCCCCAATGCCGCGGACCAGACCGTCTTGCCGTCAGCGCGATTGAGGCAGAAAACCACGCTCGCGCGCCCGCGGTATCCTTGCACGAAAATGCGATCACCTTTGATCGCAATCGAGGCGTATCCACCGCCGAGGCTCGAAATCGACCAACTCTGCCGAGGCCCCGGCGACGGCCACTGTTTGAGCAGCCCGGTGTCTTTCGACACTCCGTTGCGTTCAGGCCCGCGCCATTGCGGCCAATCGGCCGGCCCGCTCGGCACTGTGTTCGGCGGCGCGGAGTGATTCGCGGTCTCGGACGACGCGTGAACTGAAAACCAGATGATGAGCAAAGCGGCGGGCAGCGCGAGCGACAAAGTGCGTAAACGATTGCGCGTCATTGCAATTCCCCCTTAATTACACAATAAGATGTTTACCAAGTGAAGGCCAGTCTCCGCAAACCGTCGCGCCTCGCGCATGGTTTCCGGAGCGCGCAGGAGCGTAGATAAGCTACAAGGCTTTCATCCGATACGCAATCAGTTAGTGGGAAAGTCAAATTGACGTTGGCGTTAGAAGCGCCATGAGGCGACGTTCATCAGGCCTCATATGAAACCCGAGGAAGTGATCAGTCAAGCTTGTCAGCCACCCCCTCAAGTTCTACACTCCCCTCTCACTTCACGACCGCAAATTCGAATCAAGGAGCGAAGTCAATGCAACTGGGAATGATCGGCCTTGGCCGGATGGGCGCCAACATGGTCCGCCGTCTGATGCGGGGCGGGCACGAATGCTTCGTCTTCGACCTCAACACAGAGAGCGTCAAGCGACTGGAGGGCGAAGGAGCTGCAGGCGCCGGAACGATCGAGGAACTGGTCGAAAAGATGCAAAAGCCTCGCGCCGTATGGGTGATGGTCCCCGCCGGCGCCCCGACCGAAAAGACCATCGAAGCGTTATCGAAGTTCATGTCCGCCGGCGACATCGTCATCGACGGCGGCAATTCGCATTTCAAAGACGACGTGCGTCGCGCAAAGCGGCTCGAACAGATGGACATACGCTATGTTGACGTCGGCACGTCGGGCGGAATCTGGGGCGCGGAGCGCGGCTATTGTCTGATGGTCGGCGGCGAGAAGGAGGTCTTTGACCATCTGGACCCGATCTTCAAAACCCTCGCGCCCGGGCGCGGCGCCATCGAGCGCACGCCCGGCCGCGAGAACGTAGACGGCACGGCGGAAGAAGGCTATCTCCATTGCGGCCCGGCAGGCTCGGGCCATTTCGTCAAAATGATTCACAACGGCATCGAGTACGGCTTGATGCAGGCCTACGCCGAAGGATTCGACATCCTGCGCAACGCCTCGTCGGAAGACTTGCCCGAAGATTATCGCTATGACCTGAACCTCGCCGACATCGCCGAGGTCTGGCGGCGCGGCAGCGTCGTCGGGTCGTGGCTGCTCGATTTGACCGCGATGGCGCTGCTCGAAGACCCGTCGCTCACGAACTATTCCGGCTTCGTGCAGGATTCGGGCGAAGGGCGGTGGACGATCCAGGCGGCTATCGAGGAGGCCGTGCCCGTGGACGTGCTGGCCGTCTCGCTCTTCACGCGCTTCCGTTCGCGCCAGGACAGATCCTTCGCGGAAAAAACGCTCTCGGCGATGCGCCACAAATTCGGCGGCCACATCGAAAGGCCGACGGGCGGCTAGGAATGCGGAATGCGGAGTGCGGAATGAAGGGATTCTACAATTACGTCCTCTGCGTTTTGCGCTTTCAAATGCCGATTGATGTTCAGAAAATCCGCATTCCGCATTCCGCATTCCGCAATCCGCATTCCTCGATCCTCGATCCTCGATCCTCGAACCTGTATAATCCCCGTTTCCCCGTTCGTCATCAAAATCAAACATTCAACATCAAAGGAGAACCAATGGCTTCAATCTCATTCAAAGGCAATCCCGTAACTCTGGCAGGCGCTGATGTAAAGGAAGGCCAGGACGCGCCCGATTTCAGACTTCAGAAGTTGGATATGAGCGACTACACGCTGGAGAGCGGCGCCGGCAAGACGCGAATCATCGCCGCCGTGCCTTCGCTCGACACGCCGGTCTGCGACGCCGAGACCAGAAGGTTTAATGAAGAGGCCGCGAAGCTGCCGAACGTCGAGATCGTTTGCGTCAGCATGGATTTGCCGTTCGCGATGAAGCGCTGGTGCGGCGCGGCGGGAGTGGACAAGGTCACCGCGGCCAGCGATCACCGCGACGCGTCGTTCGGCTCGAATTACGGCGTGTTGATTCAAGGGGGGCCGCTCGATCGTTTGCACGCGCGCGCTGTGTTCGTGATCGACCCGAACAACAAGGTCAAATACGCCGAGTACGTCTCGGACATCGCCGAGCACCCCAATTACGCAGCCGCCTTAGCCGCCGCGCAATAAATTATAAAAATCGCCTCTGGGTGTCCTGAATAGGACTAATAGGAATTATAGGACAGGCCGGGCCTATTAAGTCCTATGAGCCCTATTAGTCCTATTCAGGACGCCCCAAGGGATT
>DATCXQ010000764.1:0-8649 GCA_036565725.1 Blastocatellia bacterium
CCAGCCGCCGCAGAATCTCTGCGGGCACGCCGCTCTGATCGGTGAAGAGCGCGGCGAAGAGGTCGTAGGACTCTATCGTCTGACGCCCCTGCGACCGCGCGCGTCTCAACGCCCGGTTGAAGAGGTCACGGGTCGGTTCGGGGATGGCCATCTTGCGCCCCACATGAACGGCGCTTTTGGCCAATTCCTGATCGAGCAAGCGCGTGACCGAGTGCGGGTCTATGCCGACCGCCTGCATCGTCTCGCTGAACAGCGCGCTTTCGATTTCACCGAGCGCCGTGAAGAGGTGGACCACAGAGAGGAAGTTGTGATCGCGGCTCTTCGATACCTCGATGGCGCGGCGGACAACTTTCTGCCCCGTCTCGGAAAATTTATCTGTCATTGAACCTAGGTCAATCACGGTCTTTCACTCCAATTTAGATACTTCTTCAACTTACGGCTCGATGAGCCGATCGTATCATTCCTCGGCGTCTGCTCTTATTTTAATTGATCGGGTTGACTCCCATGCCCGCCCACGGCGCCATATATATCCGCGGCGCCGGAAAACTTCGAGAGATAGATCTCGGAGACTCTAAGCTATCGGAGCGCCATCTTCATGTCAAGGCGTCCCAAAGTTAATGATTAGTGGTTGGCGCCCGGCGTTTGGCGCCTTGGCGAAGATGATTAGCAAATAACCAAGCTCCAACCGCCAGCCGCCAGGCGCCAACCAAATTAACCGTGACCTTCGCCCGGCGCGGACGCCGCTTTTTCGGGCAGATCCGCGACGGCGGCGTCGGTCGTGAGCAGCAGGCCCGCGATCGAAGCCGCGTTCTGCAGCGCGGCGCGGACGACTTTGGCCGGATCGATGATGCCGGCTTCTAGCATGTCTTCGATCTTCCGCGCCGCCGCGTTGTAGCCGACGTTCTTCTTCTCGGCGCGAACCTTGCCGACGATCAACGAGCCTTCCTGCCCGGCGTTCTGGGCGATCCGCCGGAGAGGCTCCTCCATAGCGCGGCGCAGGATTTCGACGCCGGTCTTCTCGTCGCCTTCGACTTCGAGAGATCCGAGCGATTTCGACGCGCGCAACAGCGCCACGCCTCCGCCCGGCACGACGCCCTCCTGGGCTGCGGCCTTGGTCGCGTGCAAGGCGTCCTCGACGCGCATCTTCTTCTCTTTCATCTCTATCTCGGTGGCCGCGCCGACCTTGATCACCGCGACGCCGCCGGTGAGCTTGGCCAACCGCTCCTGTAGCTTCTCGCGGTCGTAATCGGAGGTCGTCTCTTCGATCTGTTTGCGGATCGTGGCGATGCGCCCCTGCAGGGCGGACTTCCGGCCCGCGCCTTCGATGACCGTGGTGTTGTCCTTGTCGATGATCACTTTCTTGGCTTCGCCCAGGTCGTCGAGCGTGACGCTTTCGAGTCTGACTCCGATGTCCTCGCTGATAACGCGGCCCCCGGTCAGGACGGCGAGATCTTCGAGCATCGCTTTGCGGCGGTCGCCGAAGGCCGGCGCCTTGACCGCCGCGACCTTCAACGCCCCGCGCAATTTGTTGACGACCATAGTAGAGAGCGCTTCGGCGTCGACGTCCTCGGCGATGATCAGCAAACTGCGCCCCGCCTGGGCGGTTTGTTGCAAGATCGGAAAGATGTCGTGCATCGAAGAGATTTTCTTCTCGTTCAGCAGGATCAGCGGCTCTTCGAGAACCGCTTCCATCTTCTCGGGGTTGGTGACGAAATAGGCCGAGATGTAGCCGCGGTCGAATTGCATCCCTTCGACGACGTCGAGCGAGGTTTCGATCGTCTTGGCCTCCTCGACCGTCACGACGCCGTCTTTGCCGACCTTCTCCATCGCCTCGGCGAGCAGGTCGCCGATCACCCGGTCGCCGTTGGCGGCCACCGCGCCCACGTTGGCCAGGTCTTCCCTGTCCTTAACCTTCTTCGACATCCGCTCGATCTCGGCGACGGCGGCCTCGACGCCCCGATCGATGCCTCGCTTCAAATGCATCGGGTTGGCGCCCGCCGTGACGTTCTTAAACCCCTCGCGGAAGATCGCCTGCGCCAGCACGGTCGCCGTTGTCGTGCCGTCGCCCGCCAGATCGTTGGTCTTCGACGCGACCTCGCGCACCATCTGCGCGCCCATGTTCTGGTAGTTGTCTTTAAGCTCGATCTCCTTGGCCACGGTCACGCCGTCTTTGGTGATCACCGGCGCGCCGAATTTTTTACCGAGCACGACGTTCCGCCCGCGCGGCCCCAAGGTCACGCGCACGGCGTCGGCCAGTATGTTCACGCCTTCGAGCATAGCTTTCCGGGCGTCCTCTCTGAATCTTAATTCCTTTGCCACTTGTTATCCTTTCATCTGGGAATATCAGAATGGGACTTATAGGACTTATAGGACTTAATAGGACCTGGCAGAAGGTCCTATTAAGTCCTATAAGTCCTATAAGTCCCATTCATTTACTTTGCTATTCTTTCGCCCGGCCCACGCGCACACGCGCGGGACGCAGCAAGCGGGCGCCGAACCTGTATCCCGTTTGAAACTCCTCAATAACCCGGTTGTCTTCGTCTTTCGCGACCGGGACTATTTCTACAGCTTCGTGAATTTCGGGATTGAATTCTTCTCCAGTAGAGGGCACGGCGCTCAACCCCAGGCTCTGCATTTTGGCTTCGAACATGTTGGCCGTGGCGCGCACCCCGTCCAGCAGCGCGACGAAATCGGAATTCTTATTGTCGCTCTTCTCGGCCGCCGCGACTGCCCGCTTAAGATTGTCCAGAGTGTCGAGCAGCCCGGCCACGACGTCTCCGCGCGCGGCCTCCAGCTTCTGGTCAAAAGCCCTCTGCAGGCGGGCGCGCTGCTCGTCGGTTTCGGTCTTCAGTTGCGACTGGGCAAGTCGGAAGCGATCCGCAAAATCGCGTACCTGACGTTCGGCCTCTATGCGTCTCTCTTCAGCCTCTTTCAACCTGGCTCGAAGTTGTTCGACATCGGACTGGGCTTCGGCCTGCTCAGTCGTCGACTCCCTCTGAAAATCCTGCTCGCGCTCGATGGCTTCCCCGTCGGTCGTGAACCGGCGTTTATCGGTCACAGACAACTCCGGTTCGGCTTTCTCATCTGTGGTTCCTTCCATGGGCTGAGTCTCGATTTCATGCGCCTCGGCCGCGCTGGGACCTTTCTCCTGATTACTTGGATTGGAATTCATAACACTACGTAATAACCTTTCATTATCGCCAAGTTCGATGACCTCGGCGGTCAATCTATCACCGCGGTCAGGATGTTGCAATGAAAGCGACGGGGCGACAAGGCGACAGGGCGACGGGGCGATTGCGATCGTCACTCCGTACCCTTGTTTCCCCCTCCTCCTATCGCCCCGTCGCCCCGTCGCCAAGTCTTATCCTCCCTCTGCGAACACCATCTTCCCCTGATCGAGGTCGCCTTTGATGACGACCGATCCGTCGGGCTTGATTTCGCCACCGAGTAGTTTCATCGCCAGCGGGTTCTGGATCATGTTCTGGATGGCGCGCTTCAAAGGGCGCGCGCCATAAACAGGGTCGAAGCCCTCGCGCGCCAGAAGCTCTTCGGCCGACTCGTCGAGCGTGAGAGCGATCTTGCGCTCCTCGAGCATGCGGCGCAGCGATTCGAGTTGAATCTTGATGATCCGGCGCAGTTCCTCGATCCCGAGGCTCTTGAAAATGATCACGTCGTCGACGCGGTTGAGGAACTCCGGCTTGAACTCCGAGCGCAACTCACTCATCACCCGCGAGCGCATCACTTTCTCGTCGCCCTGCCATTGTTGAATGTCGCGCGACCCGATGTTCGAGGTCATGATGATGACGGTGTTCTTGAAATCCACCGTGCGCCCCTTGCCGTCGGTCAGCCGCCCGTCGTCCAGGACTTGAAGCAATATGTTGAAGACGTCGGGGTGCGCCTTCTCGATTTCGTCGAAGAGGACGACCGAATAAGGCCGGCGTCGAACCGCCTCGGTCAGATGTCCGCCCTCGTCGTAGCCTATGTAGCCCGGAGGCGCGCCGATCAGCCGCGCTACCGAATGCTTCTCCATGAACTCCGACATGTCGAGCCGCACCATCGCGCGTTCGTCGTCGAAGAGGAATTCGGCCAACGCGCGCGCGGTTTCGGTCTTGCCCACTCCGGTCGGGCCCAGAAAGATGAACGAGCCGATCGGGCGCTTGGGGTCTTGCAGCCCCGCGCGGGCGCGGCGGACTGCGTTGGAGACGGCGACAAGCGCGTCGTCCTGACCGATAACGCGCCGCCCGAGACGATCTTCCATCCGAGTCAGCTTCTGCATCTCGCCTTCGAGCATCTTCGAGACCGGGACGCCGGTCCATCGCGCGACCACTTCGGCGACGTCCTCTTCCGTGACTTCCTCCTTCAACGTCCGGCCCGCCTTCTGCAACTCCGCCAGCTTCGCCTGATCGGCGTCGAACTGTTTCTGCAGCTCGGCCACGCGTCCGTAGCGGATCTCGGCCACCTTGCCGTAATCGCCCGCGCGCTCGAACTGTTCGGCCTCGACCTTCAACCGCTCGATCTCCCCTTTGGCCGCGCGTATGCGTTCGATGACCTCTTTCTCCGATTGCCACTTGGCCTTCATCGCGCCCGACTTCTCTTTCAGGTCGGCGATCTCCTTCTCGACTCTGGCCAACCGGTCCCGCGAGACCAGGTCGTCTTCGCGCATCAGCGCCTGACGCTCGATCTCGCGCTGAATGACCTCGCGCTCGACCTCGTCAATTTCGGTCGGCAGGCTGTCAATCTCGATGCGGAGTTTCGAAGCCGCCTCGTCGATCAGGTCAACCGCCTTGTCGGGCAGAAAGCGGTCGGTGATGTAGCGGTGGGAGAGCGTGGCGGCGGCGACGATCGCCGTGTCCTTGATTCGCACGCCGTGATGCGTCTCGTACCTGTCTTTCAAACCGCGCAGGATGGCGATCGTGTCCTCGACGTTCGGCTCGCCGACGTAGACCTGCTGAAACCGGCGTTCGAAAGCCTTGTCCTTTTCGACGTACTTCTGGTACTCGTTGAGCGTCGTCGCGCCGACGCAGCGCAATTCGCCGCGCGCCAGGGCCGGCTTGAGCATATTCGACGCGTCCACCGCGCCCTCAGCCGCTCCCGCGCCGACCAGCGTGTGCAGTTCGTCAATGAAGCAGATGATCTGGCCGTTGGATTTCTCGATCTCGCGCAAGACCGCCTTCAAACGCTCCTCGAACTCCCCGCGGTATTTGGCCCCGGCCAGCATCGCCCCCAGGTCGAGTCCGACCAGCCGTTTGTTCTTCAACGTTTCGGGCACGTCGCCCGAAACGATGCGCTGCGCGAGGCCCTCGACGATGGCGGTCTTGCCGACGCCCGGCTCGCCTATCAGCACCGGGTTGTTCTTCGTCCGGCGCGAGAGCACCTGGATTGTCCGGCGAATCTCGTCGTCGCGCCCGATGACCGGGTCGAGTTTGCCCTTCCGCGCAAGCTCCGTCAGGTCGCGCGAGTATTTCGAGAGCGCCTGAAATGTCTCCTCGGCGTTCTGCGTCGTCACGCGCGCGCCCGCGCGCATCTCCTCGATGACCCGCATCAGCGCCTTGCGCTCGACGCCGTGCGAGCGCAGGATGCGCCCCGCCTCCTGTTTGTCTTCGGCTATGGCCAGAAGCAGGCTGTCAGTAGAGATGTAATCGTCCTTGAACCTGTCGGCCTCTTTCTGCGCCCTGTTGAACGCCTCGGTCGCGCGACTGCCGTAATAACGCTGCCCCGTCCCGCTGACCTGCGGAAATTTCTTGATCGCCGCGTCGAGATCCGACAGAACGGCCTGAAGGTTGACGCCGACGCGACCCAACATCGGACGCGTCACACCTTCGGACTGCTCGATCATCGCGGCCAGAATGTGCTCCGGCTCCACCTGTTGATGATTTTGCTTCTCGGCTGAAGCGACGGCTGACTCAATCGCCTCCTGCGCCTTCAATGTGAACTTGTCTAATCGCATCTCTTCCTCGGGCAGTGGGGAATGGGAGACGGGGTGACAGGGCGACGGGGCGACGGGGCGATTGCGATCATTCTTCCGTCGCCCCATCTCTCCTTCCCCCTGTCGCCCCGTCGCCCTGTCACCCCGTCGCTGATTACTTGGCCTCAGCCGCCTTCGCGCTCTTTGCGTCGGCGACCGTCACCTGAATCTGGCGGGCCTTGACCTCTTCCTTCTTCGGCAGCGTCACCCGCAGCACCCCGTCTTTGAATTCGGCGTTCACCGCGTCGACGTTGACCGTCGAAGGCAGGCTGAATGCGCGGGTGAAGCTGCCGTAGCTGCGCTCGACCCGGCGCCAGTTGTCCTCTTTTTTCTCATTCTCGAACTTGCGCTCGCCGCTCAGAGTGAGCCTGTAGTTCTCAATGGAAAGGTTGAATTCGCCCGGCTTCAGCCCCGGCAGATCGGCTTCGAGCGTAATCGAGTTCTGATCCTCGTAAATGTCCACGCTCGGCGCCCAATTCCCGCCTAACAAACCTTCCTCGCCGCTGAAAACCTTGGGCAATGTCGAATTGAAAATGCGGTTGAAATCTTCCTGAAAGTTTCGCAATTCACTAAATGGATCACGTTTAATCACCCATGACATACGCTTTTTCCCTCCTTGTTAGTCACATTGGTTAATGTTGATCGCTCTCTTTCCTTACTCTTTGCTTGATTCCTTCTATTATCCTCAGACCTTGAGGACAGGCGCAATATAAAACCTGAGTCTCTTATTGTCAACAATCTTATCGAAAAATTTTCAAGCCTCTTGTTCTACCATGTAAATCATTCAGAATTATTGAGTTAGGGAATGGATTTGACGTTGGCCGAGAATAGAATTAATCGAAGTCAGAACGGGCGGCAATGAAAGGTTGGGTAATAGCCTGATGATTGGAATGTGAATAGAGACGCGCGCATTTAATTTGCGCTTTGCCTCCTTGCGCGCATCAGGCGGAATCAGTCAGTTTCTGCGCATACTTGCCAGTAATGGATTTGAGTATGCGCAAGATAGTCTCCGCTTCGACCGTCTCCGAATACGCGCGCGACAAAGCTACCGTCATCGCAGGTCGCAAAGTCCCGATATCAGCGACCAGGCCATGCGCAAAGATCCAGTTATCGGCGATGGTGTAGCAGCCGTATATCTCTTGGGGAATCCGATTATCTTGCGCCCAATTTATCTGGGCCGCCGCCAGCATCGCTCCATAGAGCTGAGTCAGCGGATCCTGTGTTTCATGTTCTCGTTTTACCTCAACTACGATAAGGCAGAAGGACTTTGTTGGTCCTGAGATGTTATATCCCACTGCTCCATCTGCAATCCCCTCCAAAACGAATCGCGGATATTGCGCCTTCAAAGGCAGTTGCGCCCACGCCTCGAGATCCCCCTGCTCCGCCAGGACCAATAAAGGATAGATCGCCCGCGACCAGATCGTAGCCTCATTCATCAGGACGATCGACTTATGCGCAAGAGAAGAGATGATAGCTTCGACCCGCTGTCGTTCGTTTTCGGTCAGGCTATCGTCCGTCGTGTCCCAAAGGGCTGGCGTCACGCCCATCTCCCGCACCGTGACCATGGAGTTAAGAAAACCAGGCGTGAGCCTGGAAAAATTGAATGACTGCAGTTTCCAGAACTTTATTATTCGATCGCGGGTCTGCTCTTCGCGGCCGCGGACGAGTTGAGAGATTGTCTCGCTGGCCACGACGGCCAGGGCCGGATCAGCCCCCAGGCGGCGTAAAAGTTCAGCGAACGCGCCGCTCGTGTCCGTGAAGAGCATGGTGAAGAGGTCGTAAGACTCTATCTGGTGACGCCTATGCGCGCGCGCGCCTCAACGCCCGGTTGAAAAGATCGCGAGTCGGTTCGGGGATGGCCATTTTACGCCCCTCGTGAGCGGGGATATTGGCCAATTCCTCTTCGAGCAGGCGCATGACCGACTTCGGGTCTACGCCGACCGCCTGAATAGTCTCGACGAAGAGGTCGCTTTCAACTTCGACCAGCGCCGCGAAGAGGTGAGCTAAAGAGAGGGCGTTGTGATCGCGGCTCTTCGATAATTCAATGGCGCGACGCACCGCCTTCTGGCCGGCCTCGGAAAATTTGTCAGTCATTGAGCCGAGATCGATCACGGCGATTCACTCCTCGTCGCGATTTTCATTCTTTCATGGCGTCGTAACGTGACAGGAACGACCCCACGGCGTCGAGAATCATTTCACATTCGCCTGGGCGCTCCCGACATTCGCGTTCGCATCGAAGGCGCGCAAGGCGACGACGTGCGGCTTTTTGTCGGCCAACGCCAGGGCCACGCGGAACTCCTCGCGCTTCGAATCGGCGATGCCGTCGGTCGGAAATACCGCCTTCCATGGTCCGCCGTCAACCTGGTATTCCGCGCGGCGAATGATCGAGGTCACGTCGGCGGCGCGGAAAACTATCTCGACGTTCGGTCCGTTGGCGCGCGGCGCGTCGGCAGAGACTACGGGAGGGGTGTTGTCCAGTTCGATCGGCTCGGTCTCCTGTTCGTCCATGAGCGATTGCGCCGACGGGTTCGACGCCTCGTCAGAGGCGAGGATTTTGAAGACGTATCGTCCGTCGGGCAGCGCGTTGGGGTCAACGGTGTAATAGTTATCGCGCAAGCCGGTCTTGAGTGGATAGAAATCTCCGCCGGCGCCAGACGCGTCGCGATAGTAAACCGAATATTCGA
>DATCXQ010000768.1:0-3116 GCA_036565725.1 Blastocatellia bacterium
ATCGGGAAAAGAACTATTCCCGATTCCCCGCTGCCCACTCCCGGCTCTTCACGGCACAATCGAAAGGCCCGGCTTCTTAGGATCGAACCGGACGAGGACGCGCGCGCCGGGCGTGTAGGCGTCTTTGCGAGACAGTTGTTCGCCGGATAACCTTTGAGAAGTTTCGTAATCTACGTTCGCGACCTTATAGCGATAAAAGATCGTCAAGCCGGATTCGTCCTGTTGAAAATCCAGAATATGTCCGTCGGCGACGCGGCCGAATTTTAAGAGCCATTTGTAATATTCAGCCATCGGGTCACGGCCCACCAAACGGTAAAGCATGCGGGTGAACACGCTGTGATTTATTCGCATAGGGGTGTGGATCATTTGGGGAAAATTCAACGAAAACGGCCCCAAGTCGCACATGATGAGGACAACTTGAGGCCAAGTGACAATAGGATATGTTCAAAAAATCAGTCAATCGGCGCGGCTTTGTTCAATCGGAACAATCTATTGTCGCGCTTGTCCCTGACTCGGCTCAGTCGCGTCAGGGTCATTCTGTGATTCGATAACCACGCCGTCAATCATGGTGATGTCATCTTCGGTCCCTAACTTGCCGTCGGGGCCGGAGGAGATGAGTTTGTAATCGCTCAGGCTGATCCCCGAACCTTTTGACGCGATGACGGCGACCGGTTTGTATTCGAAATTGCGTTCCCAGTAATCCGATTGCGGAGTCCCGCTGGCGTTGACGCGCGAGAGATCGGTCAACTCGCCCGGGTAATTGCCGTATTCTTTGTAATACCTTTGCAGCCCCCGCGAGTGCAACTCGTACATCAACGCGCGCGTCGCGGCTACGCGCTTGGCGCTGCGGTTGGCGATCCAGCGTGGGATCGAGGAGACGCTCACGGCGCTGAAGACGACCAGCAGGCCGATTGAAAGGCAGTAAGAGGCTCGCGCGATCTTAATCCCTCCGAACGAGGCGGAGTCGGATTTGATCAGACGCAATGCGCGCCGGGCCAGCCAGATTCCCGCAAGCGAAAGCGGGATGGTCACGATCGAGAAGTCGTTTGCAAGGATGTACGCGTTGTAAGCGAAGATGCGGTAGTAAGGCAATCTGGCGTCGGCTTCGAGCAGTTTTTTGGTCAGCTCATATCCGTCGCCCAGCGCCCAGACCAGCAACACGCGCCCGACCTTTAAGTCATCGGTGAGCGCCCAGGTCAGAAGAAACGAGATTATAACCATGACGCCGCAGGTCAGGGCGGCGAAAGACGGCCCGAGTTTAGGCATCAGAACGTCGGGCTTGGCGAGGGGAGGGCCGACCTGTTTCGCCCCGCATGAGGCGCATTCGGAAGAACTGATTTCACGACTCTCCCCACAGCAGGGACAAATCATTGAATCACGCAAGGATTTTTTGTTCATAGTCAGGGTTTATGAAATCCGAGGCAGCGGGCGCAATTACGTTTTCGCTTAGGGATTATCGCTCAACTGCTAAACGGGGTCGTGGCCCAGGCGCAGATTTTTCGCCTCCTTTTTTTCTTGAGATTTATTCTCTTGAGCCTCGATCTTGGAGAGATCGGCGGCGGACTCCATCTCGCGAATTGCGCGCCGGGTGTGATAGAGCCTGTGGCAGAAAGTCCAGTAAGAAAGGACGGCCATCAGCCATATCGTGGCCGGCATTTTATTGAGCAACGGATGGTTCGATTCGGGCCAGACGGTCAGCGAGCCGATGATCAGCAGGACGACGCGCTCGGGGCGCCGCAAAAAACCCACGTCGCATTTCGGGATCAGCGATTCGGCCCGCGCGCTTGTGTAGCTCACCATGACCGAGCCGATCAACGCCGCCCCGGTCAAAGCCACGTAAATCGTGCTGTGGTATTCGGTGTCGCGGGCGTAGAAGATGATGATCCCAAGAAAGACGATCATGTCGGACAGCCTGTCGAGGCTCGAATCAAGAAACGCTCCGAACTTGGTCACCCGGCCCGTGAGCCGCGCCACCCGCCCGTCCAGCATGTCGAAGACGTTGGCGAAGATCATCACCAGGCCGGCGTAAAAGAACCGCCCCGTCCCATAAAGAAGCGCGGCGAACACGCTGATGCCTAATCCGATCACCGAAAGCAGGTTCGGATTAGGGTCAAGGCGCGCAATCTGGCGGACGATGCCGTTAAGTATGCGCTGGCAAACATCTCCGATGTATCCGCCGAGCATATTCGGTCTACTTCATTCTCCTTAAAGAACCTGAGCGGGTTTGGTTGGACGCCTCTCAGGTTGCGTTCGAGGGACGAATCATATGGTCTGGTCATTCAGCGTGTCAAGAAATCGAAAGAACGTTCAAAGCGACCGGCCCGTCGCGTTGTCAAATTAAAGCGCCATTGTCGTACTATGAGGCCATCTGCGCCATTGCGCGTCAGACGCAAAACGGCGATCCAGGAACAATTTTCTCACGGCGGTGTCTACAATCACGGGCATCCTGAGTTCACGGAACGATCTATGCGTATAACAAAAATCATTTTCGCTTTCTCTCTTCACCTGGCGATGGCGACCTTCTGCGCCGCTGAAATCAAAGCTCAGCAAGTCGCTGACCCCGATTTCAAACCGCCGCTTGAAAAACCGGCATACGCCGAGGGGAAAGGCCCGGTCGTTTTGATTGACGAGGCGCATTTCAATTTTCACACCGCATCGGGCCGCTACCAAAGTTTCGCCGACCTCCTGCGGCGCGACGTTTATGTCGTGCAGGCGTCGAAAGAGAAGTTCGGCAAGGAGTCGCTGAAGGCCGGGAAGATTCTGGTCATCGCCAACGCGCTCAGCCAGCGCAACGCGCTCAATTGGAATCCTCCCTTCGACCCGTCGTTCACCGACGAAGAGGTGGCCGCCGTGCGCGAGTGGATCAATCAGGGCGGCGCCTTGATGATGATGGTCGATCATTTCCCGATGCCGGCTACGGCGGGAAAACTGGCCGAAGCGTTCGGCGTGCGGTTCCACAACGGCTACGCCGTGGACCCGCAGGCGCCGCCGGGGCCGCTCCTTTACACGCGCGCCGACAAATCGCTGGCCGACCACCCGATCACGCGAGGCCGCTCGGAGAAGGAGCGTGTTGATTCGGTGGCGACGTTCACCGGCTCCGCTTTTCAGATCGGCGG
>DATCXQ010000773.1:0-16539 GCA_036565725.1 Blastocatellia bacterium
TAACCCGCCAAGACGCCAAGGCCGCCAAGAACGAGGATCGACTTACGTGATGACGCAATCTTCGATCCTTAATCCTCAATCTTCGTTCTTGGCGGCCTTGGCGTCTTGGCGGTTTAGGAATTTATATACGCTTTCAACGCCGCCGTCTGCGCGTCGCGCAATCCGACTCCGCTCTTCTCAGCCGCGACGCGACAGTCTTCGAACTCGGGCGAGGCGTTCATCACGCGCCCGTCGCGCGCGCGGGAGACCTTGACCCCGATCGGCCCGTATTCGGTTTCGACAGTGACGAACTCCCGCGTCAAAATTTCGCGCTGTTCATTTCTGTAGCGCACGCCCAGCGTCGTCGTTTCGCGGAAGATCAGGTCGCACATTCGCTCGCGGTCCGGGGGGTTGCAGAGCAGCGTCAGGAGCACGCCGGGGCGGTTCTTCTTCATCTGAACGGGCGTGTAGAAGATGTCGAGCGCGCCGGCGGACAGGGCCTTCTCCATCAAGTATCCGAAGACCTGCGCGTTCAGGTCGTCGATGTTGGCTTCGATTATTGTCACGGCGCCTGGCGTGCGGTCTGCGTCCTCTTCCAACTCGCCAATGATGGCGCGCAGCGCGTTCGGGAATTTCGGATAATCACGCGTCCCGGCGCCGTAGCCGATCTTTTCGATCTTCATCATCGGCATAGGCCCGTAGCCCTCGGCCAGGGTCGAAATGATCGCCGCGCCGGTCGGAGTGACCAGTTCGCCCTCGGCGTCTTTCGAATAGATCGGGACGCCTTTCAATAACTCGGCGGTGGCGGGGCCGGGAACCGGGTATGTCCCGTGCGCGCATTGGAACATCCCCGATCCGACGTGCAGCGGCGACGAGATGATTCGCTCGATCTTCAAAGCGTCGAACGCGACGCATGCGCCGACGATGTCGACGATAGAATCAATCGCGCCCACTTCGTGGAAATGAACCGTTTCAATCGGGACGTTGTGGATCTTCGCTTCGGCTTCCCCTATGCGTTGGAAGATCGCTTGCGCGCGTTGTTTGACCAGTTCGCTAAGGTTCGATGACGAGATGATCCCCTTGATCTCCGAGAGCGACCGGTGATGGGATTGGCGCCTATGCCCGTGCGAATGCTCATGGTTGTGATGATGCTCATGCGAGTGAGTCTCGCCGGTCAGATGGACATCGAACTTCGCCGCAGAAATCCCGCTACGGTCGACGCGCCTCAGGCTCAACTCGTACCCTTCGACGCCTAGTTTCAGCAATGCGCTTCGCAGCAATTCAAAATCGAGTCCGCTATCAAGCATCGCGCCGACGAGCATGTCGCCGCTCGCGCCGGCGAAACAGTCCAGATAAAGTGTTCTTGCCATACTTCAATTCTACACCGTGCGCTACAGCTCGTCCTCGCCAACCTCGATCTCCATCCGCAGGAGCGCCGAGCTGAGCGTCTTTCCCTGCGGGTCGGCCTTCAACGAGACCGCGCCCCCTCCGCCCAGGCTGTGATGCAGCAGGAAATTGAGCGCGTTCAGGTTGGGCAGCTCAAAGCGTTCGACCTCGCCTTTGCAGATTCCGGCGAAGTGTCGTTTGACGCGCTCGGCGGTGACTTCGCGCGCGAGTATCGGGTAATGCTTGGGTTTGAGCGCGATCAGGCCGACGTTGGCAGTGTCGCCTTTATCGCCCGATCGCGCATGAGCGATTTTGACCAATTGCACTTTCATCATCCCTCTCAGACATATCGTCCACAAAGGCGCGCAAAGTAAACACAAAGCCTGTTCCCTTTTTAGTGTTCCTTCGTGCGCCTTTGTGAACAAACCGCATCATTTTATCGCGTAGCTTTTGCTCTTGCCGTTTCGATCATTGGTGACTGTGAAGGTTCGCTTCGCCGCGTCTACGGAGACGCGGATCATGTGCGCCGCGTCGTTCTGTTCATCAAGGTTGGCGATGAACTCTTCGGGGGCGTTATTTTCGTCGCCGCTCGCTACGTTGCGATGAACCTGCCACAGATCCACCAGTTTGGGCGCCGCGCGCAAGGCTTTGACCGTGTCGGGGTGGCCGCCTTTGCGCGGGCCGTTGTTCATGATCGCGACCATCGGTTTGATAGTGCGCAGCATCGCCGGGTTGTTGCTGGTGTTGGCTCCATGGTGAGCGACCTGGTAGAGAACAACCTCGCCAACCATGTCCTGCGGACAAACCAGTTTGCTCTCGACGTTCCAGGTCAGGTCGCCGGTGTCCAGAAAATTGAACGCGCCGTGGCGCAGCAGGAAGGCGACGCTGCGCGCGTTGTCCGTCTTGTCCTCGGGCTGTTCGGCGGCCCCGGAGCATGCGCCGTTCGGCTCGACGGTCGCTCGCTTGCTCGTCACGGTCTCGCCGCGCGAGGCGAGGATTTGCAGAAAAACGGGCGGCGCGGTCTGCGCCTGCTTCAGCCTGATCGAACTGCCGGGGTTGAGCGTGACCGTCTGATCCTTCGCGGCGGCGCGATAGGCCGCGTATTTCGCCGCGAAGTCCTTGTCCTCGTCGAGCGAAGAGATCGGGCCGTGGTCGTAAAACCTATTGATCCTAACCAGCCTCGCCAGTTCGGGAACGCCGCCGTAATGATCGGTGTGGTAATGCGTCACTATCAGGTGGTCGATAGCCGTCACCCCGGCCTCTTTCATCGCCTTTTCGATGCGCTTCGCGTCGCGGCCCTCGAAGCCGGGCCAGCCCGCGTCGACCAATATCGATTCGCCGGCCGGGGTGACGATCAACGTCGCCGCGCCGCCTTCGACATCGATGTAGAAGATGTCGAGTGTGCGCCGAACCGGGGCGGTTTCCTGCGCCACGATCGCGCCCGTCGAGGCGATCAGTAAAACAACGAGAATCAGCAGTCGGAATTTTTTCATCTTGTTTTCTCCTCCGAAGATGCGGGGCGGACTGAAGTCTCCCCCCATCTTCACTCCAAACCCCGAACCCGGGGCTCAGGTACGCCTGGATTGTACAACTTTTTCGACGTCTGATTTACGCCTGGCCAGTTTGTACGCGCCGTAAATCAGCAGTCCGACGGCCGCCGCAACAGCCGTGTTCCTGGCTTCGCCCGCGGAGCCGTTCGCGAGCAGCCAGGCGCTTAAAGCAAGCGCGGCGATTGAAGCGGCGACGCCCGCGGGGGCTTTAAATTGCGCCTTGAACCGCATCTCCCGCTCGTCGCGGCGGCGCAACACGATGAGGGCCGCGCAAGTCGCAATGTATGCCAGCAACCGCGCGATCACGCTGACCGTCAGCACTGAGATGAACGTTCCCGAAAGCGTCAGCGCCAATATCACCGCGGCGGTGGCGATGATTGCCACGTGAGGCGTGCGGAAGCGATCGTGCGTGTCGGCGAAGACCCTCGGCAATTTGTGGTCGCCCGCCATCGCGAAAGGCAGCCGCGCGGCGGCCAGGAGCACCACGACCAGATTGCCGACAATCGAAATGGCGACTCCCGCCGTGATCACAGTCGCGCCGACCACGCCCAGAAAACGCTCACTCGCGTCGGCCAGCGGCCGGTTCGACGCGGCCAGTTCGGGTAGCGTTCCGACGCAGACGACCTGGATCAGGATATAGACCACGGTCACCAGGGCGAGCGAGGTCAGGATGGCAAACGGCAGATTGCGCTGTGGATCGCGCGCTTCGCCGGCCGGGATTATCGCCATCTCGAATCCCGTGAACGCATAGACCAGCAGCAGGGTCGCTTTGGAGAACGAAGAGAACGCCGGCGCCGACGGCGGCGAAAAATTCCCCGGATCGAGAAAGAACAATCCGGCGCCGATGAACAACGCGAGAGGGATCAATTTGCCTATTGTGAAAACGTCGCTGAAGAGCGCGGCGTTGCGAACGCCGATGACATTGACCGCCGTCAGCGCGAAGACAATGGCGATGATCGCGACCGCGCGCGGCGCCCCGGCGCCGATCCCCGGATGGAAATAGCCCAGATAATCGATCAGCAGGTTGCAGTTGGCCGCGAAAGCCGTCACCCGCGCCAGCCACATCAACCAGCCGACCTCGAACCCGGCGATCGGGCCGAAAGCCTCGCGCGCGTAAAGATAGGGCCCGCCGGTTTCGCTGAACCGGCTGGCGACCTCGGCGAAGCAAAGCACGATCAGCGCCACGACCACCGCGCAAACGATGAACGCGATCACGCTATAAGGCCCGACAAGCGCATGCGCTTTTGACGGCAAACCGAAGATTCCGGCGCCGATGGTCCCGTTGATCGCTAATGCGACCAGGTCCCAGCGCCGGATTCCACGAATCAACCCTTTTTCCGTTGTCTGTGTGGATTTTCCCATTCAAAATCGACGGTGAGCGTTGTGATTGATTGCTATTCGCAAACGACGCGCGAATGATAGGCGAGGGGCGGGGAAATCAAAAGGAAAAATCGGAAATCGGCGCCGGGCAAAACCGGAAGCGGGTAATTTTCCATATTATATTTATCATTCGCCATTGCCTCAGAACGACCATCTCTAATGACAAATGTAATATGGAAAATGGATAATAGCCTTCCTTTGTTATAATTCGCACGTCCCACGATCTCAGATTGAGGTCTATTACCCGATGGCAAGTGAAGTGATTTCAGATCGTCCGGCGAGGTTGCGCGATTACCGCTGTGCGGGCGAAGTTCTATCATTAGCTCTGACCTTCATCATCTTGCTATCGCTTTACGCCCTTGCCGCGATCTTTTTTCCCGAGACCTGGTCTTCGACGTTGAAGGCGTTGTTGATCACTCTGGCCGGCCTGACTGTCTACATCATCAGCGTCAAGCTGCAGCAGCGCGCGGCCCTCGGAACGATGGTGCGCGTAAGCCCGCGTCAATTCCCCGAACTTTACGGCCTGGCCGCGAAGGCCGCCGAGCGACTGTCACATCCGCAGGCGCCGGTCTACGTCAAGCGCCAGTCGGAGATGAACATATACACGATCGGGCTGTGGCAACAGCCGATCATCGTGATCACGTCTTCGCTTGTGGATCAGATGGAGCCCGACAACCTCCAATTTTTCATCGGGCGCGAAATCGGACACATCGCGGCCGGGCACATATGGTTGCGGACGCTGCTCAGGCCGCTCGGCGCCGACGTGCCGGTCTTCGGGAAACTGCTCAACAGTGTGGTCTTCGGCGATTGGATCAACCGCACCGAATTCACTGCCGACCGCGCGGGCTTCATTGCATGCCGCTCGCTGACCACCACCGTCAGCACGATGCTCAAATTCGGCGTCGGCGTCCGGCTCTTCGAAAAACTCGACATCAAAGAGTTCCTCGATCAGGTCAACGAGGTGAGCGACATGCGCGGCCACCTGACCGAGATTCTCGCCGAACAGCCCTACCTGACGCAGCGCATCCGCTCGCTCGTCAAGTTTTCGCTCTCGGAGCGGTACAAGTCGCTCGCGCCTAAAAAACAACACGACACGCAAATCATGAAGGCCATTCCCAAAAAATTCGTCACCTCCGGGCTCGTGGGTTCTGATCCCGAAGACGACGGCGCCTCCCCGCAGCGGGCGAATGGGAGCGAGGGGCAAGCGACCGACGAAGGCGAAGAGAAAACCGACGAGGCGATCACCTCCACTGATCTCGCGCCGCTCGAGGACGAGAATGCGCCCGATCCGCGCCTGACCTTGATCGGCGTCGGCGGCTTCCCTTCTTACATGCTGCGCCGCCGCGTGACGCGCATCGGGCGAAACAGCGAAAACGACATCGTGATCAACAGCGAACGCGTCAGCCGCCATCACGCCGAAATCGCCTGTCAGGGCGAGGTCTTTTTGATCGCTGACAAAGGGAGCCGCAACGGCGTCTGGGTAAACAGGCGGCGCGTTCATAATTCAACCGAGATCAAATCCGGCGATGTGATCCGCATCGGTCGGCAGGATTTTACTTTTACCGTGAGAGAAGACCTCAAATGACCAGACCTGGGGCAGAAGCCGATACCACGCTTCGGGATTTTGAAGAGAAGATTCGCGCGATTGCCGATGAGAGCATCGACGCCAAACGCCGCTTTTTCGAGCAATCGGGCCGGGACTTGGCCCGGGCCGCGCGGATGATCATCGAGTCGATGCGCGCAGGCGGCAAGCTGTTGATCTTCGGCAACGGGGGCTCGGCCGCCGACGCGCAGCACGTCGCCGCCGAACTGGCTTTCAAAATGGGGCGCGAACGCGAGGCGCTCCCCGCCCTGGCCCTGACCACCGACACGTCGCTGCTCACCGCGATCGGAAACGACCGCTCGTTCGATTTTATTTTCGCGCGCCAGATTCAAGCCCTCGGGCGCAAAGGCGACGTCGCTCTCGCCATCTCGACCAGCGGAAATTCGCCGAATGTGGTAGAGGCGGTCAAACAGGCTCGCGAGATTGATATCGAAACAATCGGCCTGCTCGGGGCGGGCGGCGGCAAAGTGGCCGCTCTGGTTGATTTGCCGTTGATAGTCCCGAGCGGCGAGACGCCGCGCATTCAGGAGGTCCACATCGCGGCGAGTCATATTATTTGCCAGTTGATTGAAGACGAATTGTGTCCTTTGTGATAAGCCCCGTTTTCCAAAGTGGTCATTCATGTCGTCACGAACGACTCCCTGAAACGATGAGAAACATCCACGAAGTCACACGAAGAATCACGAAGGAAAGACAAGATCTTCGCGATTCTTCGTGTGACTTCGTGGATGTTTCTCATCTGAAGTCAATACCTCTCGTCCACCTAGAATCACTGGCGTTTTGATTTTCGACTTTTCTAAAAAATGATGGCCTAGCGAACCGTTTATCGAAATGTCAATTTACAATCAACAACCGATCGACCTGTCGCACATCGAGACCTATCCGCTCGCTTCGCGTCCGAGTAAAGTCACTGTGCGCGATTTCGCAAAAGCTTTAAGCGATGACGAAGCGCGCAACACGGCCGCGATGCTCGATTCCCTGCCCCGCATCCTGGCCGCAGATACGCTCCGTTCGATCGCCGATGCGATCGTCGAGGCCAAATCCAAAAATCGGGCGATCATCTGGGGCATCGGCGGCCACGTCATCAAAACCGGCCTGGCGCCGGTCCTGATTGACCTGGCGCGGCGAGGTTTTGTTTCGGCCATCGCAATGAATGGGTCGGGCGTGATTCATGATTTCGAGATCGCCGTCGCGGGATGGACCTCGGAAGACGTCGACGCGGCGTTGGGGAGCGGCGCTTTCGGGATGGCCGAAGAGACCGGGCGTTTGATTAACGAGGCGATCAGTGGCGCCGCCGCCGAAGATTGCGGCGTAGGCGAGTCGATAGGCCGCAGTCTGGTCGAAATGAATCCGCAATACGCCGATTACTCAATACTGCATGCGGCCTACCTTTTGAAAATCCCCGTCACGGTTCACGTCACGATCGGAACCGACATAATTCACATTCACCCTCACGCGGACGGCGCGGCCATCGGCGCGGCGACTTACCGCGACTTCCTGCTCTTCGCCTCGCTGGTTAAAGAGTTGGACGGTGGGGGCGTTTACCTGAACGTAGGTTCGGCGGTGACGCTGCCGGAGGTGTTTTTGAAAGCCGTGACCGTCGTACGCAATCTCGGCCATTCGCTTCAGGATTTCACCACCGCCAACTTCGACTTCATACAGCATTATCGCCCGATGGCTAACGTCGTACGGCGTCCGGTGGCCGGCGGCGCGGGGCGCGGCCATAGCGTCACCGGGCATCACGAGTTGATGATTCCGCTGCTCGCGGCTAGTATCGTAAGTCGAAGTCTCGAACAAACGAAAGGATGAACAAGCGCCGAATGCTGGAACTGGCTATGCGCGCGGCGCGCGAGGCGGGCGCGATCCTGCAGGATTACGCCGCGCGCGGTTTTCAAATCGAACACAAGGGTCGCATCAATCTGGTCACCGAGGCCGACCTCGCCAGCGAACGCCACATCAAAGGGCTGATCGCATCGCATTACCCGAACCACCGAATCCTTGCCGAAGAGAGCGGAGTGAGCGCGCATTCTTCAGACGAATATTGCTGGATCATCGATCCGCTCGACGGCACGACCAATTTCTCTCACGCGTTTCCGTGTTACGCCGTCTCCATCGGCGTCGAATACAAGGGACGGTCGGTCGCCGGCGTGATCTACGACCCGACGCGCGACGAAATGTTCGCGGCCGAAAGCGGCGCGGGCGCGACCTGCAACAGCTTACGGATCAGGGTCTCCGACGTCGAGAGGCTCGAAAAGTCGCTGCTCGTTTCCGGCTTCCCTTACGACGTGCGCGAGCGGATGGACGAATACCTGCCCGCCTGGCGCGAATTTTTGCGACACGCTCAAGGCGTGCGGCGATTCGGCGCGGCGGCGATTGACATGGCGTATGTGGCGATTGGCCGCCTGGAAGGATTCTGGGAGTACGGCCTGAACGCGTGGGACACGGCCGCCGGTTGGGTCATTATCGAAGAGGCGGGCGGGCGCGTGACGAAACTCGACGGCTCGCCGTTCGACAACCATACGCCGAGCCTCCTCTGCACCAACGGCAAAGTACATGACGAGATGCTCGATGTCATAAGAGCCCTTCCTAATGCATGAAGACTGTTAGCCACAGAGGTCACCGCAGAGCACAGAGAAATCATTATGTCCTCTGTGCTCTGCGGTGACCTCTGTGGCTATTCATCACCATGAAAACCGCTGTGGATAAGCTATGAAATTCGCCCGCAAGCTCAACCTCTTCGACGCGACGATGATCGTCATCAGCGGCATCATCGGATCGGGCATCTTCATTAACCCGTACATAGTCGCGCAGACGGTCAAGACGCCGTTTTTGATCCTGGCCGTGTGGGTGGCGGGCGGGCTGATCGCGCTGGCCGGCGCGTTTGTCTTTGCCGAACTGAGCACGGTAATGCCGCGCGTCGGCGGGCAGTACGCCTTCTTCCGTGAGGCGTTTCATCCGCTCGTGGCGTTTTTGCACGGCTGGTCGTTGCTTCTGATCATTCAATCGGGCGCCACGGCGGGGGTCGCCGTCGCGTTCGCAAAATATCTGAGGCCGTTGCTCGACCTGCCCGAAAATTTCGTGGCGCCGCTCGCGGTCGCGATCCTGCTCGGGCTGGCGGCTTTTCATGCGCTGGGCATCAAACCGGGCGCGATTCTGATCAACGTCATCACGTTCGGCAAAACTCTCGCCATCGCCGCGCTGATCGCCGGCGCGTTCGCGTTGACGAAACAATCAGGCGTTACGCTCGCGCCGCTCGCGCCGCCCGAACTGCGCGGTTTCGGGCTGGTCTCGGCCTTCTTCGCCGGTCTTGTGCCGACCATGTTCTCTTACGGCGGATGGCAGAATCTGAACTTCGTCGCCGAGGAAGTGCGCGACCCGCTGCGCAACCTGCCGCGCGCGATTATGATCGGCGTCTTGTGCGTGATCGTGGTCTATGTGGGAGCGAATGTGGCTTATGTTCATACGCTCACCGCGCCGGCGCTGGCGGCGACTGAAACTCCGGCGGCCGACGTGGCGGCGAAATTGGCCGGACCGTTCGGGGCGAAAGCGATCAGCTTTCTGATTGTCATATCGACTTTCGGCTTTATGAACCTGGCCCTGCTCTCCGCGCCGCGAGTCTATTACGCGATGGGCGCGGACGGGGTCTTCTTCGAGTCTTTGGGCAAGCTAAGTCCGCGATTTCATGCGCCGACGGCGGCGATACTTTTGCAAGGCGTGTTGGCCTCGCTCTTCGCCGTCTCGAACCGGTACGACGAACTGGTCAGGTACGCGGTCTTCGCCGACTGGATATTCTTCGCGCTAGCCGGGATCGCGCTGATCGTCTTCCGCCGCACGATGCCTAAAGCCCAACGCCCGCAGCCTGTCCCGCTCTATCCGCTCACGCCGATTCTCTTCGTCGCCGCGGGATTGGGCATTGTCGCGAACACGTTCTACGCCGATTGGAATAACGCGCGGATCGGGGCGTTGATCATTGCGGCGGGCGCGCCGGTCTTTTTCATGTGGAAGCGTTTCGGAACCAAGGATCAGTACCGCGAGCGGTAGCGAGCGCGCCCCCGGAGCGAACCTATTTGTCAAAGCTACGCTCGCTACCGCTCGCGGTACTGATGTGGGGACGAACGAAAAATGGGGATGGCGACAAGTGCGAAAAGAAAGAAGGCTGAGGCGCTGATCGCGGCTGTCATGTCGCGTTGCGACGCCCGGAAACAATTAAAATCAGGCGGCGCCCTGAAACGATGAAAATAGCGGCGCGAGAGTGGGACGCATGGGAGCGCAGGCATCCTTGCCTGCCAGCATCGGTCAGTCGGTCATTGGCGGCCCCCCCCAGGCAAGGATGGGCGGCGCTCCCAGGCAGCATTTTCTGAGGAGCTTTCATGTGGCGCTGCGACGCCCTGAAACAATGAAAAGCGCAGTTCAGTTCGTAGTCCCGCCTTTAGGCGGAAGCGGCGGATCCATTCCGTCACTCCAAACGCTTCCGCCTAAAGGCGGGACTACGAACGATTTTCTGAGGAGCAAGATGAACCACAGCATTTACATAACCTGGGCGAAGCGCCAAGCCGCCGCCCGCTACAATCTGGCGAACAGCGGCATACTCGGGTGCGACCTGAACGACCTGCAGATCACGACGGATGACGTTCGGCTGAACGGCAAGAACGAGGAAGGCTACGGGCCGCTCAAAGAGGCCATTGCGGCTAAATACGGCGTGAGCGCGGACCAGGTCGTGACGGAGCAAGGAACCTCGATGGCCAATTTCCTGGCTATGGCGACGGCGATCGAGCGCGGCGCCGAAGTGTTGGTCGAACAGCCGGCTTACGAGCCCCTGCTCTGCGCGTTGGAATATCTGGGCGCCGATGTCAAACGCTTCGCGCGCGGCTTCGAGAACGGCTATCGGATCGACGTCGATGAAGTGAGACGATCAATAACTACGCGAACCCGATTGATCGTCATCACCAGCCCGCACAATCCGAGCGGGGTCGTGGTCGATCTGGCGACAGTCAAGGAGATCGGCGAGATTGCCCGCGACATCGGCGCGCGCGTCCTGGTCGACGAAGTTTACCGCGACATCCTCTTTGAAGACGCGCCGCCGGTGGCCGCCTCTCTCGGCCCGCAGTTCATCACGACCGGCAGTCTGACGAAGAGTTACGGACTTTCCGGGTTGCGATGCGGCTGGGTCCTGTGCGAGCCGGAGTTGGCCGAGAGAATGAGAAGGTTGAACGACCTCTTCGGCGTGGTCGGCTCGATGCCCAGCGATGCGCTGTCAGCCGCGGCTTTTCGACATCTCGACAAACTCGAAGCGCGCACGCGGGCGATGATCGAGCCGAACATGGCGCTAGTGCGCGAATTCCTGCGCGAGCACGAGGATGTTCTAGACTGCGTCGTCCCGCCGCGTTCGATGATCGTCTTCCCGCGGTTGAAAAACCACGACGACAGCGAGCCGCTTCACGACTTGCTGCGGCGCTTCGAGACCTCAATAGTCCCCGGAAAGTATTTTGAAGAGCCGCGCCATTTCAGGCTCGGCTTCGCGGTAAAAACGGAAGACGTGGCAGCTGGGTTGCGTAATCTATCGAAGGCGTTGCGATCGGGTTTTTCCGGATGATCGTAATGAGGCCATGTAAGAAGAAGGCAGCGCAAGTCCTTTGAAAGGTAGTGTCGCGCCCGAGCGGGTATGGTTCGAAAGGAAAAGCCAGGTTCACGCCTGGCTTTCTTTGTTTAGAATGGCGCCCGTGAAGGGAGAGCCAAACAATGAACGCAATTAATGGGATGATCGGAAAGTTAATCGCGCTGGCGCTGGTCTCGGCCTTGTGGTCCGGCTGCGACGGCAATAAGAGGGCCGTCGCCGTAACGCCAACGCCAGCGGCGGAACGCCAGGTATCGAATGTAGCCTAGTTCTTGTCGCTCAGTTCCGAGGGCGGGTTCCCGGCGGGATTGCCGACGGCTTCGCCGTGGCGCCTGTCCTATGGTTCTTGTCGCTCAGTTCCAAGAGCGGACTTCCGTTTGAACTAGGTCTTGCTGAAGCTGAGCGAGAAACGGCGGCTTCAATCACCTCGCGCATTCTTGTTATATCGGTCGGCTTGTCTATTGCATCGATCGCCCCTGCCGCACGCGCCAGTTTGCAAATGCCTTCCCCGAAAGACGTAATCGCCACGACCGGCAGGTCTGCAAGCTCGTCATCCGCCCCGACAGCCACGATTAAATCCAAACCGCTGAGAACCGGCATTGTGATGTCGGTTACGACTACATCGGGGCGATTTACCTGTATTTCGGCGAACGCTTGGAGACCGTTCCGAACAGCATTCACTTTATAGCCCGCCGCCGCCAACATATAACCGTAAAGCGAGCGTAAATCGTCGTCATCTTCAGCTAAGAGAATCTTCAATCGTCGCATAGAAAATACCGTGGGGGAGTAGGTGAACAAAATGGGGAAAACGCACGCTTGTGAACAAGCGGAATATGGAACCGAGCTTCTCGCCCGGCTTTTCTATTCACCCCACAGTTTCATGAGTCCTGAGACAATCATCCACATGCCGGAAGCCAGAATTACTGCGGTCAGTACCGCCTCCCGCAAATCCCTTCGCATTTTTTCGAGTCTTTCCATTTCCAACTGACTTTTTGTGTGTAGCGCCAATAAATGAGGGAGGACAGCAACGATGGGGGAACAAGAATGGATCGTTCGATGAAGTGATTGCCGTCAGACGGCCGGTACGCCCCGCCCTTGCCCGCATCCAGCCGCAAACATGAGTGCTTCGTCCTGCTTTGCGCCAGGATATCCTACACCGCGCGGCCTGCCGTCTGATGGCGTCAATACAATGAGGGCGCTTGATAGGCTCCTAACCCCCGCGCTCTCTGTTGGGAACAACTCGATATTACTTTTTACGATGCCGTTAAGGTCAACAACCCAAACTTGATGTAGGAAGTATCAAGGCCATTCCCCCCGCAAAAGAGGCGCCAAGCGCGCGGCCGCCAGCTAACCTTATGATTCCGCAAGGAGAGTGGCGCTCACTCAATTCGGACGGCGGCGCGAGACGTGACAGCTTGTCGCGGTGATAAGTAGGATGGCGTGTCAGATGGTGGTGGGAGATAAGCGGTTCAATTGGCGCAGAAGCGGCCACCTTACATCTTGTCGCAAACACGAAAGCCGGGCGATTCGACCATGCCTTTTTCGCCGAGGCGAACGTTGAGCGCGGATCATAGCGCGGGTAGAATGCCGCGCGCAGTCAATCGCTAGGGCTCACACTTTGGCGCCAACTCCCCCGGCTGAATGTTCTTGCGGGGCAAATGTTCCGCCGCCCGTCCAGAATTCTCCGAACGCGATACCCTAAGGCTTAATCCTTTTGCGCATATCGGCTTTCCTGTCACCTTCTTTCCTGATTAGTGATCAGCTGGCGCCGGTTCAGGAAATACCGGCGCCTCGAATGATCAGTTCGAGAGTTGCGAGCCGAACTTAAAAAATCGCGGTAACGTCATGGTAACGAACAGCCATATAAACGGCCATGAATCACTGCCAACCGTCGCCAGGATAACCGCTGCTTATCCGACTGAAAATGCAGCCGTAATGTGGCGTTACTTGATGGCGGTTGACAGCGGTTGATGCGCTTGGAACGGATTCGCGCGGCGTGTACAATCGCGCCTGTTGCGATTGTCGTGTAACTAATCAACATTCGAGGTCGGGATTTGTCACTGCTTCATCTCAAAACCATAGGCGCAGTCGTCGGGCCGCGGAAGCCCGAGGCGTTGGAGGTCGTATGCGAGTTGCGCGAATGGTGCGAGGCGCGGGGCATCGAGTTACGCGCCGTCGACTCCGTCGCCGCGCAGGCGCGGTGCGCGCCGCTGGCCGAATTGGACGGCGAGTTGACCGAAGACGTCGACCTGATTGTCGTTCTCGGTGGTGACGGGACGATGCTCGGCGCGGCGCGCCTCGTGGGGGCGCGACATATTCCAGTGCTCGGGGTCAATTTCGGCTGGCTGGGATATCTGACCGAATTCACGCTGGAAGAGATGTTCCCCGCGCTCGAAAACGTCCGCCAGGGTAATTTCTTCGTCGAGCGCAGGATGATGATTGACGTGGCGTTGAATCGAGGCGGAGAGGTCGCCGCATCGCATCGCGCGCTGAACGACGCCGTCGTCACCAAAGCCGCGGCCGCGAGAATGATCGAGATCGAAAGCTACATCAACGAAATGTTCGTCAACAGCTTCCGCGCCGACGGCATGATCGTCGCGACGCCGACCGGCTCGACAGCCTATTCGCTCTCGGCCGGCGGGCCGATCGTTCACCCGAGCATGTCGGCGATTCTGCTGACGCCGATCTGCCCTCACATGCTGTCGAATCGCCCTGTGGTCGTGCCCGGCGAGAGCGTCGTCGACCTGGTCTTCAAAAGCGCGGATCCGGACCTTATGCTGACCATCGACGGTCAGCCCGGCGTGGAATTGCGGCACGACGACCGGATCACATTGCGGCGCAGCCAGGCGACCTTCAACCTGGTGCAGCCCACGAATCGCAACTACTTTGAGGTCTTGAGAACGAAGTTGAAGTGGGGAACTGTTTGAATGCGGATTGCGGATTGCGGATTGCGGATTTAAGAAACTCTTCTCGCATTTTCCGTAGGTTATGATTCAGATTGCTGATTGGTATTAGGCAAATCCGCATTCCGCATTCCGCATTGGAGGCGCGATGTTTTTCTTCCCTATTGGTGACGACAATACGCAGCGGCGGACGATTCCTCTTGTAAACTACACGTTGATCGCGATCAACGTGGCGGTCTATCTGTATCAGAAAGCCAACCCCGAATTCGAACTGGGGTACAGCGTGGTTCCCGCAGAGATCACGCAAGGGCGCGACATCATTGGCCAGGTGCAACGCGGAGTGCGACTCGGCCCCAGCCCGTCGCCGATATATCTGACGATGCTCTCGTCGATGTTTATGCATGGCGGATTACTGCACATCGGCGGCAATATGCTCTACCTGTGGATTTTCGGCGACAACGTAGAAGACCGGATGGGGCACTTGAAGTACCTGATCTTCTACCTGCTCTGCGGGTTTCTGGCCAGCGCGACGCACATCTTCTTCGGCCCTAATTCGGTGATTCCGTCGCTGGGCGCTTCGGGGGCGATCGCGGGGGTTTTGGGAGCCTACCTGGTTCTGTTTCCGCGACAGGGCGTGCGCGTCTTCCAGTTCGGGATGATAATGGAAGTGCCGGCGTTGATCGTCATCGGTCTCTGGGGCTTATTACAATTCTGGAACGGATTCGGCTCGCTGGGGAGGACCGGGGAGGGTGGAGGCGTGGCCTTTATGGCTCACGTCGGCGGATTCGTCGCCGGCATCTTACTGGTCTTCCTCTTCCGCAACCCGCCGGAGCCTCGACGCGTCAGGCGCGATCCGGATTATTAGTAGCCGACTTTAGATGGGGGATGTCAATTACAAACTGAATAGCAATCCGCGCCTATTACAGTAGTAGTAGGCGTTGACCATGCTGTTTTGGAGGTCGCCGCATCGACATCCGGGTCGTCGCCCGGCTTTTGTTGTGGCGGTTATCCTCCAATTATTTTGCGGCCCTCAAACTTGTCGCCTTCGAGAAATCCCAAAAGCCGCTTGCGGCTCCCGCGATCTTCATAAACCGCGTGGCAATATGCGCAGTACTTCAAGCTGCCTTTTACCAGCCACAAATTGTCCGCCGATATGTTGGCTAACTCTTCCTCGTAGGGCTTTCTTTGATTATACGAGTAGCCGCCGTGGCATTTCGTGGGACAAAGTTTTGCCTCGTAGGGCTTTCTCCTCGCCATAATTCGTCCTTTCGTTATTGGGCTGTGTCGGCGACGCGTCCATCGTGGTCTACATTCACGAAAGCCTGACGCCGGTGGAAGTTATCAACCGCCTGGTCGGACATTACAAGGCATGGGCCGTAAATCAACCCGGCGGTCGCCGGTAGTCCAACGCGCAATCCCACAAACACGGAGTCGGGTCATCGCCCGGCTTTCGTGATTGCGAGAGACTCACCGAATGGGGACGGCTGAATGAGCGTGCGCCTGTGTCCACCTCCTGTCGGATTTTCCCACCACTCGGTAGTTTGATATATCACCTTGCATTTGCAGTCCGAGGAATTGATTGCTGTAAATACGCATTTCAAGTGATGTACTTCGGTTCCATCCCCTTCCACGCGAGGTGTGCTTTCACCTGCGTTGAGAAGACTCAGACAAACTTTGCGTTCGACCTGGGCGCCGTTGTGGAATATTATCCGTCTCCTCGCACCATCGTCCGTGTTGACTATGGAGATACCCTGGTCAAGTTCAAAACGGTGGGCCCGACCCCGGCTTTTACCAGCTCCATTCTTACTCCGGCCCAAACTATTCACAACTTTCAATTCAGCGTGGGCCTCGGTTGGCGGTTCTAAATCATATCTCTTTACTGAACTAGCTGATGAAACCGCCACTGTGTCGCAGCGCTGTGGGCGCTGATAGTTCCGATTGGCGCGGAGTCGGAGAGATGGCGGGGCGGGGCGCTCTTCAGGCGCTTAGAGCGGATATCAGATCAGTGTACGGAATGTGGCGGTAGCCTGACTTTGAGGCTCGTCATTATCCAAATCTTTTGCGTTCCCAGAGAGGCGCTTCTTCGTCGCGGAGCGACGGTTGAGCTTAGGCCGGCGTTTTAAC
>DATCXQ010000775.1:0-6266 GCA_036565725.1 Blastocatellia bacterium
GTTAAAACGCCGGCCTAAGCTCAACCGTCGCTCCGCGACGAAGAAGCGCCTCTCTGGGAACGCAAAAGATTTGGATAATGACGAGCCTCAAAGTCAGGCTACCGCCACATTCCGTACACTGATCTGATATCCGCTCTAAGCAGGTGATTCAGATGAAGTTCTTCCTTGGATGTTTAGGGTTGATTGCAGTTTCTGCCGTCTACTCGATTTTCGCATCGTGCGCTCAGACACAATCTTTCAACCTGGCCGGCAGGTGGAAAGTCAAATTCAAGTTCCCTAGCAGTGAAGAACATACTTTGCGATTCGACGCGCAGTCTGATGGTAAAGGCGCATTTCTACTGCTCGATACAGTCTCGAGCCTGATTCCGCCCGTGGAACCGACCAAAGCGCAATGGGAGCAGGCCGCTCCCGATCAGGCGACTTTTTCGGGCGCCATCGAATTTCCGATCGGCAATGTTGGCCGCGATGCGGGGACCCTGGTCTTCAAAGGCAAGTTTGACTCGGCCGACTCAATCTCCGGCAAAGTCTCCTTTTTCAGAGAGGGGCAGGATCTGAAAAACCCTGCGACGATTCCGGCCAAAACCGGCGACTTTACCGCGAAGCGCGCCACGACAAGTTCCGCGACAAACGATTAGAGCAGTTTTCAATTGGATGTACGGTAAGGAACGCTCCGGTACCGTACCGCGCCGCAACCAGGGCGATTAAACGAATCGCCCGACACCATATACTCATTTGCAATCCGCTCTAGGCCGCAAGCCACAACGATGCGCTCGCCAATGAAGGGCAGGTTTGCCAGTCTTGATCAAGTCACAACGCCTGTCGCGCAGTTTGGCCGGACGTGGCGAAAATGACGTCGCTGCGGGCGGCTGATGGCAAAGTTGAGAAGGTGGTTAAGATCAAGGTTAATGGATGGACAATTTTCAACTCTCAGTAGACAATTCCCGGCGAATACTTCAATCAAATAAATTTGATGAGACTTCTGCGTGTGGCTCGCGGGCGTAGACGTCGCCCCCGGCGTAACTGTCGGCGAAACACCGGAAACTGATCGAATGGATCTTTCGTCAATAATACCAGAGGAAGCTAACGCCTCCCACATCGCCCAATGAACAGTGACAATGCGCCGCCGCACGCGTCTATAAATTCGACACTGCCGGCAAGAAAGGAAATCTTATGTCTGAAACAAACAGTTCTCGTCGTAAATTCATCGCTCGAACCGGCGCCGGCGCGGCTAGCCTGATAGGCGCCGCCGCAAGTTGGAACAACGTACTCGGCGCCAATGACCGGGTCCGCCTCGGGGTCATCGGCACGGGCAATCGCGGCGGCGACGTGATGGGCGTCTTTCAAAGAGAATCGGACGTCGAGGTCGTCGCGCTATGCGATTGTTACGACCAACACCTCAACGCCGCGCTCCAAAAGACGGAAGGCAAGGCCAAGACCTTCACCGATTACCACGCGCTGCTCGCTTCGAAAGACGTCGACGCCGTCCTGATCGCCACGCCCGACCACTGGCATTCGCGGATGGCGATCGACGCGCTCAACGCGGGCAAAGACATCTACATCGAGAAACCGTTGACCTTCACTATCAACGAGGGTCACGACATCATCAAGGCCGTCAAGGCCAACAACCGAGTGGCGCAGGTCGGCCTGCAGCAGCGCAGCGGCGAGCATTATAAAGAGGCCAAGAGCGAGTATGTGGACAAGGACAAACTCGGCAAGATCGCGTTCGTCCGCACCTGGTGGCACGGCAATGGCTACCACCTGCGCAAACCCAACTTCAAAGATAAGCCGGCGGGGTTGGACTGGAAGGCTTTTCTAGGCCCGGCCAAATACCGTGAATTCGACGCGCACCAATTTTACAACTGGCGCGCCTATCTGGATTTCGGCGGCGGCCAGATCACCGACCTCTTCACCCACTGGATCGACGTCGTGCATTGGTTCGTCGGCGAAGATTTGCCAGTGGCGGCGACGGCCGCCGGAGGCGTTTACGCTTACCAGGACGGGCGCACCGCGCCGGACACGATCAGCATCCAGCTCGAATATCCGACCAAATGGATCGCCACGTTCGACGCCACGCTGGTTCCCGGCGCGCGTGGGGCGGCGCTGGAATTGATGGGGACGAATGGCCGGCTCTACATCGACCGCGGCGGTTACACCTATCAGGAATCTCCCGCCGGGCGCAGGGAGGCTCCGCCGCCTCCGGTCGAGCGCAGGAATACCAAGTCGCTCGAACAACAACACGTCCGCAACTTCCTCGATTGCGTGAAGTCGCGCGCGCTGCCCAACTCCGACATCGTCAGCGGTCACCGTTCGGCGCTGGCCTCGCACCTGGGCAAGAACGCCTACCTGCAAAAGCGCCGCGTAACCTTCAATCCGGCCGGCGAAAAAGATCACGTCCTGGCCGCGGCTTCGCAGGCTAAGAAGTAGTCAAAGAGAATACGGAACAGACGTAGAGGGAGAGAGGGAGAGAGAGGGAGAGCGGGAGACATTACGTACTCAAAACCCCTCTGTCCCTCCATCCTTCAGTCTCCCGCTCTCTCCCTCTCTCCCTCTCCCCCTCTCCCCCTCTCCTCTCAGGAAAATGGGAACTAGAAGAATTGTGCTGGTCCGCCCGCGCGATCCGAACAACATAGGCGCGGCGGCGCGGGCGATGAAGAATTTCGGTTTTACTGATCTTGCCGTCGTCACGCCGCACCCGCCCGTGTGGGGCGAGGTCGTTTCGGCCGTCAACGCTACCGACGTGCTGGCAAACGCACGGGTCTGCTACGCGCTCGATGAAGCCATCGCCGATTGCAACCTGGTCGTCGGCACAACCGACCGCACGCGGGTCGAAGAAAAACAAAGCCTTTACACGCCATTCGATCTGAGCCGCGAACTCGCGACGGCCGATTACGATCTGGCGCTGGTCTTCGGCTCGGAGAAACACGGGCTGACCAACGAAGACATCAGCCGCTGCCACCGCGTGATGAGTATTCCCACAGAGCCTGGATGTCCATCGATGAATTTAGGCCAGGCCGTCGCCGTCTGCTGTTACGAATTGATCCGCGCCGGCGCGCAGGCCGCCATTGTTCCCCGCCCCGCCGAAGCGGCCACGGCGGGCGCGACCGAAGCGGCGATGCAATTGTCATTGGAGGTATTGAAGTTGATCGATTTCGTCCTGCCGGGCAACGAGCCTGATCTGACGCGCAGGCTCCGCGGCAGTCTGCTGCGGCTCAATCCGACCAGGTATGACATCGAGATGCTCTGCGGTGTTTTGAGCAGGATTAAACGTGGACTGACAAAATAATCGCCCCTTGCCATTTGCCATCGCGTGCGACAAGATTGCCAGCCTTAACATCGCACTTAAAAGCGACACATCAATTTACTTCAACTAAGCCATGAATCAACAACCAGACAAAGTCATCTATTCAATGGTCGGGGTCAGCAAGTATTACGACAAGAAAGCTGTCCTCAAGGATATTTACCTCGGCTACTTTTACGGCGCGAAGATCGGCGTGCTGGGCCTGAACGGCTCGGGCAAATCCACTCTGCTGCGGATCATCGCCGGCGTGGACCAGGACTATCAGGGCGAGACCGTTCTCTCGCCCGGCTACTCCATCGGCTACCTGGAGCAGGAGCCGAGGCTGGACGAATCGAAGACCGTCCGCGACATCGTCGAGGAGGGCGTTCAGGAGGTCGTCGATCTGCTGAAAGACTTCGACGAGATCAACGCCAAATTCGCCGAGCCGATGTCGGACGACGAGATGAACAAGCTGCTGGAACGTCAGGGCGAGGTCCAGGAGAAGCTGGACGCGATGGGCGGGTGGGACCTGGACAGCCGCCTGGAGATGGCGATGGACGCGCTGCGGTGCCCGCCGGGCGAGACGCCCATCAAAATCCTGTCGGGCGGCGAACTCCGCCGCGTCGCGTTGTGCCGCTTGTTGCTGAAGCAGCCCGACATCCTGCTGCTCGACGAGCCGACCAACCATCTCGACGCCGAAACCGTCGGCTGGCTCGAACAGCATTTACAGAAATATCCGGGCACGGTGATCGCCGTCACACACGACCGCTACTTCCTCGACAATGTCGCCGGGTGGATTCTGGAACTCGACCGCGGGCAGGGCATCCCGTGGCAGGGCAACTATTCGTCGTGGCTCGAACAGAAGCAGGAGCGGCTGCGGCGCGAAGAGAAGTCGGAGAGCGCGCGGCAGAAGACTCTCGAACGCGAGCTGGAATGGATTCGGATGGCGCCGAAAGCCCGCCACGCCAAGAGCAAGGCCCGCATCAAGGCTTATGAATCAATGCTCAATCAGGAGGTCGAGAAGCAGGCCTCGGCGCTCGAGATTTACATCCCGCCGGGGCCGAGGCTGGGCGACGTCGTGATCGAGGGCGAGAATGTCAGCAAAGGTTACGGCGACAAGCTGTTGTTCGAGGGGTTGTCATTCAAACTTCCGCCCGGCGCCATCGTCGGCGTGATCGGCCCGAACGGCGCCGGCAAGACCACGCTCTTCCGATTGATCACAGGCCAGGACCGGGCTGACGGCGGCTCTTTCAAGACAGGCTCGACGGTCCAACTCGGCTACGTCGATCAGTCGCGCGAAGCGCTCGACGCGAACAAAAACATCTGGGAAGAGATTTCGGAAGGGCAAGACGCCATCCAGCTCGGTAATCGCCAGGTCAATTCGCGGGCTTATGTCGCGCGGTTCAACTTCTCGGGCGCCGATCAGCAGAAGAAGGTCGGGGGTCTATCCGGCGGCGAACGCAACCGGGTCCATCTTGCGAAGATGTTGAAATCGGGCGCGAACGTGCTGCTGCTCGACGAGCCGACCAACGACCTGGACGTGAACACGATGCGCGCGCTCGAAGAGGCGCTGGAGAACTTCGCCGGCTGCGCCGTCGTCATCAGCCACGACCGCTGGTTCCTCGACCGCATCGCCACGCACATTCTGGCATTCGAGGGCGAGAGCAAGGCCGTCTGGTTTGACGGCAACTACTCGGAGTACGAGGCCGACCGCAGGGCCAGGCTGGGCGCTGACGCCGATCAACCGCATCGCATAAAATATCGACAGTTGACCAGAGGCTGAATCGAATCAAGAAAGGCAAAGGGCAATGACAGAAACCCATCGCATCAACAGCCAACTCAAACGCGCTCAGGAGGGGCAGGCGTGGCACGGCCCCAGTTTGCGTGAACTGCTCGACGGCGTGACGGCGGAACAAGCAGCCGCCAAACCCATCCCGAACGCGCACAGCATCTGGGAACTCGTCAATCACATCATTGCCTGGGAACAGATAGCGAGGAGAAGGTTGGAAGGCGAAGGAGAGATGGCGATTCCCGACGAAATCAACTTCCCGCCCGTGACCGACGCGAGCGAAGCGGCCTGGCAAGCGACGCTGCAATCGCTCGAAGCGAGCCATCGAAGCCTGCGCGACGGGATCAAGAAAATTGACGACGCAAGGCTCGAAGAGACCACGCCGGGCACGCGCTACTCAAACTATGTCTTGTTGCACGGCGTGATTCAGCACGACCTTTATCACGCTGGTCAAATAGCTCTTCTGAAAAAGGCTATCCAATGAAAGCCACGCCGGGTGTGGCTAACCACCCGGCGGAGCTTCGGCGTCAGAAGCGAAACGCTACGCCGGTGCTTATTTGCAGATTGTTCGAGTAAAATGCGTCACCACCAGTAAAATTACTGCCGAAGCGGATGACCGTATCTCCAATGTCAAATCGCAACGCGACGTGCCGCGTAGGATAAAGTTCAAAAACCCCGCCGATATCGAGCGCGAATTGTGTGAAGCTTTGCCCGGGGATAACGCCGCTCTCGCCAAAACGAACAAAGCCAGGTCTAAATTTGCCGAAAATGCCCGCCTTCTCAGACCGCAACCCGGTCTTCACGCCAAACAGCCCCTGCGTTCTGCTGCTATCCACGAAGAGAGGGAAGGTTGTGACGGGGGAATCGTTGGTGCGCTTTTGAGGGAAGACGTTGAGCTCGCCCTCGACTCCGAAGTTGTCCGTGAGGTTAAAGGTGATGCGACCTCCCACTCCGCTATCGGTGATGTCGAAATCGCGAAAGCGCAACAGTGTGTAGTGCGCGCCAATTTCGACCTTCGGCGTCTCCGATTGCGACTGCGCCTGCGCATTTTGCGTCGGAACCATCAACAACAAAGCCGCCGCGGCCAAAACGAAGAAAAACATTTTTCGCATAATTTTTGCTCCTGCAAAGGTATTGGATTGTTTCTGTAGCGCCGTGAACCTAGGGGAGTAGGAAACGGCGGTGAAAGCCCCGCCGGGT
>DATCXQ010000188.1:0-36960 GCA_036565725.1 Blastocatellia bacterium
GGACGGCCGCTTGCTTACGCGCGCGGTACTGTGTCATTCCGCCGTTAGCCCAGATCCAACTCACGTTCCAGCAGCCTCAGACAATACTCGAAGCCCAAATGGTCAGACCGCTGGCTGCCAGACAGGCGATTCCTGGGTCGGCGACTGATCTTTGCCGTAAGCGGGAAGGGCCAGAACCGGGCAGGTCGAATTTCGGACTATCCGTTCAGTCGTGCTACCGCGCAACGCATCCAGAAAACCGTGATGCCCCAATGTCGTCATCACGATGAGATCGGCGCGGCATTCATGCGCAGCTTGAAGAATCTGTCGCTCGACATGACCCTGTTTGTAAGTCTTTCTCCACCGCCACGTCTCACGCTCAGACATTACGACTTCCGGGAAGCGATCTTCCTCGCCGACGTGGAGCAACGTGAAGACTACTCCGTGGCATTCGAGCGCATGGGCGAATGACACAGCGCCATCAACCGCGATTTGCGGGTCCGGCGAGTGATCCACCGGTATGAGGATGTTTCGCAAACTCACCGCGCCGCTTTCGAGCGAGACAAATCCTTCGCTCCCGTGCGGGATGAACAACGTCATCTCACCCGAACGCCGGGCAATCGGTTCAGCGACTTGTTTATGCGTCCACCTATCAAACCCGTCGCGTTGGTGAGTCGCCAAAACAATCAGGTCATGAGGATGCTCCCCGAGGTAATGAAGAACGGCTGGCGCCGGGTCGTGGCGCGGCGTGGCGATCTTCTGGACATCCAGTCCGACGCTGAAGATCGCCTCCTTTGGGCTGTTAAGCGGCAACATCTCCCATCGTTCCAAAGTCCGCCGCGCACTGGGGAAATCCTGCCAGCCGCCGCAGTCAGCGCCGGTGTGAAGAATCGTCAACCTGCCGTTCGCCAAGACCGCCAGCCTGAGGGCATGAACAAACGCGATATTACTCGCGTCCGAGAAGTCTGACGGATGGAATATTCTCTGAAACCAAACTTGTGAATCTGTTTGCGCCATCATTTTCACCTCACTTTCATTCGGATGGCTCCTGAAGGAAAGTCTTCAGGCTTGCCGACGCTGGAACGATTCGGTCGGCCAAATGTCGCTCTCGGTTTTTGGTGTTGCGGAAGTAATCCTTCCTGACTTCGAAAATGAAGGTCATGGCAGCGCCGATACCCCTCGGCGAACTGGCGATGATTGCGATCCAAATGAGGTACATAGATTTCACTGCGCCTCCGACTCACAGGTCGCTAGCCTCGCATATCGGCCAGGTCATTGAGCTCGGGCCGACGGGTATCGGCAGCAAAGAACAACGTGAGGAAAATAGCGATTCAATCTCTCCTCGCTGTTATGCAAGTGCAATCTCCGTTCCAATCCCTGACGCCGCGAAAGACCGCGGTTTTACTACGTGTTTACCGGCGTATGCGCTCAGCGGGTGAATCTTCTGAGGAAATATCCGCAGCAGGTGGGAAAAATGCAGCGGTCATTTTCCGCAGTGAGGTCTACGAAGCTGAAATGTGATTGCCGAGGGTCTAACACAAACTTCTTGATAGAGGCGGGAAGTGGCGCGTTTATTTACCTTCGATAGGGGAGGAATCAACCGATCGCTTCTCGTCGCTGAGACGGTCCGCCAGTTGCAATAACGCATGTCGAGGAACGTTTCGTATGCCCCGACCAAAAGAACACGAGCAACGAATATAGGAGGACTTTATATGCGACTTCCGGTGCAAATCACCTGGCGAGATATGGCGCCTTCAAAGGCGGTTGGGACGAAAATCAACGAGGAGGCGGCGAAGCTCGAAGAGTTTTACGATCGTATTACGAGCTGCCGCGTGATGGTCGAGAACCGGCGCCGACACCAAAACGGTAAATACCAGTTTCACATCCGCATCGATTTGACCGTTCCTGGCGCCGAAATCGTGGTGAACCACGAACCCACTTTGCACAGCTCCCTCCAAAGGCAGGGCGGCGAAGAACACGCAAAAGGGCAGGAATTGTCGGCGCCGCATAAAGACGGTTACGTGGCGATCCGGGACGCCTTCAAAGTCGCGCGCCGCAAGTTGCAGGAGTATTCCCACAGGCAAAACGGCGCGGTTAAACATCACCAAACACATGCCGAAGAGAACCTTTACAACGATCGATGGTAACGAGGCCGTCGCTCACGTCGCTTACCGTACCAGCGAAGTCATCGCCATCTACCCCATCACTCCCTCGTCGCCCATCGGCGAGTCGGCCGACGCCTGGTCGTCGGCGGGGAAGCCGAACATCTGGGGCACGGTCCCTTCGGTCGTCGAGATGCAGAGTGAGGGCGGGGCCGCCGGCGCCGCGCATGGCGCGTTGCAGACCGGCTCGCTGACCACGACCTTCACATCGTCGCAGGGATTGCTGCTCATGATCCCCAACATGTACAAGATCGCCGGGGAGCTGACGCCGATGGTCATGCACGTCGCGGCGCGCTCTCTCGCCGCCCAAGCGCTATCGATCTTCGGCGATCACAGCGACGTGATGACCACGCGCGGCGCCGGCTTCGCCATGCTTTCATCCGCCTCGGTGCAGGAGGCGATGGACTTCGCGCTGATCGCCCAGGCGGCCACGCTCGAAACGCGCATTCCGTTCCTGCATTTCTTCGACGGCTTCCGCACCTCACACGAGATTGCGAAGGTAGAACTGCTCGACGAAGAAGATATGCGGGCGATGATCGACCTCGACCTCGTGCTCGCGCACAGGCGCCGCGCGCTCTCGCCCGATCACCCCACGCTGCGTGGCACGGCGCAGAACCCGGATGTTTATTTCCAGGCGCGAGAGTCGGTCAATCCCTTCTACGCCGCATGCCTGGAGATCACCCAGCGGGCGATGGACAGGTTCGCGCGCCTGACGGGACGGCAGTACCGGCTCTTCGAGTACCACGGCGCTCCTGACGCCGAGCGCGTGATCGTTCTCATGGGCTCTGGCGCCGAAGCCGCGCACGAGACGGTGGATTACCTGACGGCGCGCGGCGAAAAAGTCGGAGTGCTTAAAGTGCGGCTTTACCGCCCCTTCGATCTGCAACGTTTCGTCGCCGCGCTGCCTGCGACCACTAAGGCCGTCGCCGTGCTAGACCGCGTGAAAGAGCCAGGCAGCGCAGGCGAGCCGCTCTACCTCGATTGCGTCAACGCGCTCCACGAAGCGATCGACAACGGATGGGGCGAATTGAAGGCGATGCCCGTAATCATCGGCGGCCGCTACGGGCTGTCGTCCAAAGAGTTCACACCGGCGATGGTCAAGGCGATCTTCGATGAACTCTCGTCTGCCTGGCCGAAGAATCATTTCACCATCGGAATTGAGGACGACCTGACGCGCACGAGCCTCGCTTATGACCCGGAGTTTTCAACCGAGCCGGAGAACGCGATCCGGGCTTTGTTCTACGGCCTGGGCGCGGACGGCACGGTCGGGGCCAACAAGAATTCGATCAAGATCATCGGCGAGAAGACCTGCAATTACGCTCAGGGCTATTTCGTCTATGACTCGAAGAAGTCGGGCGCGGTTACCGTGTCGCACCTTCGTTTCGGCCCCCAGCCTATCCACTCGACTTACCTCGTGACGCGGGCCAACTTCGTAGCCTGCCACCAGCCGGGCTTCCTCGAACGCTACAACATGCTGGGAGCTCTTGCGCCGGGCGGGACCTTTCTGCTCAACACGCCCTACGGGCCGGAGGAGGTGTGGGAGCATCTACCGCGCTTGGCGCAGGAGCAGATTCTCGGTAAGCGGCTGCGGTTTTTTGTCATTGACGGCGCGCGGGTGGCGCGCGAGAGCGGCATGGGCGGACGGATCAACACGATCATGCAGGTCTGTTTCTTCGCGCTCTCCGGCGTATTGCCGCAGGATGAAGCGATTGCGGCGATCAAAGACTCGATCCGCAAGACCTACGACAAGAAGGGCGAGGAGATCGTCAGGATGAATTTGTGCGCCGTGGATCAGGCGCTTGAGCGCCTCCAAGAGGTACGCGTGCCGGAGCGGGTTGAGAGCGAGTTTGATCTGACGTCGCCCGTGCCTGCCGCTGCTCCGTCGTTCGTGCGTGACGTGCTTGGTGAGATCATCGCCGGGCGGGGTAATGAGTTGCCCGTGAGCGCGCTCCCGTGCGACGGCGCGTACCCGACAGGAACGGCCCAGTGGGAGAAGCGCAACCTGGCGCTCGAAATCCCGGTCTGGGATCCGCAAGTCTGTATCCAATGCGGCAAGTGCGCGATGGCCTGTCCGCACGGCGTCATCCGCATCAAGGTTTACGACCCGAAACATCTCGCTGGCGCGCCGACCGCCTTCAAATCGTGCGACGCAAAAGATCGCGAATGGCAGGGGATGAAATACACTATTCAGGTCGCGCCTGAAGACTGCACGGGCTGCGGCGTCTGTGTGGATATTTGTCCGGCGAAGAACAAGTCGCAGACGCGGCTCAAGGCGATCAATATGACCCCGCAACCTCCGCTGCGCGATCAGGAGCGAAAGAATTGGGATTTCTATCTGACGATTCCAGAAATGGATCGCCGGCTGATCAAAATCTCGAACATTCGCCAGCAACAGCTTCAGGAGCCGCTATTTGAATTCTCCGGCGCATGCGCCGGGTGCGGCGAAACGCCTTACATCAAACTGGTCACCCAACTGTTCGGCGACCGCGCCGTCGTGGCCAACGCGACAGGGTGTTCGTCAATCTACGGCGGCAATCTGCCGACCACGCCCTGGACGAAGAACGCGGAGGGGCGCGGGCCAGCGTGGGCCAATTCACTGTTTGAAGACAATGCCGAGTTCGGGCTGGGGTTCCGCATCTCGATTGACAAGCAGAAGGAGTTTGCCTCTGAACTGCTTAAACGACTGGCAGGCGCAGTCGGCGAAGAACTGGTTCACACGATCTTGACCGCCGGGCAGAAAGACGAGTCCGACGTCTATACGCAGCGCGAGCGCGTGGCGGCGCTCAAAGAAAAATTGCGCGCGATTGATTCGGACGAGGCCAGGCAATTGCTGGCGCTCGCCGACATGCTGGTAAAAAAGAGCGTCTGGATCATCGGCGGCGACGGATGGGCTTATGACATTGGCTTCGGCGGCCTCGATCACGCGCTGGCGAGCGGACGCAACGTCAACATCCTCGTGCTCGATACCGAAGTCTACTCCAACACCGGAGGCCAGATGTCGAAGGCCACGCCGCGCGCGGCCGTTGCCAAGTTCGCCGTCGGCGGCAAGCGCGCCGCGAAAAAAGACCTGGGCCTGATCGCCATGACGTACGGCAACGTCTACGTCGCCAGCGTGGCGATGGGCGCGCGCGACGAGCATACGCTCAAGGCGTTCCTAGAGGCCGAGGCCTACGGCGGCCCATCGCTGATCATCGCTTACAGCCACTGCATCGCGCACGGGATCAATATGACCACTGCGATGCAGAACCAGAAGGCGGCGGTAGACGCGGGGCAGTGGTTGCTCTACCGCTATCATCCGGAACGAGCCGCGCACGGCGCAAACCCGCTCCAGCTCGACTCGCGCGCGCCGAAGATCCCCATTGAGCAGTTCCTCTACCTGGAGAACCGCTTCAAGATGCTCACCAAGAGCAAGCCCGAAGAAGCCAAGCGTTTGTTGGAAGAGGCGCAGAAGGACGTGCAAACGCGCTGGCGGATGTACGAGTATCTCAGCGCGCGGAAGCCGGACGTGAATGTAGGGGCGCCGGCGGGAAGTTCAGTAAACGACAAATGACGGGAAACGAGCAATGGATTTGACCACCACATATTTGGGAATGAAGCTGCGCACGCCGCTTGTGCCCTCGGCGTCGCCGCTCTCAGAGGAGATCGACAATATCAAGCGGATGGAAGACTCCGGCGCCTCGGCCGTGGTGCTATCTTCACTCTTCGAGGAGCAGTTACTACTCGACCGCTACGAACTTCATCACCATCTGACGCATGGGACTGAGAGCTTCGCCGAAGCGCTGACATATATCCCTGAGCCGCCTGAGCTGCCGCATGAGCTGGAGGATATCCGTCTAGGGGCGGAAGACTATCTGGAGCGCATCCGCAAGGCCAAAGAGGCTGTCGCCATTCCTATCATCGCCAGCCTCAACGGCGTGTCCATTGGCGGATGGACCGACTACGCCAACTTGATACAGGAGGCCGGGGCGGACGCGCTGGAGCTAAACATATATTACATCCCCACCGATCCGACCTTGACCGGAGCCGAAGTCGAGCAGACCTATCTCAACATTCTCACCATGGTCAAATCGCTTGTGACGATCCCGGTGGCGGTCAAGCTGAGTCCCTTCTTCAGTAACCTGGCGAATATGGCCAGGCGACTGGATGAGGCGGGCGCAGACGCCCTGGTCCTGTTCAACCGCTTCTACCAGCCGGATATCGATCTCGATAATCTTATGGTTCGGCCCAATGTGATTCTGAGCACGCCACAAGCGTTGCGGCTCCCGCTGCGCTGGATCGCGATCCTTTACGGACGCGTCCGAGCCGATCTGGCGGCCACGAGCGGCATCCACACGGCGCATGACGTGATCAAGATGCTGATGGCCGGCGCCAACGTCACGATGCTCTGCTCCGTCCTGCTGCGGCATGGCGTCGGTAACATCCGCTTGATCGAGCAAGGGCTGCGCCAGTGGATGGAGGAGCGCGAATACGAATCGGTCGGGCAAATGCGGGGAAGTATGAGCCAGATACATTGCGAGAATCCGGGCGAGTTCGAGCGCGCGCAATACGTGCGCGCTCTCCACAGCTTCAAGCCCGCCCTGGCGTAGGAATCAGCGCTTAGATTTGAGACGCGTCGCCAGGCTTGAGCATTGTTCTGAGTGATGGCGACGCGTCCTTTCAAGCCGGTCAGTCTATGTGTTCATCTCTCAAAAGCTTGAACACTGATTTTCGATCAAGCCGCTTTTGCCAGAGGCGCTTCCTTTTTCCATTCTTCAATCACCGGCGGGTTTATAGCGCCTTCGATAACGGCTGGTTTGGCGGCTTCTGCGGGGTTTCTTGGAAGCCCGAGCAAAATTGCGCCGAAGAGAATCATTCCAGCTATCGGTAAGGCGACCGAAATTACGGCCACGTTCAATCTCTGGAAGTAAAACAAGGGCAACCCATCCGCAAAGCCCACCGATGTCATCAATACCACCAGGAGACCGAAAACGCTGACCATGCAAGTTCCGAAGAGAACTAAAACGGCGAGCGGCATTAGGGAATTCGTGATGTTTTTCATACTTTGCTCCTATCTCAGTTGAGTCTCGGTCAAAGAGAACAAGGAGAACTGCGATTCAATCTCTCCTCGCCGACGAGCATTCGCAACCCCTGTGCCTTTGTATGACGCAGCAAAAAACATCGTTTCCACAGCGTTTTTACCGCCGTGCGCATGAGGCTGATAAAGCTTCTGAGGAAATATCCGCAGCGGGCGTCGAAAATACGCGGTCATTTTCCGCAGCGGAGTTTCACGAACCTGGCGAGTGGCAGTTCAAGGCGTTGATTTCACTTGATTATACGTCCTGCCGGCAGAAGGCACGGTTGTTGCTCTATCTCTGTGCGGGAACCGAAATCGCGCAACCGCCATCTTGTCGAAAGCGATTGAACCTTGGCGCCAATGAAGCATGCGCGGTGGTGATGGTTCCGAACATTTCAAAGAAATCAACGGCTGTTTTTAAAGATTGGAGGATGCAGTTATGACAAACAAAACTGGTACAGCAATGGCCCCAATGAGTGGCCTTCGTGAAATGATGGGCTTCGATCCTTTCCGCCGATTCCCGGAGAGGTTCTTCGAAGGCTTCGATCCGTTCATGACATTCGGCGGCGAGAATTGGTCGCTCGCCACCTGGGCGCCGGCCTGCGACATCTACGAGAACATCAATGAGATCGTGGTCAAGGTCGAACTGCCGGAAGTGAAGAGGGAAGACGTGCGCGTCTCTATTGAAAACAACATACTGATGATTCACGGCGAGCGCAAACTCTCCGAAGAGACCAAGAAGGAGAATTATCATCGCGTCGAGCGCAACTACGGCGAGTTCACCCGCAGCTTCACGCTGCCGGGCTTCGTTGACATGAACAAGGTCAACGCGGAGTTCAAGGACGGGATTCTGCGAGTGACGTTGGCCAAACGCGAAGAGGCCAAGCCGAAACAGGTCGAGGTCAAAGTTAAATAGCTCAAGGCGCGGCAGAGCTGATTCTGTTGTCGCCTTCTATCCAGCCGCAGCGACCGGGAAGGGGTGGCTGCGGCTGGACGTTTAAAGCGCAGGGTGAAGATCTCAGTAGCAAAAGGTTGATTGGGCGCGAGAGCGAAGGGAGGTTGTGATGAAAGAGCGGATGAAAATACTGATTGGTTATGACGGCTCGGAATGCGCTGACGCCGCGATTGACGAACTGCGCCGGGCCGGTTTGCCCAGTGAGGCTACCGCGATTGTGCTTTCGGTGATCGAGATCTGGTCGCTGTCGCCGTCAGGATTTAAGCTGTTGGAAGGCATGGACGAGCTGATTCAGATAAAGGCGACGGCTCGGCGCGGGGCCGACCGCGTCAAATCATTGATGCCCGAGTGGGAGGTCGAGTCTAAGATGGCCGTCGGATCTCCGGCGAGCGCGATTCTCGAAAAAGCCGAAGCGTGGAATCCGGATTTGATCGTCGTTGGCTCGCACGGTAGAACGGCGGCCGGGCGATTCTTTTTCGGAAGCGCCTCTATGAAACTGGCCCACGAAGCCCACAGCACAGTCCGTATTGCGCGCGTTCGTCGTGAAGAACCCGCAAGACCACTCCGTGTGATCATCGGTGTTGACGGCTCAAAAGGTTCGGAAGAAGCGGTCAATCTGGTTGCGTCGCGCCATTGGCCCGAAAACAGCGAAGCCCGAATCGTGCATGCCTGCTGGAGGATTCCGACAGTAACCTCAGAACCCATGCTGAATCGGATCGCCGGATGGGTCGCGGAAGAGCAGGCCAGAGTCAACGTGGCGATTAACGCGGCTATCGAAAAACTGGGACAGGCCGGCCTGCGAACTTCGGTTGTGGTGAAGGAGGAAGAGCCAAAGGCGCTACTGCTCAACGAGGCTGAAAGCTGGAACGCCGACTGCATCTTCGTTGGGGCGAGAGGCGTGGGGCGGGTCGAGCGATTCCTGATCGGCAGCGTGTCGTCTGCAGTCGCCGCGCGCGCCCACTGCTCGGTCGAAGTCGTCCGCATTGCATAGAAAGACGCGCACATTTGCCTTTGGAATAAAGATTGCCCGTAATTCGTCCGAATGGTGGGAAGTATTCGGTACGCAGACAGAAACGATACTGGCGCCTTGGATGGTTTACGGCCGGGTCCCACTCTTCGCGCAGCTCCGGCGCGAAGCTTCGTTGGGGTTGCTGATCGGATTGACCATCGGCGGAGCCGCTTGGATGGGGTTATGGCTGTTGGATGGCCGCGGACACCTGGCAGTGGTCGTAGCCTTGACGATCCTTTGCTCATCAATTATTGCGACGCTGATTGCGAGCCTGTTGCCCTGGATTCTGGATCGTATGGGCTTTGACCCGGCGATGGCCAGCGGCCCAGTGGCGACGGTCTTGCAAGACCTGCTCAGTGTGGCAATCTATCTGGGAATCGCCGCGGCGATCATCTGAGGAAAGAATTATGAAGATCGAAGACATTCTCGTACCGATAGATTTTTCGCCCGGCTCGCTGCAGGCGCTCGATTACGCTTTGGCGATGGTTGATCCTGGCGGTGAGGTCTATCTGCTGCACGTGATTGACGCCGAATTCCTGGCGCGCGTGAGCGATGAAGGTTTCTGCGACGCGGAAACGGCGAGAGCGCAATTGCAGCGGAAGACCGAAGAGCAGTTGCAGAAGATTGCGCGAAAATCCTCCTTATTAAACGTCCGACTGGAATCAATGGTCGTGGTCGGCAAGCCGTTCGCGGAAATTTTGCGCATCGCGGCTGATCTCCATTTCAGTCTGATCGTGATGGGTATTCGTGGTCGACACCAGGGCGGGATTGAGGAGATTCTCTTCGGCTCGACGGCGGAGAAGGTGTTGCGCGCCGCGCGCATTCCGGTCGTATGCGTTCCACCCGGAACAGGGGCTGAGACAAACCAAGGAACGGAGCGGTGACGCATCACGGCCTATCGAATGAGGCGGCTCAGGCGCGCCTGCGGCAATACGGGCCGAACGCTCTGCCCGAAAGTCCGCCAACTCCGCTGTGGCGGCGTCTCGCGCGGCAATTCCAAAGTCCGCTCATCTACATTCTACTCTTCGCGCTGGTCGCGGACGCCGCCATCTGGGTGGGCGAAGGGGCGACGGGCGCGCCGGTTGAGTCCATAGCCATCGCCGTCATCCTGTTGCTCAACGCCGGACTGGGCGTCTATCAGGAGAGCAAATCCGAAGCGGCGCTCGCTCGGCTGAAGGAGATGGCCGCGCCGATGGTCTGGGTGATGCGTGAGGGAAGACTCGTTCATCTGCCGAGCGCCGAGCTTGTACCCGGCGATCTCGTGCGTGTCGAGGCCGGTGATCGTATCCCCGCTGACGGCGCCTTGATCGAAGCCCAAGGGGTAATGATTGATGAGTCGGTACTGACTGGCGAGTCTGTGCCGGTTGATAAATCGCTCAATGACGAGGTCCTCAGCGGGACGCTGCTCGTGCGTGGTAAGAGCCATATCGAGATCAGCCGCACTGGCGAAAAGAGCGCGATGGGGCGGCTGGCGGTGATGATCGGCGGCATCGAGGCGGAGAAGACCCCGCTCGAACGCAGGCTGGAAAAGTTCGGCGGACAGATCGCGCGAGGCGTGCTCGCGCTGGCGGTATTGATCGCGGCCGGCGGCTTGCTGGTAGATGGGCTTGAGCGCATCGGTCACGTCTTTCTTTTCGCCGTCGCGCTGGCCGTCGCGGCCGTGCCTGAAGGGCTTCCCGCAGTGTTGACGCTGACGCTGGCGCTGGGCGTGGAGCGGATGGCGAAGAGAAAAGCCGTCGTGCGTCGCTTGAGCGCCGTCGAAGCGCTCGGTTCGGTAACGGTGATCGCCACGGACAAGACCGGCACGCTGACCGAGAATCGGATGTTCGTGAGGGATTTGGACAGCCCTAATGTCGATCGCGCTTTGCGGGCGATGACGTTGGCCAATGACGCGGATGAGCAGGCCGGCGCAGGCGATCCACTCGAGTTGGCTTTGCTCGAATACGCGATGCGACGCGGCGTCGATCTCGGCCTGCTTAGGCGCGAGCGTCCACGTCGCAGCTCTCTGCCATTCGACAGCTCGTACAAGTTTATGCGCGCGACCGTGGAAGAGAGCGGCGCTCTGGTGAGCTATCTCAAGGGCGCGCCGGAAGTGATATTGCAACGCTGCCGCCTTTCCATCGTAGAACGCAAGATCTGGGAAGAGAAGGCCGACGGGTACGCCAGGGAAGGGTTCCGCGTGCTGGCGTTTGGACATCGGGAAGGCGAGGGTGATGAGGATATCGAGTTTCTCGGCCTCGCGCTGCTGTGGGATCCGCCGCGACCGGAAGTTCCGGACGCGATCAGACGCGCGCAGGACGCGGGCATCCGTGTGGTGATGGTCACGGGCGATCATCCGGCCACGGCGCTGGCCGTCGCGCACGAAGTGGGCATACACCCGAGCCGCGTGTTGACGGGGCTGGAACTTGAGACGATGCAGTCAGAAGCGCTGAGCGAGGCGGTCAAGGAAACGAACGTCTTCGCCCGCGTAGCGCCGGAACACAAGCTCCGATTGGTTGAAGCGCTCAAACAGAACGGCGAGATCGTGGCGATGACCGGCGACGGGGTGAACGACGCGCCCGCGCTCAAACGCTCGGACGTCGGCGTGGCGATGGGTGAGCGCGGCAGCGACGTTTCGCGCGAGGTCGCCGACCTGGTATTGATGGACGACAACTTCGCCACCATCGTAGCGGCCATCGAGGAAGGCCGCAATATTTATGAAAACATCCAGAAGTTCATCCGCTTCCTCTTCTCGACCAACCTGGCCGAAATCCTGATCGTAGTGGGAGGCGCGTTCGGCGCGGCATTGATGGGACTGCGCGACGAGACTGGCGCGATCTTGCTGCCGCTGACGGCCGTACAATTGCTCTGGGTCAACATCGTCACGGACGGCCCGCCGGCGCTGGCGTTGGGGTTGGATAAAGACCCCGGCGTGATGCGAGAACGGCCGCGCGACCCACAGTCTCCGCTGCTCGACCGCGAGTCGCTCCGGTTTGTCCTGGCCACCGGCTGCTTCAAGGCCGCGATCGGCGGCGCGTTGCTGGTGGCGATGCCGCTCATCGGCTTCAGCGTGCTGCAAACGCGCACGGCCATCTTTCTGCACGCGACCATCGGGCAATTGTTTTACGCCTATCCGGCGCGGCGGATTAATGCCCCGCCGCAATTCAACGGCGCGCTGCATCTGGCCGTCATTCTCGGAGTCGGTTTGCAACTGCTGACGGTATTACTTCCAAGTTTGCGCACGCTGCTGGGGCTTGAGCCGCTTACCCTTGAGCTACTCACACTGGTCTCGGCGGCCGTGCTAATGACTTGGGGCGCGGCTGAAGCCTACAGCCGCCTCGCGCTGTCGGCTCATCACATTCAGGAAGAAGCGATCTGATCTATGGTTTCCGGTTTTTGATCTCTGAATGGCGAAAGCGGCACGGGCAAAGGCCTCGTCGCCAAAGCGATCCATTACGGCTCGCGGCGCGCCGATCAGCCGTTCGTCGCGATCAATTGCGCGGCGATTCCTGCGACATTGATCGAGAGCGAATTGTTCGGGCACGAAAAAGGCGCATTCACCGACGCGAAGGGGCGCAAAGAGGGGTTGTTCGAGCAGGCGCAGGGCGGCACGCTCTTCCTGGACGAGATCGGCGAGCTTGAGCTGGGATTGCAGGCGAAACTGCTCCGGGTTTTGGAAGAAGGGTCGTTCCGGCGAGTCGGAGGGTTGAAGGATCTGCCGCTCGACGTACGTGTGGTTGCGGCTTCCAATCGCGATCTGAAAGCCGAGAGCGAGGCGGGCCGGTTTCGACTCGATCTCTACTACCGCCTTTCTGTGATTCAAATCGATCTGCCGCCGCTGCGCGAACGCGGGGATGACGTTTTGCTGCTGGCGAAATACTACCTTACGCATTTCAACGAACGGTTGCGAAAGCGGATTCGAGGTTTGGCGCCCGAAGTCGAGGAGAAATTTCGACGTTATTCGTGGCCCAGGAACGTCCGCGAACTGCGGAACGTCATCGAACGCGTGATGATTCTGGAAGATTCCGACCTGATCACCGACGTCTGGCTGCCACGCGGATTGATGAGAGATGAGCGTCCCGTATCTTTGGCCCCGGTTGTCGCAGCAGCCTCACATGCCGCCGAAGTCGGGGCCCCCTCTTTTCAATTGCCCGATGCGGGAATTGACCTGGAGCGGGTCGAGCTATCGTTGGCGCCCCAGGCAATGGAACGGAGCGGAGGCAATCAAACACGCGCCGCGGAATTGCTAGGGGTTTCGCGCGATCAGTTGCGTTATCGCTTGAAGAAGATTGAAGAAGCTCAACCGGGGTAGATATGTAGATACCATCAATTTTAGGAAAGGTTTTGGCCGGCTACATTGGAGGGGGCGCATCATTTCGATTTGGTAAAGACACTCAGAAGTCAGCCTGACGCCAAGTCGCCTTGGGGATTTTTCCGCACTTAATCTCGTAATTTTTCCCACCACAATAAGATTTTGTATTGCCAGGCTAGGATTTAGGCGCGGCACGCGCATTGCCCTTAAACCTTGCAGGAGGGCGTTGCGCGATTATGCGACGCGAAAACATATGAGAAAAGCGATGAAAATTTTGTTGGCTGTTGACGGTTCGGAAGCCAGCCTTGCGGCGGTCGAAGAAGCGGCCCGAACTCCATGGCCCGAAGGGAGCGTGGTGAGGATAGTTTCCGTAACGGATATTCCTTTTCCGACACAGCAATGGGCGATGCCCATGCCTACAAGCTCATACGAGGAATGGGAGCGGATTTTTGAAGAGCGCTCCGTCGAGAACACGGCGCAGGCGATGGCGCGATTCGGCGAGATCGCTGGCGCGCAAACTGAGATGATGGCAAAAACTCTCAAGGGCGATCCGAAAATAGCCATACTCGATGAGGCCGAACATTGGGGCGCCGATCTAATCGTCATCGGGACGCACAGCTACAACGCGCTGGAGAGGTTCTGGCTCGGTTCGGTGTCGCGCGCCGTCGCTTCAAATGCGAAATGTTCTGTCGAGATCGCGCGACGACCTAAAGTACAGGGCGCCGGCGGAAAGGCGATGAGGATTCTGCTTGCTGTTGACGGTTCCGAATTCGGCGCCGCGGCCGTGGAGGAGGTCGCCAATCGCCCCTGGCCGTCAGGCAGCAAAGTTCACGTCATTTCCGTAATTCACCTGCCATTCGAGCCGGGGCCTGAGGTGTGGGCGTTGCCGGAAAGCTATTACTTCAAACTGGAAAAAGCGGAGCGCGAGCGTGCGGAATCGGCGATCAACCTCGCTATCGCCCGATTACGTGAAAGCGATGCGGCGCGGGAGACGCCTTTGACGTTGACGAGTGAAGACATCGTGGGCCGTGCGGCGGAAACGATCATCGAGACGGCGAAGAAGTGGGGCGCCGATCTGGTCGCGCTCGGGTCGCACGGCCGCCGCGGTTTCACTCGCTTCCTGCTCGGCTCGGTCTCGCATGCGGTCGCGTCGCACGCGCCCTGTTCCGTCGAGATTGTTCGCAAACCAATTTTGCAGGAGGAGAAAAAATGAATATCGGCAAACTTGGAAACACTGACGCGCTGGCGATTTTGCGCGAAGGGACTCTGGGAAGGCTCGGCTGTATCGCCTCAGGCTGGCCGTACGTCGTGCCGGTGAATTACTTCTTTGACGGAAAGGATATTTACATCCACACGCTGCCAGGCAAAAAGCTGGATGCGCTGCGCGATAACCCTCGCGTCTGCTTTCAGGTAGACGAGATCAAGGATTCCTATAACTGGCGCAGCGTGATCGCCTACGGGACTTTCGAAGAAGTGTCCAACGAGGAGACGCGGGAGAACGTTCTGACCAAGCTATACAGCCGTATGCCACATATGACGCCGGTCGAATCGAGGCTGGTTGATGGTGTGAAAGGGACCATCGTTTTTCGCATCAAAGTGGAAGAGGTGACGGGCATGGCCGAGGAATGGTGAGGCTGGGCGCCGGCCGCTCCGGAAGGCGGGCTTGACACGCGTTTGCGTTAAAGCTAGCATCTGCAAAGATTCGCAGATGCTAAATCCTGCGGTCATTTAAATCCCCGGGGCGTTCGATGAGGCAAAAGCTGAGCAACTTCAAAGCGGAATTCTTCAAGGCCCTGGCGCACCCGCTGCGGATTTCGATCCTCGACGCGCTGCGGGAAGGGGAGCTGACGGTCAATGAGATCAGTCAGAAATTCTCCGTCGAGCCAGCGAACGCCTCACAACAACTCGCGGTTCTGCGCAACAAGAATATCGTCGTCGCGCGCAAAGAAGGGGCGAATGTCTACTATTCGGTTACCGACCGGACCATCTTCAAGCTCCTAGACGTGGCGCGCGAAATCTTCAACAACCATCTCGCCGGAGTTCAGAACATCCTGGAAGAAATCCGGCTCGATCAACCGAAGAGAGCGGCGCGACGCTAGCGCCGCCTCGGGCCTGTGGACCAGGCCCGTTTTTTTAGAGCGCATTTGCAAACATTCGCAGATGCGCAGCTTCTTTAAACCATATGAGTGTCGTTTCAACTGTGATTCGAGAGGAAGAATTGATCGAGCGATTGCTCGCGCAGCAGCCGTCAGCGAAGACGACGCTGGAGCGACTGCGCATGCGGTTCGAAGGCAGGAGCGGCTACGGGGCGTTTGCGCCGATCAGGAACCGGGGCTGCGAAGCCTGCAAGATGACTATCGCATGGGAGCGGCTCCAACGCGCCCAAATGGGCGCGTTTATCACTTGCGCCAATTGCGCTCGCTTCCTTTACATCGCCGCCGTTGAGTAATCGCGTATGGAGTTCCGCGTATGGAGTTCCGCCTTCAGGCGGTCTGGCTCGACGATCTAAGCACACCCCCTGAAACCGGAACTCCGAACGCTTTTCCAAACGCTTTTCCGGAGGAGAAGTCTGTCTATATGCATGATGAAAATGGCCCAGGCCGGACCGAGGCTCGCAAAGAAGTGAGAAGAGCGCCGAGCGCGTCTTACAGCATCACGATGCGCGTGCGGATTGACAACAAAGTGGGGATGATCGGCGAGGTCATCTCGGCGATCGGCCGCGCCGGCGGCGACGTCGGCGCGATTGACATCGTCCAGGCCACCGGCGCTCACGTCATCCGCGACATCACGGTCGACGCCGCTTCGGTCGAGCACAGCCAGGAGATCGTCGATCACGTCGGGGAACTGCCAGGGATCGAGGTCATCAACGTCTCGGACCGCACTTTTTTGCTGCACCTCGGCGGCAAGATCAAATCCGAAAACAAAGCGCCATTGAAGACTCGAGCCGACCTTTCGATGGCCTACACGCCCGGCGTGGCGCGCGTCTGTATGGCGATCCACGACGATCCCGAAAAAGCCTATACGTTGACGATCAAGAAGAACACCGTCGCCGTCGTCACCGACGGGACGGCGGTACTGGGATTGGGCGACATCGGACCGAAGGCGGCGATGCCGGTGATGGAAGGCAAGGCCATGCTCTTCAAGGAATTCGCGGACATCGACGCATGGCCAATCTGTCTTGACACGACCGACCCGGACGAGATCGTGCGGACGGTCAAGGCGATCGCGCCCGGCTTCGGGGGCGTCAACCTGGAAGACATCTCGGCCCCGCGCTGCTTCGAGATCGAGGACCGTCTGAAGCGCGAAGTGGAGATCCCGGTCTTCCACGACGACCAGCACGGAACTGCGATCGTCGTGCTCGCCGCGCTGATCAACGCGCTCAGGATCGTCAACAAGAAGCCGGAAGAGTTGAAAGTGGTCTTCAGCGGCGTGGGCGCGGCGGGCGTGGCATGCTCGAAGATTCTTATGCGCGCCGGCGTCCGCAGGATCGTCGGCTGCGACCGCCAGGGGGCGATCTATCGAGGCCGCGAGAACGGCATGAACTTCATGAAGAACTGGTACGCCGAGAACACCAACCCGGATGACGAGCGCGGTTCGGTCCACGACGCGGTTCGCGGCGCGGACGTCTTCATCGGTCTCTCTGCTCCAGGCACGATCACAACCGCGGACCTCAGACATATGGCCGCCGATCCGATAGTATTTGCGCTGGCCAATCCTACGCCGGAGATCATGCCCGAAGAGGCCGCGCCTTTTGTTCGCGTGATGGCGACCGGGCGTTCCGACTATCCGAATCAGATCAACAACGTGCTGGCCTTCCCTGGCATCTTCCGCGGAGCCCTCGATTGCCGCGCGCGCGAGATCAACGAGGAGATGAAGGTCGCCGCCGCCCACGCCATCGCGGGGATCATCACGCCTGAAGAGCTGCATCCGGATTACATCGTTCCCAGCGTCTTCAACCGCGAAGTGGTCAAGCTGGTGGCGTCCGCCGTCACGCAGGCGGCTGTAGACACCGGCGTGGCCGGACGACAGCGATTGGCAGCGGGCAAAGACCGCCAATCTTGAGCGTCCATTTTCCATGAAATGAAATCACTGTTCGGAAAGTTTCTGAATACCCCCATTGTTACTGAACCTATCAGTCGCGCCGCGGAAGACCAGCAGATCGAAACCGTCGCCGGAGAGATTGACGCGCGCGTCCGCAAGCTGCTTGGTCGTTCGCTGCACCTCCGCGAAGTGGACGCCGGATCGTGCAATGGCTGCGAAATCGAGATCACCGCGCTCACCAATCCCTACTACGATCTGGAACGCTTCGGTCTGCATTTCGTCGCCTCGCCGCGCCACGCCGACTGCTTGCTTGTCACCGGGCCTGTGACGCGCAATATGGCCGAACCGCTCCGGCTGACATACGAAGCCACTCCCGACCCGAAGATCGTGATCGCGGTCGGCGATTGCGCCCGGGACTGCGGCGTCTTCAAAGGCAGTTACGCCGTCGTCGGCAGTGTGGACAAAGTGATTCCGGTGGATGTGGTCGTGCCGGGCTGTCCACCTGAACCGATTGATATTCTGCGGGGGATTTTGATGGCGATTGATAGATTGCCGAACTCTCGATGATGGTGAAAACCCTTTTCTTTGTAATGATCGCAGCCTGGATCGCGGGCGCAATCGCCTCGCTTGTCGCAGGCAGAGGCGCCATTGCCAGGAGCGTCGCCGCGCTCGGCGCCAGCATTGGTTCCACCGCGTGTTTGCTGCTCGGCGTGTCGGCGTTGGTCACAGGACAGGCGCTCACGCTCAACTCCACGCGGCTGCTGCCGGCCGGCGGGTTGATGCTGCGGCTGGATGGGTTGGGAGCGTTCTTTCTTGTCATCATCGGTTTGGTCGGACTGGCGGCCGCCATCTACGGCTTCGGGTATAGCGCGAACTACGAGGGGCGTTATTCGCTGCGAATGGCCGGCGCGACGCTCAACCTGCTGCTGCTTGCGCTCGGTTTGCAGGTGATGGCGGACAACGCGTTGACGTTTCTGATCGCCTGGGAGGCGATGTCACTGTCGGCCTACTGGCTGGTGTTGACCGAACACGACAGGGCGGAGACCGTGCGCGCCGCCGTCTGGTACATCTCCATGACTCACGCCGGCTTCGCCGCGCTGATGGCGATGTTCCTCCTGATGGCGGGAGGCGATCTGACGGCTTCATTTGAAGGGATGCGCTCAAACGCAGCAGCGCTCTCATCAGCGATGCGCAACGCGATCTTTGTCCTGGCGCTCTTTGGATTCGGATCGAAGGCGGGGATTGTTCCGCTGCACGTCTGGCTGCCGATGGCCCATCCGGTCGCGCCTAGCCACGTGTCGGCGCTGATGTCGGGCGTGATGATCAAGATGGGGATTTATGGGCTGGCGCGGGTGACGCTCGATTTGCTCGGCGGCGGACCGGTCTGGTGGGGCGGAGTCGTGCTTGGTGTTGGCGCGATCTCAGCGTTGCTCGGCGTGCTCTACGCGTTGATGGAGCACGATCTGAAGCGGCTGCTGGCCTATCACTCGGTCGAGAACATCGGCATCATCCTGATCGGCATTGGCGCAGGACTTATCTTTCACAGTTACGGCTTGACGTCGCTTGCGGTGTTGGGCTTCATCGGCGGGCTGTATCACACGCTCAACCACGCGTGCTTCAAGGGGCTGCTCTTCCTCGGCGCGGGTTCGGTGTTGCATGGAACGCACACGCGAAATATGGAAGAGATGGGCGGGCTGATCAAGCGGATGCCGGTGACGGCGCTCTGCTTTCTGATCGGCGCGATTGCGATCTCCGGGCTGCCGCCCCTCAACGGCTTCGCTTCCGAATGGCTGGTCTTCCAGTCGCTTCTCGGCGGCTTCAACATTCCGAAGCCCGAGGTCGCGGTGATGATGCCCGTCGCCGTCGGCATGCTGGCGCTGACGAGCGGGCTGGCCGCCGCATGCTTCGTCAAGGCCTTTGGCATTACGTTTCTGGCAATCCCGCGCTCGCGCGAAGCCGAACAGGCGTCGGAAGCGCCGTTCTCGATGCGCGTGGGGATGGCGATTCTGGCGTTCGCCTGCATTGCGCTCGGCCTCGCTCCGTTCATCGTCGTTCCGGCCCTGGGGCGGGCTCTGGCCGGCCTCGGCGGGCTGCCCCACACCCATCCGGCGTTCACGCTCAAACTCTCGCTCGCCACTCCTGACGGCGCGTCTCGCGTCTCGCCGGCGCTCCTGGCGGTTGGCGCGCTCGTCATTCTCGGCCTGATTCCGCTGGCGCTGCGCGCGCTGCGCGCCAACCGTAAACTGCGCGTGGGCGATTCCTGGGGCTGCGGGCGCATCGGGCAGACGCCGCGCATGGAGTACACCGCGACCTCTTTCGCCGAGCCGCTGCGGCGAGTCTTCGCGGAACTCTACCGCCCGACGAAGGATCTGACGATAGATTTTCACCCGGAGTCGAAATACTTCGTCCAATCCATCGAATACAAAAGCGAGATCACGCCGTGGTTCGAGAAGTATGTCTACGAGCCATGCCTGTGGCTGGTCAGGCTGATGGCCGTGAACGTGCGCCGCTTGCAGTCAGGCTCGCTCCATCTCTATCTCGTTTACGTGGCGATCACTCTGGTCATTCTGCTCTTGTCGGCGCGTTGTTGAACAATGATTGATTATCTGCTTGAAATCGGACAGGCCCTGCTGGCGCTGCTTCTCGCGCCGGGGCTGGTGGGTTTTATTCGCATGGTCAAGGCTCGGCTGCAGGGCCGTCGCGGCGCTCCGCCGTGGCAGCCTTACTATGATCTGCGCAAGCTCTTCGGGAAGGAGGCTGTCGTCTCGCGCAACGCTTCGTGGTTGTTTCGCTTCGCGCCGTACCTGATTTTCGCCACGACGGTGGCCGTGACGATGCTCGTGCCGCTCGTCGCCGCGCCGCTGCCCTTCGACGCAGTCGGAGACCTGTTGACCGTGGTCTACCTGATGCTGCTCGGCACGTTCTTTCTGGCGCTGGCCGGTTTGGACCCTGGCACGGCGTTCGGCGGGATGGGCGCGAGCCGCGTGATGGTGGTCGCCGCGATCGCCGAGCCGACGATCGCGCTGGCGATCTTCGGCCTGGCCGTCGGCGCAGGCTCGACCAATCTCGGCCAGATCGTGGCGCAGACGCTCTCGCATCCGGGAGCGGTCATCACTCCCGGCCATCTGCTCGGCTTCGCGGCGCTCTTCATCGTCACGCTGGCCGAGACGGGGCGGTTGCCGGTGGACAATCCGGCGACGCACCTCGAGTTGACGATGATTCACGAAGCGATGACGCTGGAATATTCGGGTCGCTATCTGGCGCTGATCGAGTGGGCGGCAGGGCTGAAGCTGCTCGTCTTCTTCTCGCTGCTGGCGAATCTGTTTCTGCCGTGGGGAGTGGCGACCGCGCTCACGCCGGGCAGACTGGCCATCGCAGTGATCGCGTTGATCGCCAAACTGGCGCTGCTCGGGCTGGCGGTGGCCTTGATCGAGACGCGCGTCGCCAAGCTGCGGCTGTTCCGCGTGCCCGAACTGCTGGGAGTTTCATTCGTGCTGGCGCTGCTCTCGGTCACGTCTTCTTTCCTGCTGAGGTGAAGCGATGAATAGTAATGATGCGATCTTCGCGCAACTGGCTACGCTCGGTTCAAGTCTGGTGTTGCTGTTCGGGATTGCGCTGCTATGGCGGCGGAGTCTAGCCGCGTACGTCCGGGCTTTCCGCTGGCAGTCGCTGGCGCTGGCGCTGACCTTCGCGCTGATCGGATATTTCGGCCACAACCGCGAGCTTTACATCGTGGCCGCCATTCTGGTCGTGCTGAAGGTTATCGTCATTCCCGGTTACCTGACGCGGCTCTATGAGCGGGTCGGCGGCAAGAGGGAAGCGCAGCCTTACGTCAACATCGCCACTTCGCTGATCATCGCCGGGCTGCTGGTGTCGCTCTCCTACGCCATCACCCGCCCGCTTGTAACGGTCAGCAAGCTGCCCACGCGCAACGGCATTCCGCTGGCGGTCGGTCTGATCCTGATCGGCGTCTTCGTGATCATCTCGCGGCGCAAGGCGCTTTCGCAGATCGTCGGCTTTCTGGTTTTGGAAAACGGCATCGCGCTGCTGGCCGCGCTGGGGACCTATGGGATTCCGCTGATTGTCGAACTCGGCGTTTTTCTGGATGTGTTGATGGGGTTTCTGGTGATGCAGATTCTGGTCTACCAGATCAAGGATACATTTGAATCCATTGACGTGGAGCAACTCAGCCGTCTGAGGCATTAAATGAAGTTCCTATTGCTTTTGCTCCCTTCTCTTGTGTCCGCGCTGGGCGCTTACGTTGTTCGCCCGTACCGCGCGCCGGTCGGGCGGCTTACTGCGCTCCTGTCATTGCTGCCGCTCGGCGCGGCGCTCACTTTCGCCGGTCACGCCTCACGCGGCGCCGAAGCGCCCGTCTTCGGGCCGGGCGAATTGCTGCGCGCCGACGGCCTGTCGGCGCTGTTGATGGTCTGTGTGACGGCGGCGTCTACGTTCACGCTGTTTCTAAGCCCCGGAGTCGGAACGGAAACGGATTACACGCATGCGCAACTGCGGCGCTACCAAGTCCTCATCAATCTATTTATCTTCTCGATGCTGTTGGCGGTGTCGGCAAACAACGTCGCGATCATGTGGGTTGCGCTCGAGGCGACGACCATTTTCTCGGCGCTGCTCATTCCGCTCACCCGCAGCAAATCTTCGGTGGAAGCTTCGTGGAAGTACATCCTCATCGGTTCGGTGGGGATAGCGCTGGCGTTCGCCGGAACGGTGCTCGGTTATTTCGATTTCGTGGCGCTGACGGGGCGGACCGAGAACGCGCTCAATTGGCCTGTGCTGCTTCAGAATGCGCCCGCGATGCATCCCGAAGTGATGAAACTCGCCTTCGTTTTTCTGCTCGTCGGCTACGGGACGAAAGCGGGGATCGCGCCGATGCACACCTGGAAGCCGGACGCTTACGGCGAAGCGCCTCCGGCGCTGGCCGCGCTGATGTCGTCTGCGCTCTTCGCCGTGGCGATGTACGCCATCCTGCGTTGGAAGGTTGTGGCGGACGCCGCGATCAAAAGCCATTACGCCGACAACCTGCTGCTCGCCCTCGGTCTCCTGTCGCTCGCGATCGCCGCCTTCAGCGTCGCGCAATCGCGCAATTACAAACGGATGCTGGCCTATTCGAGCGTCGAACATACGGGGTTGATCTGTTTTGGATTGGGGTTGGGCGCGGCGGGAGTATTCGCCGCGCTGCTGCATCTGGTCAATCACACCGCCGCCAAATTGCTGATGTTTTTTCTCGCGGGCGACATCGAACGAAAGTACGAGTCAGCAGCCATCAAACAAGTACGTGGATTGCTCAAGGTGGCGCCGTGGACGGGCGGGCTGTTCGCCGCCGGATTGCTGGCGCTTGTGGGGCTGCCGCCGTTCGGACTGTTTATATCGGAATTCGCGCTCTTCCGCGCTGGCTTCGCGCAGCATCATCCGTGGTTGATGGGGGCGGCGCTACTGTTGCTGCTGGTGGCGTTCGTCTCATTCATCACGCGTCTTAACCGCATGCTTTACGGCGAAGCTCCCGCAGAGGTTGTCGCCGGCGAGACGGCGGGTTGGCGTATGGCTCCGATGCTGCTCGGAGCGTTGGCGCTGGTCGCGCTGGGACTGACGCTGCCTGTGCAGCTTGATACTCTGCTCGAACAGGTTGTGAGGATCGTTTCCCGATGACTGATTTTACGCGATTGAAGTCGGCCCTCCTCGAACATCTCAAGGGCCGCGCTACCGACATACAGGTCATGCGCGGCAACAAGTTGTATTGCCGGATCGTGCGCGGCGACGCGCCGGCGCTGGCCGAATTTCTGCGCCGCGATTTCAACGCCGAGCTGATCCTGATGGTCGCTAATGATCGTCGCGCGGACAAAGGCGTTTTTGAGGTTCATTATCTCTTCGCGCAAGACCGCGAAGACTGGTTTCTGCATGCGACCAAAGATGTCTCGCCCGAACGTCTGGCGATCACCTCACTTGCCACGTTCTACTATCCGGCTTCACGCTTCGAGCGCGAGATTTACGATCTGTTCGGCGTCAAAGCCGTTCGCCATCCTGATACGCGACCGCTCGTAAGACACGCGTTCTGGCCGGAAGATTACTTCCCGCTGCGCAAGGACGCCGCGCCGCGCGATGATTTCAAGGACGACGGCGCGCCCTTTCCATTTCTGCCCGTCGGCGGCGAAGGTGTTTATGAGATTCCCGTCGGCCCGGTTCACGCGGGCGTCATCGAGCCAGGGCACTTCCGTTTCAGCGTCGTCGGCGAGACGGTGATTGACCTCAAGATTCGTCTCTACTTCACGCACAAGGGCACGGAGAAGCTGTTTGAAGGCCGTCTACCTGCCGAAGGAGTGGAACTGGCCGAGCGCATTTCGGGCGACACGACCGTCGGTCATGCGCTCGCCTATTGCCAGGCGCTCGAAGCGTTGGCCGGGATCGAAGTCCCGGAGCGCGCGCGATTCCTGCGGGTGATCCTGCTGGAGATGGAGCGGCTCTACAACCACATCGCAGACTTCGGAATGATCGCGAACGACACCGGATTCGCCTTCGCGCATGCGCACTGTTTCCGGCTGCGTGAGCGGTTGTTGCGATTGAATAAACGACTCACCGGCAACCGGCTGCTGCGCGGCGGCGTCACGCCTGGCGGAGTCGGCCACGATATGCCGCATGGGCTCGATCTGCCCGAAGAGCTTGATGCGATCCTCAAAGACTTCGACGAGATCGTTGAAATCTGCCTCGGCAATACGATTCTGATGGACCGGTTGGAGGGGGCGGGCGCGCTCACCCATCAGACCGCCGTCGATCACGGAGTCCTCGGCTATGTGGCGCGCGCTTCGGGGATTGACGTTGACGCGCGCCGCAATCACCCCTTCGCGGCGTATGGGGAGTTGAACAAGCTCCCGTGGAGGACGCCGGTCTACACTTCGGGCGATGTCTACGCGCGCACGATGGTTCGCGTCGAAGAGGTCCGCGAATCGGTGAACCTGATCAGAGTGGCTTTCAACAACCTGCGAACAGGCCCACTGGCCGCGCCGCTCGGCCCGCTGCCCGCTTTCGAACCCGCTTTCGGGATCGTCGAAGGCTGGCGCGGCGCAATCGTTCACTGGGTGATGGCCGACGACAAAGACCGCATGTATCGCGTGAAGGTCAAAGACCCGTCGTTCGTAAACTGGCCCGCGCTCTCTTTCGCGCTGCTCAAGAACATCGTGCCGGACTTCCCGCTCTGCAACAAATCATTCAATCAGTCCTATTCGGGTAATGACCTGTAGCTGTGTCGTTAGGGCCAGCCGATCAACGCGCGCCAGTTACGGCCGGCGCCAATCGCACCAATTGCCATTGACCGCGACACGCTCGATCAAGTGTTGGCGGAAAATCCTGCCGAGTTTTTCCTTTGATCACCCTTCCATACGCTCACGCCGCGCCATCGCATTCAAACGAAGTGAGTTTCCGATCCCGCAGTGAGGTCTTACATTGTCTCCTATCCCTGGAGGACTGGCATCCCTGCCTGCCGGAGCAAGCCGATTCAAATTGAATCGGGTCCCCCCACTCCTTGCAGGTAGGGATGCCTGCCTTCCAGGGAATCCCTTCATCTACGAGCAAAAGACCACGTTTTTATCGCGCTGCTGAGGGAAACGGTTCCCTGGCTGATCGAAGTCTCAAGCAGCGGCTTTTAACCGCCGTTTATGCTTTTTCTCTTCTTCATTCATTAACTGGTATAGATCGCGCTCGGTAGCGGTTGATTCAACGGCGTCCGCGGGTTTGCCTGGAAGCCCAAGCAAAATTGCGGCGAAGAGAATCATTCCGACAATTGGCAGGGCCACCGAAATTATGGGTACGTTCAATCTCTGGTAGTAAGACAAGGGCTCCCCATCCGCAAATCCGACCGATGTCATCAATACCACCAGGAGACCACAAACGGTGACCAGACAAGTTCCGAAGAGAACCAATGCGGCCAGCGGCATTAAGGAATTCGCGATCTTTTTCATAGTTTGCTCCTATCTCAAGGCGAGTCAAAACACATGGGTTTCGGTTAAAGAGAATGAGTAGAAGAGCAATTTGATCTCTCCTCGCCGGCGAGTAGTCGCAAACCTTGTTCCTGTCCCTATATCATGTAAAGACGTAGTGTCATGGCGTTTTTGCCACTTTGTGCGCGATTTTTGAGGAAATATCAGAAGATTAGACGCCAACGCTCGGATTTTCACCACAAGACGGCGCTTAAGATTGCGCGAGAGTTTGACGCGATAGCCGTCGAAGATTTGAATGTTAAAGGGATGGTCGTCCTACACGCCGCATGATTGCACGCAGTGCGGTCATAGAGCGCGAGACTCTCGCCGCGCGGGAACATCTGATGTGTCAATTGTGGCTTTGTCGCGCATCGTGACCACAACTCGGCATTGACTATCAAAGGCCGGGCAGGCCTTTCGGGGATGGTTCCCGATGGGGAATCGCGCGAACCGGTGATCTCCACTTACAACGCCGCTTTGGGCGGTTGGGTGGAGAGCGTCAAATCGGCGAAGTGTTTGGTCTTGCGGTTCTGCCGCCAGGGATCGTCCACATCGAGCTCGCCGTGGGTCGCTTCCGTCATCGGATGAAGCATATGTTGAACCGCGGGCAGCGAACTTTGCGCGAAGTCCTGCGGACTCCCGAAGAATGCGATCCTGCCTTCTTCGAGCAGGCAGACCTGAACGCCGGGGACATAACCGGCGACCGGCTCCACATAAACGCCCTGCGCGCCTTCACTCGCCTGGTGTCTGGCGAGGTACGGGATTTCGTGAAGCGCCTTGGTGACCAGCAGCGAAGAGGTGTGATGCAGATCGCGCGCGCGGATGATCAGGTCGAGCACGTGGCGCGCATTGATCGGGTCCAACCCGGCGGTCGGCTCATCGAGCAGCATGATCGAAGGCCAACCGACTAACGCGCGAGCCAGTTCCAGCCGGCGCTTCATTCCGCCTGAAAGATCTTCCGCCTGCTTCTCCTGCTCGTCCTCCAAACCGACGAAGGTCAGAATCTCGACGACGGCGCGTTCGATCTCATCTTCGGGCCAGTTGCGGTCATCCAGGCGATAGGCGGTGTTTTCGTACACCGTCTGGCCCGAGAAGAACGAGTTATCCTGAAAGACCATCGCCATAGTTTCGCGACGCAAATCGAGCAGGTCGTACTCTTCCATCGCCGTGGTCTCCCGGCCGTTGATCCAAATCTCGCCTTCATCGGGCCGCAAGAAGCCGAGCGCGAGCCGCAGCAGAACCGATTTGCCGGAATCCGAATCGCCGGTGACGCAGAGCATCCCACCGCGCGGCAGCGTGAAACTGATGTTTTGCAGCGCCTGCACGTCATCAAAGCTGATCGAGACGTTGCGAAATTCGATGGCGGGTGTTTGTCCTGGTTTCATAAACTGGTCTCCATCGCTCAAAACCGTTTTCAGATTTCCGAGCCGTTTCCGAGCGCGCCAACGGCCGTCCCTTCGAGTTTCTTCAAACGATAGCGCAACTGATCGCGCGAAATGCCCAACAGATCCGCAGCCCTCGTTTGATTGCCGCCGCTGCGCTTCATTGCTTGCTCGACCAGACTCATCTCCACCGAATCGAGTTGAACCCCTTCGGGCGGCAGACGGAACGGCTCGTCAAGACTCGCGTTCGTGGCCTTCTTGGCGGCAGTCTTGGCCCGCGTCGCCACGGCTTCTTGCGGTTGCGCGGCGAACTGGGCTTCAGGCGTGACGCCGCGCGGCAGCCAGTTCGCGGTGATCAGATCGTCATCTTCTAGGATCATCGCCCGCTCGATCACGTTGCGCAGCTCGCGCACGTTGCCGGGCCACCGGTAGCGGCGGAAAATGTCCACCACTTCGGACGTGACCCCGCGGATGCGCTTCCTGAGTTTTTCGTTGAAGTTTTTGATGTAGTGATCGGTGAGCATCAACACGTCATCGCCGCGCTCGCGCAACGGCGGCAGATCGATCTGGATGATGGAGAGACGGTAGTAAAGGTCGAGCCTGAATTTTCCGGCCTCGCTTTCGCTCTTCAGATCGCGGTTGGAAGCCGCGATCACTCGCACGTCGAGCGGCAAATCCTTCAACCCGCCGACGCGCCGGAACGCGCCTTCTTCGAGCACTCGAAGCAGCTTCGCCTGCAAGCCGATCTCGAGTTCGCCGATCTCGTCCAGAAAGATCGTTCCGCCTTCGGCCTGCTCAAACAATCCCTCTTTGCGCCCCTTCGCGTCGGTGAAGGCGCCTTTCTCATAGCCGAAGAGCTCGCTCTCGATCAGCGTCGAGGGAATCGCCGCGCAGTTGATGGCGACGAACGGCTTATCGGAGCGGCGCGAGCCGTAATGGATGGCCTTGGCGACGAGGTCCTTGCCCGTCCCGCTCTCGCCCTGCAGCAGCACAGATGAGGCCTCGCTCTCGGCGACCTTGTAGGCCAATGCAATCATCCTTTTCATCACCGGCGATTCGCCGACGATATGGTCGAAACCGAATTCATGCGCCAGGTCGCGGCGCATCGAATTGACCTCCTTGCGCAGCTTGCCGGCCTCGATGCCGTTGCGGATCGTCACCTGAAGCTCGTTAAGGTTGATCGGCTTGCCGACGAAGTCGTAAGCGCCGCCGCGCAGCGCCGCGATCGTGTCTTCGAGCAGCACGTTGGCCGTGATCATAATCACGACGGCCTGCGGCTGGCGTTTCTTGATCTCGCGCAGCGCGTCGAGCCCCGAACCGTCGGGCAGGTTGATGTCGAGCAGCACGGCCGCCGGGCGCTCCGCCTCGAAGGAGGCCAGCGCGCTAGCGACCGTGCCCGCCTCGACGGAGTCGTATTCCCATCCGCGCAGCGCCTCGTTGAGCGTCCACCGGATCATCGGCTCATCATCAACGATCAAAATCTTTTCTTTTGCCATAACGTCTCCCACATTTTGCAATTCGACCATTGCTGAGCAATTGCCTTGCCATAAGCGTCATGTAGGTCCGCCATCGCAAAAGCGCGCGGAAATGGGCATTTTCGCTCACTCGATTGGGAATTTTCCGCAACCGCTGCGTAAAATTCCATTTTGAAGACGTGCGCGGCGGCCTCACAACTATTCGGGTTTGACCTCGACGTCGACGACTTTACTCACGGCGGCTTTTGCGAACACGAGTTCGAGGACGCCATCCTTCAAGGCAGCTGTCGTTTTGTCCGGCTGGACTTCTGCGGGCAGCCTCAGCTCCCGGCAGAACTGATTCGAGCGGAACTCGGAGAGCAAGGTCTGCTCCTTCTTCTCTTCCGTCGTCTTCTCCGTCTTGCCGCTGATGACAAGTCGCTGCGGTTCGACGCTAATTTTGATCTCGTTTGCGGCGAAGCCGGGGACTTCAGCGCGTACGGTGATCTTATTCTCGGCCTCCTCGATCTCGACCGGCACACGGCGGATCAACTCCGATTCGGCGCGGAACCAGTCTTCCAGGTCGTGCCCCAATTCGCGGCCACGCGCCTCGAAGTATTCGTAAGCGCGGCAGGCGACGGATTGCGAAAACTCCTTCATCTGCTCAAAGAGCCTTTCAGCTTGGACGAATATGGGGCTGGACGGAGCCTGTTGTTTCGTGGTTTGGATGCCTTGTTGGGATTTCATTTTTGGTCCTCCTTGTTTGATTGGAAATCGATATTGCCCGGCTCGTGACGAATAACTGACGAGCAGTCGCCGGCAATGAAAAAGAGCAACCCATGTGCCAGTGAGACATCGTCCCAGAAGCCCAGACTTACGCCGTCAATCATCCCGACTCTGCGCAAGGTTCCCCAATTCGCGGCGGCAGTTTGCGTGAAAACACACACTGGCGCCGGTCTTGTTCGGTTTTTCTTGGTAAATGGCAGTGAGAATCGGCGGCATAGTGATTGCTCAGTCACGCTGTGGAATGTTCCCTGGGGACGCGGGCCTTATTGCCTGCTTGTCTTGCGGGAACGACCTTATTCGGGGGAGAGCAGGCGTCCTCGCCTGCTCTCCCAGAGGAGGAAAAGATTATGCGAGAAAGAGATCGAATGAAGATTCTGATCGCCTATGATGGTTCTGACGGCGCTGAATCGGCCATTGACGATCTGAAGCGGGCAGGGTTGCCGCGTCGCGCTGAAGCTATCGTGCTGACGATCGCCGAAGAGTTGATTCCTGCTCCAACCAGCATCGGCGGAGTTGAGACGACCTTTGCCAAAAGCCTTTTGGAGGAAGAAAAGGATTCATTGGCTCTGGCCAGGCGAGCGCGCTCGCGAATCCAACAGCTCTTTCCCGGCTGGGAAATTCTGGCCGAAGCGGGCATCGGATCGCCGGGCAGCGAGATCATCACCATGGCCGATGAATGGCGCCCCGACCTGATCGTGGTCGGCCCGTGCGGACGCACGGCGCTGGGCCGGATGTTTTTCGGCAGCGTCTCGCAGAAGGTGGTCAATGAGGCCCGATGTTCTGTGCGCGTGGCGCGTGGGCGAATTGTCGAACCCGACGTGCCGGCGCGAATCATCGTCGGCGTAGACGGGTCCGAAGAGGCTGACGCGGCGGTCGAGGAGATCGCTTCACGGGACTGGCCGGACGGCAGCGAGGTTCGTGTCGTCAATTCGGCATGGACGATTCCTTCGGCGAGCGATCCGGGGACGGCTGTTAATTTGGCCGAATGGATTGCGCAAGAAACCGAGCGGGTGAATAAAGTGGTGGAAGGCGCGGCGGATATGCTCCGATCGGCGGGGCTGAAGGTTTCGATAGTGGTGAAAGAGCGGGAGCCGAAAGCGCTGCTGTGCAGCGAGGCTGAAGATTTGATGGCCGACTGCATCTTCGTTGGGGCGAGAGGGATGGGGCGGCTCGAAAGATTCCTGATCGGCAGCGTGTCGTCGGGAGTCGCTGCGCGCGCCCATTGCTCGGTCGAAGTCGTCCGAGCGGGGGACGAGGAGTGATGCGAGGTGGCGCCATATGAAAACGCTCTGACCGTCGCCGGCTACGAAATTTCAGGCGACGGCGCGGACTTCGACAAGATTCACGCCCGGCTGAGCGCCCTGCGGCCGGGCGGTAAATTGATCGTCAAAGTGTTACGCGGGGGAAAGGTCATTTAACTCTCTGCGGAGGTCGAGAAGAAGTAAGCCATGCGTCTTCGATCGCGGGGCTCGCTTCTTCCTGCCGTTGGCGCAGCAGCCACAGCAGCGCCACGCCGTGAATCGCGCCTACAGAAGCTCCGGCGGCGGCAATAGTCACAACTACTGTCAACGCTATCATCGGCGCCGATGAGCCGGCCGGCGACGCCCCGGCGCCGATGAAGACCATCGGCATCCCAACCGCCCACGCCGCCGCGTTCGCCCACACCCACAGCGACGCACCGGAGGCATAACGGCGCAAAGCGCGCCATTGCGGCGCGCCGAGGATCGTTCCCAACGCCGCCCCCATCACCGACGCAAACGCATACTTCACAGCATCACTCATTTCGGGCGGCGGCGCTGATCCAGCGCTTTGATTTAACGCCATCAGCATGCTTGGCGCCATTCCAATTGCCCAGGCCACGAAAGCGCCGATCGCCGTGGCCGTAACCCATTCCCGCCGGCTCAGGCGGCGGAGGAGCCGACGTAAAACAAGCCATTGCGCAAATCCGACGATGACGCCTTCGAGCGCTCCGGCTGCGATCATCACCCCGGCTATCATCAACGCGACAGGGGCTGTCCCCGGTTCTCCGATAGTCAAAACCATCGCTATAGCTACGGCCCCGGCCAGACCAAGCCCCAAAACTTCACCCACAACATTGGCGAGCGTCCATTGTAGCCATAGTTTCCAGTCCCACCAGTTCCGCGACTGTGGACGCCGCGTCGCCTCAACCCTGCTTATCTCTTCCCGCGTCACGAACGTGTTCATACCGTCCTCTCTCGAGTTGCGTTTCCGACGCCACCCGCTGCGATGCTCTGACCGCCTGCGCCCGCAGGAAATGTCTTCTCCCACCGCCGCCTGACGCCTCTCAGCATCGCAGGATAAATGATCCATTTCACCAGCGGAGAGATCAGCGCCATATAGATCGGCGTGAACCAGTTGAGCTTCTTCACGTACACGGCGAACCAGAGGGCATATCCATTCGCGGTTCGCTCCGTCGCCATCAGCCAGAAGCAGTGCACAGTCCGGTTGATGATCTCTCCGAGCGTCTCGTTCTCGAACTGGTACAGGATGCGGGAGATGCCCACGGGCTTACCGGAAACGATGAACGAGCAGGCGCTATCCTCTTCATTCAGCCGTGAAATGAAGGAGACCGATTCGACGAGCTCTTTCGCCTCATCCCAGCGCAGAACTCGTCCGATCAAGGTACGAAGCCGGAAGAGCGCCTGCGTGACCGGGCCGACATCCATCTCCACTTCGCCGCCGAATCCGACCACGCCGCTGATCTCCTCGATCGTCATCCCCTCGCGGCCTCCGGGCAGTTCCACACGCTCCAGCGTACGCAACGGAACGCCGGCCAGGAAGCTGTGAACCCGTAACGGTTTTTGTCTGTATACTTCTATATTCATCTCAGGAGTTCGTCTCATCTCTTTACGGCTATACCGCCCAGGTTTTTTCCAATTCCTGGGCGAGTCGTTCATATCTCGCGACCATTCCGTCACTGCTTTGAGCTTCTTCTTGAGCAAAAGACTGAGTGAGCGACGCTTTAACCGCGTCGTCCAACACCTCTTCGGCAAGCCGGAACAGAATGGCGTCTTCCTCCCGCATGTGGCCGACCAAATGCTCGCGATAGAGGTTGGCCGCTTTGACGAATCGGTCGACGGCCTCCGAATCTCCGTGGCGATACTCTCCGATGGCCAGTTCCAGCTCGGCCGTCAGCGTGCGTTCAGTCTCGTGCTCTCCCATCAAAAAGCCGAGCGCCCCGCCATCAATCTGAAATCCGTTATGGCTGAGGGAAGGGAATAGATATGTTTCTTCTCTGGCGTGATGAAAGCGGTCCGCGAAGTTCTGAATGAAATCCAGAATCTGATACAGGGTCTCCGGCGGGACATTGCCTCCGGATTTCAGAGTCAGACACATTCCGTCGAGCGCGCGCAGCGCCTTCTCGATCACCCGATGTTCGTGTCTGAGTATGTGAGTTGGTCGAGACATTACTTCCTCCTCTCTTTAATGAACTTTCCGGTCATTTTTTATCAGCAGACACGCGGACGCCTTCTGCGACCAGGTTCGAAGGATGAGCGATTACGCTCTCGCCTTCCCGCAGTCCGTTGAGGACTTCGACTTCGAAATCGGCGCGACGGCCTATTTCAACCTCTGGCAGCTTCGCAAGCCCGTTCTCGATGACGAACGCACTCCAGTGATGACTGTGTTGTCCCTGATTCCATATCGGCTCTTCTTGGGAGCAATGCATGTGCCAACAGAGAAGTGGCTTGATTACCGTCCAGACACAGGATCGCATTCGCCGGCGGTGGGAAAATTCCCTCAGGCGCCTGGGTGAAAGTTCGCACCGAAGGGCCGCCGCCGCAGGCTCTCGGTATGAAAGGCTGGCTGGTACACTTGTTGCTGGAATCTCACGGCGAACGACGAAGGACGAAGGGCTATGGAAATTTCCTCACTGTTTCAGCAACTGGGGATTGCGCTCGGGTTAGGGCTGCTGGTCGGGTTGCAGCGCGAAAGCGCGGCGTCGCCTCTTGCTGGAGTTCGCACATTTCCTCTGGTCACGGTCCTGGGAACGGTCTGTGGACTGCTGTCGCAAACCTTCAGTGGCTGGATTTTGGCGGCTGGAATCATCGCGCTGGCTGGAGTCATCTTCATCGGAAAGATCATTGAAACGAGTAAAGGCCCTCTCGACCCGGGGATTACCACAGAAGTGGCGCTGCTGTTGATGTTCGCGGTAGGCGCGTATCTGGTCGTCGGAGATCGAGCCGCGGCCATCGCAATCGGCGGCGGGGCTGCAGTGCTGCTGCATTTTAAGGGAGAGCTGCACGGCATTGTGGCAAGGCTGGGAGCCAGTGACCTGAGGGCGGTGATGCAGTTCGCGCTGATTTCGCTGGTCATCCTGCCGGTATTGCCCAACCGGACTTACGGCCCTTTCGCCGTGCTCAATCCGCGCAACATCTGGTGGATGGTCGTGCTAATCGTCGGCATAAGCCTGGGCGGTTACATCGCATATAAATTCCTCGGTCAACGCGCGGGTATCGTGCTTGGAGGTATTTTTGGCGGAATGGTCTCCAGCACCGCGACCACTGTCAGTTACGCTAAACGCGCCGCCGCGTCGCCGGGCGCCGTCGGGTCGGCGGCCATCGTGATTACGATAGCTTCTGCGGTCGTGTTCGCGCGGATGCTGTTGGAGATTGCGACTGTCGCGCCCTCGCTCCTGCCGGCGGCGGCCCCGTGGTTGATGGCGCTGCTGATCCTGTCGGTCTTGGGCGCATTCGGGCTCTGGCTCAGGAGCGGCAAAGATCACGAAGAGATGCCCGAGCAGGAGAACCCTTCGGAGTTGAAATCGGCGCTGCTATTCGGGCTGATCTACGCCGTGGTTTTATTTGTCGTTGCCGCCGTGAAAGAGCGGTACGGCAATCGCGGGTTGTATATGGTTGCAGGACTGTCCGGGTTGACCGACGTGGATGCGATCACGCTTTCGACCGCGCAATTGTTCAACGCGGGCAGGCTTAACGCCGAGGACGGCTGGAGGCTTATCGTCGTCGCGGCGGTCTCGAACCTGATCTTCAAGGCCGGGGCCGTCGCCGCGCTTGGGCGCCGGCGATTATTCGTCAGGATTTTGCCCGCATACGGCATAGTCATTGCGGCAGGTATATTGATGCTACTTTTTAGGAGTTGAGTATGGTAAACGTGCTTGTGTTGGGCGGCGGCTTTGCCGGCGTGGTCGCCGCGGAAAGTTTGGCGCAGCGATTGGGGCCGGAACACCGGATCACGCTTGTCTCGCGCCATCGTGAATTCACCTTCTTCCCGTCGCTGGTTCGGCTGGCCTTCGGCAGCCTCAAATTGGAGGATGTCTTCTTCGACCTGGTCCACGCGATGCGGTCACAGCGTGTCGCATTGATGCAGGCGGAGGTCACAGACTACGACCCGGATAAGCGCTACGTGGTCGTTCCGCGCGGCCACTTCGAAAGGCGTATCGCTTATGACTATCTCGTGTTTGCGCTGGGCCGCAGGCTCGCCGCCGAACGTGTTCCAGGCTTTCTAGAGTACGCGCATCATCTTCTGACGGTGGGCGCGGCCTTGAGGTTCGGCGAGGCGATCAAAGGCTTTCACGGAGGCCATGCCGTCATTGGTTACTGTCAGGACGCGCGGCTCGCCGTGCCGGTTTACGAAACGGCGTTCGCGCTGGATAGATTGTTGCGCACGCGCGGCGAACGTGACCGCGCGCGAATCACGATCGTCAGCCCGGAGAAGCTTGGCGGATTATTGGGCGGGGACGCCATCGCGCCCGCGTTACAAGAGGCGCTCGACGAGCGCGGCATCGAATTTGCGCCCGATTTCTCTGTGAATCGCGTGACAGAAAAAGAAGTATGTGCCGGCGACGGTCAACGTATGGACTACGACCTGCTTATGCTGATCCCGCCGTTTCATGGTCCGGCCGAAGCCAGACACATTGGCATCACTGATCCGAACGACTACGTCCGTGTGGACAGCCGGATGCGCGTTCATCTTGCCGACCGGATGTACGCCGCCGGCGACTCGGTGAACTTTCCGGGGCCGAAGATGGGGCACATGGCCGTGTTGCAAGGCGAGGTCGCTGCGGCCAACCTCGCCGCGGAGATCGAAGGCCATGAACCGGAAGCCAGTTACGATCACGAGATGATGTTGGTGATTGATGAGGGCGGCGAAGACTCGATCTATCTGCATCACAAGCTGTGGGATGAGGAAGGTGTCGATTTGCGTCAGGGCCGCTTCTGGGGCTGGGCGAAGAGGGCGCACACCAAGTATTGGACGCGACTGCATGGGCTCAGGCCTGTCGGACAGGCCGAAGAGTAGCGTGGCTTCAACAGATCTGCGGCGGTTGCTCGCGAGTAAACATATCAACAATGCGTATGGCCCCGACGAGCAAGTCGGCGAGGCCTTCAAAGATGTTTGCCACAAAGGCTATGGCGAGGGGGGCCAATGGCGTTTTGGTAACATTTTGCAGTATTCGGCGCCGATCTTGCCTTACAACTCTTTATGAGAGTAGCGATCTTCAGTACCAAAAGTTATGACCGGGCGTTTCTGGAAGCCGCCAACGCGACCTACGGGCACGAACTGGTTTTTTTCGAACCGCGCCTGACCGAAGAGACGATCGTGCTCGCGGCGCAGTTCCCGGCGGTCTGTGTCTTCGTTAATGATCAGTTGAGCGCGACTGTGCTCAATACGCTGGCCGGGCAGGGAACTCGTCTAATCGCGCTCCGCTCCGCCGGATTCAACAATGTAGACCTGATCGCCGCTCGTGAATTGGAGCTGACTGTGGTCCGCGTCCCGGCTTACTCGCCGTATGCGGTGGCCGAGCATACGGCGGGGTTGATTCTGACGCTCAACCGCAAGATACACCGCGCCTACGCTCGCGTGCGTGAAGGCAATTTCTCCCTCGACGGATTGTTGGGGTTCGATCTGCATGGCCGCACAGTAGGCGTCATCGGCACAGGGAAGATCGGCGCTGTCGTGGCGCGGATCATGAAAGGCTTCGGTTGCCATCTGCTGGCGCATGACCCTTTCCCGAATCCTGACTGCGAGCAGATGGGCGTGAAGTATGTCTCGCGCCCTCATCTCTTCGCCGCTTCGGACATCGTCACGCTGCACTGCCCGCTGACGCCTGAGACGCGCCACCTGATTGACGCGCAGGCGCTCGGCCAGATGAAATCCGGCGTCATGCTGATCAACACGGGCCGCGGCGCGTTGATTGACACGCAAGCGGTGATCGAGGCTTTGAAGTCGGGCCGGATAGGCTATCTCGGCCTGGACGTTTATGAGGAGGAGGCCGATCTCTTCTTCGAAGACCTGTCGGATAAGGTCATCCGAGATGATGTCTTCGCGCGCCTGCTCACCTTTCCCAATGTCGTCATCACCGGCCATCAAGGCTTCTTCACCGAAGAAGCCTTGATGAGCATTGCGGAGACGACGCTCGCCAACATCACCGCTTTCGAGCAGGGGCAGGGCGCGATGCACGAGGTCTCGGCGGAGAGGGTCGCACAACGTTAGGCGCCTGTGGGTACCGAAAATGCCATCCGAGAGCTTCAGGCCGGAATTTCACCAGATCGATGAGTTCAACTTCGACTCGGCTTTCATCAATTCGGACAATAGCGCTTCTCATTCTTTACGGCAGACGAACCTCCGCAAAATCCGACCATCGTTTCGAGATGGGCCGTTCGCCCTATTCAGAAGAATCATCCTGATCGCGCCAAGCCGATTCTTGCGGCTGGATCTGTCGTCGATCAGTATTCGGGAACATAAATTAACCGAGCCGGCTTCAAGCTGCCCGCTGATACCGGTGATGCAGGCCACCGACCTCGGGGATTGAGATAACCGGGTGTCCTTCGCCAAAACCTCATCCCGACGCCAAATGCCTCACATTGATCTCATATAACTCCAGTT
>DATCXQ010000780.1:0-7099 GCA_036565725.1 Blastocatellia bacterium
TATCCCGGCGCGGCGCGCGACGAAGGTTGACCCCATAGTAGCGCTTCGGCGTGAATAACAATGCGGCGCGTGATGTACCGTAGGTTGTCCAACCTGCGGAGACTTCATCATCAAACTACCTGGCAGTAACTGAACGGCTCATTAATCGAGCCACCCGCAAGTTGGACAACCCACGGTACATTTTCCGAGGATGCCTGGATGCTTAACTGGCTTACAGAGTTTTTGCGCGACATACGGTTCGGGGTTCGCCATCTGGCGAAGAGTCCCGGCTTCACTTCGATCGCCGTCCTTTCGCTGGCGCTCGGCATTATGGCGACGACGGCGATCTACAGCGTGATTCATGCCGTCGTGCTCGATCCGTTCCCTTACAAGGACGTGGACAATCTGATGAGCGTCAGGGTTTGGGATCCGGGCCAGCGCGGCTTCCGGCTCGGCTATTCCACCGATCAGTTTCTGGAGATCGCCGAGCGAAACACGATTTTCGAAGGGGTGATCGCTTCCACTATCAGCGACGTTTTGTGGGTTGACGGCGGCGAGCCGCAGCGTCTGCGCGGAAATTACGGCACGTTCAACACGTTTCAGGTGATGGGCGTGCAGCCGCTAATTGGGCGGACGACCATGCCGGATGACGCCAGAGCTGACGCGGCCCCGGTGGCGGTGCTCGGCTACCGCTTCTGGCAGCGGCAATTCGGCGGCGATCTGAACGTCGTGGGGCGGCAGCTTCGTTTGAACGACAAGGTTCGCACGGTGATAGGCGTCATGCCTAAGCGGTTTATGTGGCGCGGCGCCGACGTCTATCTTCCGGTCACGTTCGAGCGCGGGCGCGTCGTTGAAGGCGTTCGCGGCGTTCACCTGCTCGGACGATTGAAGCCGGGCGTCACCGAAGCGCAGGCCGAAGTCGATCTGCGGCCGATCATCTCAGACTTGAAAAAAATAGAGCCCGCGCAATTTCCCGACAACTGGCGGGTCGGGATGCTCTCGTTCAAAGAGACATTCCCAAGCAGCATTCGTGAAAACCTCTGGATACTGTTCGGCGCGGTCGGGCTGTTGTTGTTGATCGCGTGCGCGAACGTTTCGAACCTGCTTTTGTCCAGGGCCAGCGCTCGACAGAAAGAGATGGCGGTGCGCGCCGCTTTGGGGGCGGGGCGGTCGCGTCTGATCCGGCAATTGTTGACCGAGAGTCTGCTGATCGCTGTGGCCGGAGGCGCGCTGGGCGTGGCAATGGCGTTCGGATGTCTGCGAGCCATACTGGCCATCGTTCCTCAGAACACGATACCGGACGAGTCGGAGATCGCGCTCAACACCCCGGTATTGCTCTTCACCGTGCTCGTGTCGGCGATGACGAGCGTTCTCTTCGGTCTCGCCCCGGCTCTGCACACCAGCAGTCGCGATCTGGCCAATCCGCTGCGTGAGGCGGGGCGCGGTCTGCAAGGCGGCGCGAGGCAGGCGTTGCTGCGCAAAGGTCTGGTGGTCGTCGAGGTCGCGTTGTCGCTGATGTTGTTGGTCGGCGCCGGCCTGATGATTCGGACATTCATGGCGGTGCAGGATGTAGAGCTCGGATTCCGAACCGACCGGCTGTTGACGATGCGTGTTCCGCTGCCGGAGCAGCGTTATCCGGATCGTGAACGCCGCGTCGCGTTCTTTCAAGAGTTACTCCGCCGCGTGAGCGCCGTGCCCGGAGTGCAGGCCGTCGGATTGAACACAGGCATGCACCCGATGGGAAATTTCAACACGCCGGTGGAAGTCGTCGGAAGCGCGCAGCCGGACACGCGACCGGTCGTCATCCATCAAATCAACGCCGATTACACGAAGGCTCTCGGAATCGCGCTCGTCGAAGGACGTCTCTTCGCGGAGAATGAAGTGAGCGGGGGGCGGCAATTGGCCATCGTCAACCAGAGCTTCGTCCGCGGGCGGCTCGATGGGCGCGACGCGCTCGGGCGGGTGGTTCGCGTTCCGCGATTGAAGCAGCCCCCGTTCGGAGCTACGGATGACTCTTTTCAGATCGTTGGCGTGGTGAAGGACACGCTCAACCGCGGACTCATGGACCAGGTGACGCCCGAAGTCTATTTGCCGTTCACCGTGACTGGACGCGCGGATCGCCTGGTGGCGCTCACTCAGGCCGATCCCGCCGGAATTACAAAATCATTGTTGAATCAGGTCTACTCCGTCGACAAGGATCAGCCGGTCACAGACGTCATGACGATTGATCGCGTTCTTCAGGAAGGCGTTTACGCCGGCCCGCGTTTCAACCTGGCGCTTTTCGCGGTCTTCGCCGCGTTGGGGTTGACGCTGGCTGTGATCGGAGTTTACGGCGTGATGTCCAGCTCGGTGGCGCAGCAGACCCACGAGATCGGCGTGCGAATAGCGCTCGGCGCCAGCCCCGGCAATATCTCCGGAATGGTCGTGAAGCGCGGCGCGTGGTTGCTGCTGATCGGCGTTGCGCTCGGGTTGGCGGGCAGCTTTCTGACGGCGCGACTGCTCGCACGCCAGGTCTGGAACGTCTCCCCGTTCGACCCGATCACCTTCATAGCCGTCTCGTTGATTCTGCTCATAGCCGGCCTTCAGGCTTGTTTGTGGCCGGCCCGACGCGCCGCGCGGATAGACCCGATAGTCGCCTTGCGGCAGGAATGAGATTGGAGCGCTTATGCAAACACTTCTATAGTGAGGACAAAAATATGCATGCACTCTGGCAAGACCTGCGCTATGGCGCGCGAATGCTGGTGAAGAATCCCGGCTTCACTCTGATTGCGGTCGTCACGCTCGCGCTCGGCGTAGGGGCGAACAGCGTGATTTTCAGCCTTGTCAACGCGTTGCTGCTGCGTCCGCTGCCGGTCGAGAAGCCTGAACAACTCACGGCCGTCTACACCAGCGATTTCAGCAGCACGCAATACGGCGGGTCGTCTTATCCCGACTACGTCGATTTTCGCGATCGCAACCAGGTCTTTTCTGGGACGGTGGCCTATATGCCGACAGCGTTCAGTCTGAACGTTGACGGGGTGAATGAACGCGCCTTCGGCGAGGTCGTCAGTGGGAATTACTTCTCGACGCTTGGCGTCAAGCCTGCGCTGGGGCGAGGCTTTTTGCCTGAAGAGGATCGGACGCCCGGCGAGCGCGCGGTCGTGGTGATCGGCCACAAACTCTGGCAAAACCGCTTCGGCGGCGATCCGTCTGTCGTCGGCCGCGCGATAAAACTCAACGGCCATCCGTTCACCATTGTCGGCGTCGGGCCGGAGAAATATTCGGGATTGATACGCGGAATAGCTTCGGATTTGTGGGTCCCGGCGATGATGATAAAGCAGGCGGCCCCAGGCGGCGATTATCTGGTCGAACGCGGGGACCGTGGGTTTCTGGTTATGGGGCGATTGAAGTCCGGCGTCACATTAGATCAGGCGCAGGCCGATTTCCGCCGCATCGCCGAACTGCTTTTCAAAGAATGGCCGCAGCCGTGGACCAACATCCGCAATCAATCGCGGGCCATTTCGCTCTTGCCCGAAGACCAGGCGCGCGTTCTGCCTGATCTTCGAACGCCGGTCGTGATCTTTATGTCGTTGTTGATGACGGTCGTGGGATTGGTGTTGCTGATCGCCTGCGCCAACGTCGCCAATATGCTCCTGGCGCGTGCGACGGCGCGCCGCAAAGAGATCGCCATCAGGCTCTCACTCGGCGCGAGTCGCGGCCGTTTGATCCGGCAATTGATCACGGAGAGCCTGTCGCTCTCACTACTCGGCGGCGTTGCCGGGTTGCTGATCGCGGCGTGGGGAACGGGGTTGCTGATGGCGTTCAAGCCGCCGGCGCCGGTTCCGATTGAAATTGATATGGGCGCCGATTGGCGTGTGCTCGGTTTTGCGTTCGGCCTTTCGCTGTTGACCGGAGTCCTTTTCGGCCTGGCGCCGGCGATCGCGGCTTCGCGCCCCGACCTGGTCGCATCGCTCAAAGACGAAGCGGGCGGGGCGACCGGGCGCGGACGATTGCGCAGCGCGCTGGTCGTCGCGCAGGTCGCGCTCTCGCTGATGCTGTTGATCTGTTCCGGCCTCTTCATTCGCAGCCTGCGCAACGCCGGCTCGGTCGATCCTGGCTTCGACGCCGACAACCTGCTGGCGCTGTCGATGGATTTACAATTGCAGGGCTACAACGAGAAGACAGGGCGGAATTTTTCCAGGCAATTGCTCGACCGCGTGCGCGCGCTCCCCGGAGTCGTCTCGGCGAGTATGACCGACGAATTGCCGCTAGGATTCACCGGCGGCGCGCGGCGCGCGATCACTATCGAAGATTACGCCGCGCAGCCGGGCGAAAGTACGGAGGTAAATTCGTCCTCAGTCGCGCCGGGATATTTTGAAACCCTGGGCGTTCCCTTGCTGCGTGGCCGCGCGTTCAAAGAACAGGATCTTGAAGGGGCGCCTGGCGTGGTGATGGTCAACGAAGCCTTCGCGCGCCGCTACTGGCCCGGACAGAATCCGGTCGGGAAACGCATTCAGATGGGAGTCGCGCGAAGCGGCGCCAACGACTCGCCGTATCAGGAAGTCATCGGCGTCGTGAAGGACGGCAAGTACGTCACACTGGGTGAGGAGGCCACGCCGTTCTTCTATCTGAATCTGGCGCAGCGTTATCAATCGTCGCCGACGCTGATCGTCCGCACGAACAGCGATCCGTTGGATTACCTGCCTGCGGTGCGCGGCGAAGTGGCGGGGCTGGACAAGAGCCTGGCGCTTTACGACGTGAAGACGATGCGACAGCATCTGGGGCTGGCGTTGCTGCCCGCGCGACTGGCCGGGAGCGTCCTGGGCGTCTTCGGTCTGGTGGCGTTGGTCATGGCGGCGGCGGGAATTTATGGAGTGATGGCCTATTCGGTCGCGCAGCGTACGCGGGAAATCGGCGTCCGGATGGCGCTGGGCGCGAGCGCGGGCGCCGTGCTGAGACTGGTGACAAGGCAGGGAATGAAGCTGACGCTCGCCGGCATGGCGATCGGGCTGGCCGCCTCGTTGGCGCTGACGCGGTTGATGAAGTCATTGCTTTTCGGAGTGAGCGCGACCGATCCGCTGACGTTCGTCGCGGTCGCGCTGTTGCTTACCGCTGTAGCGCTGCTGGCTTGCTGGATTCCGGCGCGGCGGGCGGCGAAAGTCGATCCGATGGTCGCGTTGCGCGTGGAATAAGGGACGAGGATAGAACACCGAAGATCGCGCTTATCCAGGTCACCCGGTCTTCTTTCTAAAGCGCGCCGCCGCGATCGTGATCATCACGACGCTCATCGCCGACAGGATCAGCCCCTGTTTCCACAGGTCGCCCAGTTCTGCGCCGCGCAGGATGACGCCGCGGAAGATTTGAATCAGGTAGGTCGTCGGAATGATCTGGCTCACCCATTGAAAGAATTGCGGCATGGTGTCGATCGGGAAGATGTAGCCCGAAAGAAAGATCGAGGGCATCATCGTGCCGAAGGCCGCTTGAGTGGCCTCTTGATAGGATTGCGCCCGCGTCGAGATCAGCAGCCCGAAGCCGAGCATCGTCAGTATGAACGGCGTGACCAACAACAGCAGCAGAAAGAAACTGCCTGAAATGGGCACGCCGAACGCCCAGCGCATGAAAAACAGCAGCAGACAGAGTTCGGTGTAGGCCACGACCGCATACGGCGCGATCTTGCCGACCATCAGCCCCAGCGGCTTGATCGGGGTCATGTAAAGTTGTTCGAGCGTCCCTTTTTCGCGCTCGCGGACGATGGCGATGGCCGTCAAGAGCACGGTCATCATCTGCATCAGCACGGCGATCATTCCGGGGATCAGGAAATTGGCGGAACGCATGTCGGGATTGAAAAGGACTTTGGGCCGCGCCTCGACGGGAAGCGTCCGTCTGGTCACCGAGACGCTCAGCGCCCGCTCCAGCGACTCGCTGAGCGCGATGGCGTTGGCGACGTTCATCGCCTCGCCCGCCACTGAAGATTCCGAGCCGTCGATCAGGATCAACGCGCTGGCCGTCTCGCCAGCCAGCAGCCTGCGCGAATAATCTGGCGGAATCTTGACGCCGACGCGCGCGCGCCCGGAGATGATCTCCCGATTGAGTTCGTCATCCGACGTGACACGGCTGACGATCTCGAAATCATCCGAATTGACGAAGCGGTCGAGCAACCGGCGGCTCTCCTGCGTGTGGGCCGCGTCGTATACCGCCGTCGGAATGTCGCGCACGTTTGTGTTGATCGCGAAGCCGATCAGGAAAAGCTGCATCGTCGGTATGAGTATGGTGAAAAACAGCGCCATCGGATCGCGGCGGATGTGAATCGCCTCTTTGCGCAACACCGGGAGCAGTCCGGTGAAAGGGTTGTTGCGGACGCCGCCGCTTCGCCCGGCCGCTTTCGCATTAGCTTCCTCAGGAGTCAGGGCTTTCATACTTACTCTCTCAAGCTGATGTTAGATCGGTTATCAATTGCATGTACGGGAAACTGGACTCCGGTACGGTACCGATCACATGCCAGTATTAAACAAAGCCGCAATAGGGCGATTAAACAAATCGCCCCACACCGTAATCTCATTTGTTAACTGCCATAGGCCTCATAGCGAAAGACGAGGGGATGCAAAAAAGGAGGCCACTTTGTAAATGTGTTCTCGCGTCAGTCTCTCAGCGCATTGGTCAATGTTACGAAAACGTCTTCGAGCGACGGCGTGATCGTCCTCAGTTCGACGTCTGTGAATCCCTCGCGCGCCAGGTCGGATTTGACCTGGTCGAGCGTCACGGACTCGTCCATCAACAGGTGAATCGACTGGCCGAAGATCGTCGCGCTGCGGACGTAGGGCTTGCGCTTGATCGCGGCCAGGGCGTTCGATGTGTGTCTGGCGTCGATTTCGATGCGGCGCGCTCCGGGCGGATTGACTTCCGGAATCTCCTTCAATTCGTTAGGCGCGCCGCAGGCGATCAGTTTTGAAAGGTAGATGTAACCGACACGCCCGCATCGCTCGGCTTCGTCCATGTAATGCGTAGTGACGAAAAACGTAACGCCCTGGCCCGAAAGCTGGAAGAGCAGGTCCCACAGGTCGCGGCGCGCCACGGGGTCAATGCCGGCCGTAGGCTCGTCCAGAAACATCATCCGCGGCTCGTGTATGAACGCGCAAGCCAG
>DATCXQ010000829.1:0-14600 GCA_036565725.1 Blastocatellia bacterium
GGCTGTGGAATTCAGGGACGGGGCGACGCGGCGACGGGGCGACGAGGCGATAAATCCGCAATCCGAATCATTACCGAGAGCGGTAGCGAGCGAGTCTCTATCAGTGAGCGGACTTGGGAAACACCGCGCGGTACTGACCCGCAATCCGCAATGGAATGTGAAGGCGCTGCTCAAGACCATCGTGATGAGCGCGACCTACCGGCAATCGTCCGATGTCACGCAGCAACTTTTGCAGCGCGACCCCGACAACCGTTTGCTGGCGCGCGGCTCGCGATTCCGGCTTCCTGCGGAAATGATCCGCGATCAGGCGCTGCTGGTTTCCGGGCTGCTGATGGAAAAACTCGGCGGGCCTTCGGTCAGGCCCTATCAACCTGCCGGTCTGCTGAAAGACATGGTCTTTTCCAATATGACGAACTACGCGCAGGACAAGGGCGAGGGGCTGTGGCGGCGCAGCCTCTACACTTTCTGGAAGCGTACTGTTTTGAATCCGGGGATGCAGATCTTTGACGCGACGGCGCGCGAGCAATGCGCCGTCCGCGACACGCGCACGAACACTCCACTGCAAGCGCTGAATTTGATGAACGATGTCACTTACGTTGAATCCGCGCGGATGCTGGCCGAAAGGATGCTGCTGACTGTAAGTACAGGCCCGCGCGGGCGTTTGGCGTGGGCTTTTCGCGCTGTGACTTCCCGCCCGCCTGACGGTGTGGAACAAGAAACGCTGCTCGAAAACCTGAACGCCCAGCTCGCTTATTTTCGCGAGCGTCCGCGCGAAGCCGAAAAGCTGTTGATGATCGGTGAAAAGCGCAATGACGCGAGGCTTAACCCGGCTGAACTGGCGGCCTATGCGATGACGGCCAGTTTGATTCTGAACCTGGATGAAGCGATCACGAAACAATAGCAATGAACCCAGTAGATGATTTCAAAACGCAACTTTCACGCAGAGCATTCATCAATCAATGCGCGCTTGGCGCAGCGGCTCTGGCCTCATTGTTGAACGAGAATCTGTCGGCGCAGGCGCCATCGCAACCGAGCGGCGCCGTCCCGCATTTCGCGCCTAAAGCAAAGCGCGTGATCTATCTGTTTCAATCCGGCGCGCCGTCGCAACTTGATCTTTTCGATCCCAAACCGGGGCTGGAAAAGTATCGTGGCCAGAACTTGCCCGACTCGATCCGGCAGGGACAGCGGCTGACCGGGATGACCGCCTATCAATCAAGCTTTCCTACCGCGCCTTCAATCTTCAAATTCGCGCGACACGGCCAATCGGGCGCCAGCCTGAGCGAGTTGTTGCCGCACACGGCGAAGGTCGTGGACGACCTCACCTTCATCAAATCCATGCACACGGAGCAGATCAACCACGATCCGGCGATCACGTTTTCGCTGACCGGCTTTCATCTCGCGGGCAGGCCGAGCATGGGGGCGTGGATTTCTTACGGACTGGGCAGCGAAAACAGAGACTTGCCCGCCTTCGTCGTGATGGTTTCGCTGGGAACAGGCAACACGGGCGATCAACCGTTGTATGACCGGCTGTGGGGCGGCGGCTTTCTGCCGTCAAAGTATCAGGGGGTGAAATTTCAGAACGGGGCCGACCCGGTGTTGTATTTATCGAATCCGGCGGGCATCGACGATCAGGCGCGGCGGCGTTTTTTGGACGACTTGGCGAAATTGAATCAGAAGAACGCCGCAAGCGTCGGCGACCCTGAAATTCTGTCGCGCGTTGCGCAGTACGAGATGGCTTACCGCATGCAATCGTCCGTGCCGGAACTGATTGATCTGTCGAAGGAGCCGGACAAGACGTTTGATCGATATGGCCCCGACGCGCGCCGGCCGGGCACGTACGCCGCCAATTGCATTCTGGCGAGGAGATTGGCCGAGCGCGGCGTCCGCTTCATTCAGCTCTTCCATCGCGGCTGGGATCAGCACAACAACTGTCCAAAGCAGATAAGGAATCAGGCGCGCGATACCGACCAGCCGACCGCCGCGCTGATCGAGGAGTTGAAAGAGCGAGGGATGCTCGATGACACGCTGGTCGTATGGGGCGGCGAATTCGGGCGCACCGTCTATTCGCAAGGCGCCCTCACCCAGGATAATTACGGGCGCGACCATCACCCCCGCTGCTTTACAGTCTGGCTGGCGGGCGGCGGCGTCAAGCCGGGCGTGACCGTCGGCGAAACCGATGACTTCAGTTACAACATCGCGCGCGATCCGGTTTCGGTGTTCGACCTCAACGCGACGATCCTGCATTGCCTTGGAATCGATCACACGCGGCTGACGTACAAATACCAGGGGCGTTACTTCCGACTGACGGACGTTCACGGCGATGTCGTCAGCAAGATTCTGGCCTAAAGCGTATTTTTTTCGGTCTCTCTTGTCATGAGGATTTAGTGTGGGATGGCGCCGCCGGCAGTCTGCGCCAAGCCCTCGGAGATGGCTTTGAGCAGGGGCAGGCGAGAGGTATAAAGGAAGAAGTGGTCGCCCGGCAGCATGAACAGCGAGAACTTTGCGCTGGTGTGCTCGCGCCACGGTTCCAGCTTTTCCAGCCCGACTTCCGTATCTAGCATGCCGCCGAAGGCTCATATTTTACGAGGTGAGTTGAAGCCCCGCCACAAATATCCCTGAAAGCAAATTCGAGACGCACACACGCGCAAAAGCCGGGTCAATCGCCCGGCTTTTTTCATTGCGGCGACCGTCTCCCGTCGAATCGACCTTCGAGGATATTTTCAGTCAATCGGTGGTCGCCGGAAGAAGGACCGTACCTGAACATGCCGACCTCCTGCTCATGCGGATGAGGACCAAGTCCAGGGAGTGGTTGGACTAGGCCTCTTCCTTCGGGTCTGACCCAAACCGCAGAACGTGCCCATCTGGGTCTCTGACCTTCATCTCGCACGCCCATGGAAAGATCTCTGGAGGGTGCAGAATCATGGCGCCTTTGGCCTTGTACTCTTCGTGTAGGATCTCAACGTCATCGACGCCAACCCACACCCAGGTTCCGGGCTGGCCTTGATCACCTTCAGACAGGTAGATTCCAGCGCCGTCGCGGGTTACGCAGGTGAATTCGTCACTCCCCCACTCGGCGTTGCTGAATCCGAGTACTTCCACGTAATACTGGAGACTCCGCGCCATATCCGCCACGCTCAATATTGGGTTAGCGCGCTCGAACTTAGTTCTTTCGACGCTCGTTTCCTTCATTTGACCTCCTGCAATTCGACCTGTCATTGTCCGCCTAATGCGTAATCATGTCTGCGCACAACCTGAATGATAAGAGGTTCTGGCGCAATTTTTCGATAGAAGGCAGAGTGTGCCTATTTCAACTTCTCCTTACGCGGCAAGCTATCCATAATTATCAGGTATGCGGCAGAACCGAAATTCTTCCCGTGTCTCTGGCCGTTGGTACATTTCATTTTATAAAATTGGCCTTCGTCTTTGCATGCGATCACAGATTCTTGATAGATATAACCCACTTGGGATCGGGCATTTGATCGTAGAGGCGCTTGACCGGGGGGGACATCTTAAGCGTGACGGCGCCGGCGACGATCATCAGATCGCTCTGGCGGGGCGACAGGCGGAAGACTTCGGCGCCGAAGCGCGCGATATCGAAGCCCGGCCCTCCTGAAGCCATCATTTCAATCGCGCAGCAGGCAAGGCCAAACGTCATAGGCCAGATTGCGGATTTGCGCGCCCAATTGAAGACGTGGTCGACGGTGGTGGTGAGCGCGCGCTCTTCAAATCGACGCTCAAGCAAGTGGGACATCTGATTTCAGTATAGAGGAGAACGCTGCGGCGATTGGTAACCATCAGCCCTCTAACTTGTACACTGAGGAGGCGAAGGAAAAGCAGGAGGTTCTTATGGGAGCAACGATCGAAACATTTTTTCAGGACATTCGATATGCAACGCGGGTTTTGCGGCGCGATCCGGGATTTACATTCTTTGCGGTATTAACCATCGCGCTGGCGTTGGGCGCGAACGCGGCGATCTTCAGCCTGGTCGACGGCGTCCTGCTGAAGTCGGTAGGTTATCCGGAGCCGGAACGCATCGTGCAATTGTGGGAGAAGCCCCCGAGCGGCGGGCGCAACGGCATCGCCCCGGCGAATTACATCGACTGGACGAAGCAAAGCCACTCGTTTGAATCGATGGCTGCGCAGACTGGCGCCGCGATGAGTTACCTGGCAAGGGAATCGGACGGCGTGCCGATTAGCTTGCGCGTCGGTGTTGTCTCGGCGCCGTACTTTGATGTGTTCGGCGTGAAGCCTGCTTTGGGCCGTACGTTCGCACCCGATGAGGACCAGCAGGGTAAGGAGAAGGTGACCGTACTCACTCACCGCGCCTGGCTGAGCCTTATGGGGGGTGACAGGGGCGTTGTGGGCCGATCGATCTTGCTCAACGGCGAGTCCTACACGGTGATCGGGGTGCTGCCGGGCTCGAGCGAGTTCGACCGGCGTGGCAACGACCTCTGGATTCCTCTTGCCTTCCCACCGCAAGCGCCGCGCAATTACCACTCCTATGGCGCAGTGGCGCGTCTGAAACGCGGCGTTACCCTGGAACAGGCGCAAGCTGAGATGAGCTCCATCGCCGCCGGGATCGCCGAGCGCTATCCGGACGTGAAGAAGGGCTGGGGCGCAACCGTGGACCGATATCTTGATCGCATGGTGGGCCCACAACTACGCCTTTCTCTCACGATCTTGATGTGGGCGGTTGCGGCCGTCTTGATGATCGGCTGCGCCAATCTGGCCAACCTGTTGATGGCGCGCGCGACGCTGCGCTCGCGTGAGATCGCTGTCCGGCTGGCCATGGGCGCGGGGCGCGGACGCATGGTGCGGATGTTGTTGACGGAGAGTCTGCTGCTCTCTGCATGCGGGGCCATCGTAGGTGTGGCTTTGGGCTATGGGTTGTTGCAATGGATTCAAAGCCTCTTGCCGCCTTTCTTCCTGCCCGCCGAGGCGAGCGTGAGTATGGATGGCCGGGTCCTGCTCTTTCTCACTGCGGCCACGCTATTCACCTGCGTCGCGGTCGGACTGGCGCCGGCGCTGCAAGCAACGGGAAAGGAATCCGCTGAATCATTGAAGGAAGGTGGCCGGTCGAATACTTCAGGGCGGGGCAAGCTTCTCGCCCGGAATCTCTTTGTCGGCGCTCAAGTGGCTGTGGCGTTCGTTCTGCTGGTGGGCGGCGGGCTGCTTGTGCGCAGTTTTCAACGATTGATGAGCGTGGAGACGGGGTTTGAGTCTCAGGGTCTGATTGCGGCCTACCTTCCCCTGCCGATGGAGCGCAACCCGGACGCAGCGACGGTGACGTTGTATGTCGATCGCATCCTCGATGAGGTGCGTGCGGTTCCTGGAATCCGCGAGGCGGCAGTAACCACCGGCCTTCCATTACGGGGTTGGGGCGACGGTATGCCGTTTCGCTTGGCGGAAAAGCCGAATGAAGAAGTGGGAACCGGTTTCAAAATTGTCTCCCCGGAATACTTTCAAGCGCTTGGGCTGCCGCTGAAGGCGGGACGCTTCCTTGACAAGCGCGATACGGCTACCTCGCCGCCTGTGGTTGTTGTGAACGAATCTTTCGTCAAACGCTATTTCCCCGAAGAGAACCCAATCGGCAAGCGCATCCTGGTGGAGAAGATTCTCCCGAGCCGGCGCGGGCTGGGCCCTCAAACCGCGTGGGAGATTGTGGGCGTGGTGGTTGACGAAAAGGGTAGGGGACTTGAGAGCTTGACCGACGTCGGCGCCTATGCCAGCTTCACGCAAAATCCGGTGGTCGGTTTGGGAATCGTGGCGCGAGGCAGCGGCGCCGGAGGCGCGTTGATTCAGTTAGTGGCGCGAGCTGTGACCAAAGTCGACAAGACGCAAGTACTCGATCGCGCAAGGACTGTCGAGGAGATGAAGAGCGAATCCCTGATGTCACGACGGTTGACAACTTCGCTGCTCGGCGGTCTTTCACTGCTGGCGATGCTCCTGGCTTGCGCCGGTATCTACGGCGTGCTTTCGTTTGTTACCGCGCGGCGCAGGCACGAGGTGGGGATTCGCATGGCCCTGGGCGCAACGCGTTTCGCCATCATCCGCCTTGTGGTTGGGGGCGGCGCTTTTCCTGTGTTCATCGGAATTCTGGTGGGTCTAGGCGGAGCTATTGGCTTGGCCCGATTCATTCAATCGATGCTCTTTGCGACAGATCCCATCGATCCTTTTACGCTCGCCGGAGTGTCTGTTCTGTTTGCTGCCGTCGCGTTGATGGCCTGTATTGTTCCTGCAGGGAGAGCAGCGCGCGTCGATCCTATGGCGGCGCTTAGACAAGAATAACGGGACGCGCATCCCCCGCGGCCGTGGTGTCTCCAGTTAAACGTGGTCATTCCGATAAATCGCGACGCTCGTCGGCTGCAGCGCCTTTTTTGGCGGCGACTCGCAGTCTGACCGCGCAATCCCAGCAACTTACTTGCTGAAGAAACCCTTGAGACCTTTGTCCTTCTCGATTCGTTTCATCGTCTCGGTGGCCTTTTCGTTTTCTTCCTTGCCAATCGAATCCTCCAACCCGCGCGTGAGCGGACAGAATACCATTGAACACGCGATGCAGATGATCGATCGGTACAACCGGCCATTTCTGTGGACGCTTCGGCAGTTGCGCGATTTGAGGCGCTACTCAACGCCGATCACGATCGATAATCCGCAGCAGGTGAACATCGCGGCGGATGGGGGGAAGCAGGTCAACGCGGTCAAAGTGGAATCATGACCGCAGCATCAGAAGCGATGGAACCCGGGGGAAAGAGCAGGAGGGACAGGTCACGGAAAGAGGTTTTTGTTATCAGTTTGCTGGGGCGTCTCAACCTTAGCGGACGTTTCAGTTCCAATACTATGGGCGCCCCTAAAACAAACACCACAACAACTAAATTGGTTATTAACCTTTCTTGCGAGCGATTACGGCTATGAGAGCTCCGAACATCGCGGGGATTCCCAAGGTCGCAAGCAATGCAAAGTTTCTGTCGATATCGAACGGGAGATCAATCTGCTGCCTGAGGATGCTGATGACAAAAATCATCCCTATGGCTGCCCCGGACAAACCCACCCACGGGGCGTGCTGTGTTTCAGATATCTTTCCCGCGATGAGGCCGGCAGCGGCGCTGATAGCTGCAAGGTGTAGCGCGCTCGCAATGATCGGCCACGGCAGTACGTACACCGTTTGCCTGATTATCCGTTCAAGGACGACAAACGTCCCGACAGTTGCAAGGGCTCCACACAAGGTCGCTATGACGTTGTTCATTACCCCTCCTTACAAAGTGCGCTATGCGCGCAAGACGAGATATCTCCACGGGCCATTCAAGTCGCGATGAAATGACGCCTTGGCTTTCGGAAATTTGGGATTTCAGGGTGACTTCATTCCTGTACTTGCCAAGCACACGGGGGCGGTGAACCTTGCTGATCTGGTAACTGACGGTATTGATCAGATTCAGCAGCAGTTCGACCCGCTACGCAAACAGGTCGACCGCTGGCAGTATACACTGCTATCGGACAATGACGCACGGCTCGCGATTTAGGGGTGATCCTTGTAGGAAAGCGAAAAAAACCGGGGGAGATAGTCGAAATCGTGCAGAATCAGAAAGATGGAAGGCAGATTGCGTCAAGTCGTTCTCCCCTTAAAGATTTGAGTGTCTTCGGGGAAGTTGGCGCCAGATTGCAGTCAGTGACGGGTATGGGAAGTTTGATGCGCATCTCCCCCGGTTTTTTTCGCTCTCACGGTTGAGATTGGCGCGGAGTCGGAGAACTTTAGGTGAGTTTGTCTGGCGATTCAGCCGACGGCCCAAAGCCATGCTCTCTGTCCAGCCTATTCGCCTCCGCGAGCGCGATCCGCATTCGAACCGTGTCGTCGTTGTCAGCGCAATCAAGCGCGAAAAGGATTATCGCGGCTCGTATTTCAGCGCGGTAGTCCTCGGCTGAGCATTCGATAGGATCGCCTTTGCGAATGCGATCTATAGCCTTGCGAGCATTTTCTGTCATAGTAGGTCTCCTTCGCCCGATCGCCATGACAGGGGGGTGACAGGCGCACGCCGCAACCCGTCACTCTTTGCTGGGTGACGCGTGACTCAATGTCTCGATTTGTAAGGTGGAGTTAGTAATACGGACTTGAGATAGGAAACGGATGTACGCCGCAAACCTGTGTGGCGTTTCGGGACGCACTACGCTGTCGCCTCTCTTTCCGTCGCCAGTTCCCAGAGGGCCGCACCCCATTCAGTGAAATGCAGTGTCGCGCCCGTGCGGGCGCCGGTGAAATGCTTGCGACCCACGTCCTTGCGGGTATCAGCCGGAGAGACTTGCGCCAGTTCGATTTATCGCGGCGGTGTGTTGAATGCTCAGATGGCGCGGAGATGGAGAACTTTAGGTGAGTTTATCGGGCGATTTAGCCGACGGCCCATAGCCATGCTTGTTGTCCAATCTACTCACCTCTGCGAGCGCGATCCGCATTCGAATCGCGTCGTTGCTGTCAGCGCAATCAGACGCGAAACGGATGATCGCGTTGCGTATTTCCGAGTGGTAGGCCTCGGCTGAACATTCGATAAGATTGCCTTTGCATATGAGATCTATGGCATTGCGAGCGACTTCTGTCATAGGGAAGTCTCCTTCGCCCGATCGCCGGGACAGCGAGGGTGACGTGTCAACAACCCATATTTGATGTAGAAACTGTATCAACGCCAATCGCCCCGCAACATAGGCGCCAGGCGTCCGCATCTCGCCAAACTCCTGATTCCACAAGGAGAGTGACACTCGATCAATTCGGACGGCAGCGCAAGACGTGACAGTTTGTCGCTGTGATAAAGGGAATGGCGTGTAAGCGGATGCGGCGAGTTTGCTGGTCGTCGCACTCTGAGGTCACTTCAATAGCCACTCTTCGGCGGCCTGGAAATTCGTAAATGCCTCGACATTTACGAATCGATTCTGAGCCACCAGGATTGAAAACTTTCCTAGATCAAGTTGCTCCGGGCTGCCAACAAAGGCGACTTTTATCCCGTTGCGCGAGAAAATCTGCGCTCTTTCTCCCGCGAAGTACCCGCTCGTGACAGAGATTTTTACAGCGAATGCGGTAGTGTCGATGAGAAGTTTATCGTTCTTCGTGCGCTCGCAATGTTCGGCGATTGATTCAAATTGCATCAACCCCTCGCCCGGCATGGCTGTGCCAATAAACCTTGCGGCGAGATAGCCAGACATTTGTTCCATCTGAATCTGAAAGTCCATTCTTCCTCCGACCTAATCTTCCGGCATACAGCCGAACCATCAATGAATCTTCACCATTCGCTCGGGAAGACCGCTACACCGCCGCAAAATTCATTCAGCAAGCATCATACCGTGTCGAGGTGTTCCAATTGGCGCGGAGATGGAGAGATGGCAGGGCGTCGCACAGGCGGGCTTAAGGCGCCCGCAAAAAATATTTCCGCCGCGTGGGTGATTTGTCTACTCTGTCCGCTTTGTCTCGACGCATTAATCGCCACATTTCAAACCGCGATAAAGTGGGGTACGATTCGGGGCGCAATACTCAACAAAACTCGGAATCGATCCTGACGGCCCAGTGGTTGGATGTCCGTTCGGATAAAGCAATATGGGAGGCATCGACGCCGGCATGAAAACCGCCCTGGTATTGTTCGTCCTGATGTTTATTTTGATTGCGGGCGTTGAAGGCCAACAGGCCGAATTCGACCTGCTCATCCGCAACGGCCGCATTCTCGACGGCACGGGCAATCCTTCATTTGTAAACGATGTCGGCCTGCGCGACGGAAAGATTGCGGCGATTGGCGCGCTCGCCAACGCCAGGGCCGCACGCTTGATCGACGCGAACGGTCTCGCCGTGGCGCCCGGTTTCATCGATATTCACAACCACTCCGATGACACAGTACTCGAAGACGGCGACGCACAGAGCATGGTTCGTCAAGGCGTGACTTCGATGATCTTCGGCGAGGGCGGCTCAGCCGCGCCTTCCGCGGCCTGGAAGGATTTTTCCAACTATTTCGCCGAGCTGAAGCGGCGTGGCGTTTCGACCAACATCGGATCGTATATCGGCTCCAGCACGGTGTGGACGACGGTTCACGGCGCCAAGGCCGGACCGGCCTCGGCTGATGAACTAAATCGCATGCGCGCTGTCGTGCGAGAGGCGATGGAGCAGGGCGCGCTGGGCGTCGCCAGCTCTTTGAGCGGCCCACCCGGCGTCTGGATCGACACCGACACGTTGGTGGCCATGTGTGAAGCCGCGGCCCCTTACGGTGGAATATATTCGACCCACATTCGCACCGAAGGCGAGGGAGTTTTCAAAGCTGTCTCCGAAGCGATGGAGATTGGCCGCCGCGCGCGCATACCGGTTGATGTAATTCACCTCAAGATCGCCGAGCATAAACTCTGGGGCAAGATGCCAGACCTGGTTTCCTTGATTACGGCGGCCCGCGCGCAAGGCCAACTGGTCGAAGCGAATGTCTACCCGTACAGAGCGGGTCAGAACAATCTGGCAAGCATTATCCCGCCCTGGGCGCACGAAGGCGGCGCCGAGGCGATGATTCAACGGCTCAAGGAGCCTGCGCTACGCTCGCGAATGGAAAGCGAGATCCTCAACGGTATTCCCGGCTCTGACTGGTACAACCATTACACTGCGACTGGCGGTTGGGAAGGAATGCTGCTGGTGACGCTTCGTAACCCGAAATACAAGCAGTTCGAGGGCAAGCGCATGAGCGAAGTCATCAAGGCCACGGGCAAGCCGCCGCTCGATGTTTTGTTCGAGCTGTTGACGGAGAACGGCGGCTCGGTCCCGACCGTTTATTTCCATCATGCGGAAGATGACATGCGATATGCGCTCAAACAACCGTTCGTCTCTATCGGCTCGGACGGCAGCGCCGTCAAGACCGAAGGTCCGCTGGCCGCCGGCAATCCGCATCCGCGCTATTACGGGACGTTTCCTCGGGTGCTGGGACGCTACGTGCGAGAAGAGAAGTTGATTTCACTCGAAGAGGCCGTGCGGAAAATGACTTCAGCCAACGCGGCCAAGATTCGCATTTACGACCGAGGATTGTTGCGCCCCGGGCAGTGGGCGGATGTGACAGTCTTCAATCCCAACACCATCATTGACAACGCCACGTTCGAGAAGCCGCACCAGTACGCGACTGGCGTCGAATACGTCATCGTCAACGGCAAGATCGTTCTCGAACGCGGACGGCACACCGGCGCGCGACCGGGCGCGATTTTATACGGGCAGGGGCGGAAGCAATGATGATGAGGAAGACATTATTGAAAGCGCTCTTGACCGCGACGCTATTGCTCGGCGTTTCGACAAACGCGACGACCCAGAAGTCTGAGCGGGAGATCGCAGAGTGGGTAATCCGGCAGGGCGGCCGCGTCAGGCTCGAATCTGAGCGCGGGGAAGGCAATCCCATCGGAGATGTCTCGCGGTTGCCCACCGGCGATATTCGCATCATCGGCGTTGATCTGGTCGGCACGCTGATCGAGCCGAAGGAACTTGAAAAGATCAGTGGGCTTATCGGGCTAAAGGAATTGTACCTGCCCGGACCTAGCTGGAATCCCGGCGCGGGAAGTCGCCTGGATGCGAATGAGGAGTTGAAATTCCTCGCCGGCCTGAAGAATCTTGAGAAGCTCCACTTCAGCCTTCATTTCCTGACCAACGTCAACGTGCAGGACAAAGGGATCGCTCATCTCACGGGTCTAACGCGACTGAGAGAGTTTCGCTGCGCGCAGTGCCGGATTGTGAAGCTGAGCCTGGCGCCGCTCGCGAAATTGGAGTCGCTCGATCTTAGCCTCACGCCATTCAACGACGAGGGGATGAAAGGACTGGCCGAGTTGAAGGCGCTGCGGCGGCTCAACCTGCGCGACACTTTGGTGACGGACGAGGGGCTCAAATATCTGGGCGGCCTCACGCAACTGCAGGAACTCGACCTCAGCGGCGCGAAGGTCACGGACGCCGGATTGGCGTGGCTGCGTAATCTGACCGCGATGCGAAAGCTTAACCTGCTGGGCGCGGGGATCACCGACGCCTCGGCGGACGCGCTGGCCGGGATGGCGCGACTGCAAGAGCTGAATCTTTACCGAAGCCGGATCACTAACGCCGGACTGTCAAAGCTCGGAAGCTTGAAAGAATTGATCAGCCTCGACCTGCGCTACAGCCGGGTAACGGGTACCGGGGTAGACGCCTTTCGTGGCGATGCGCCGAACTGCAAGGTCAATTTCGTGAACGCGCTGGCGACCAGGGTAAAGAACGCGGCGACGGACCGTCCGGCGGGAACCAGCGTCGAAGCCATCGCAACATGGGTGAAGGCTCTCGGTGGGAGGGCGGAGATTTCCGGCGACAAATTGCGGACGATTTCACTTGCCGCGACCGGAATCAGCGACACCCAGCTCGCGCATATATCTTCGATGACTGAGCTTGAAACGCTCGACCTTGAAGCGACGGAGATTGGCGCCCTGGGATTGGCCGCGATCAAAGGGGTGACAGGTTTGAAGTCGCTGAACCTCAGCCACACGACCGTGTCCGACGACGGGCTGGCTAATCTGGCGGGTCTTCGGAAACTTCAGGAGCTGCGATTGGCCGGCGCGTTGACGCGCGGCCCCGGGCTGGTACATCTGAAAGGGCTGCCGGCGCTCGTCAATCTGGACCTCTCGGGAGCGCCGATCGGCGCCGAAGGGCTGCGACAGATCGCCGAGATTCCGACTATCGAACACCTGTCGTTGAGTTCGACGGATATAAGTAATGACGGATTGAAACACCTCAGTAAACTCGCGCGATTGCAAACGCTCGAACTGGACAGCACTGATATAGGCGACGAGGGATTGCAACACCTGGGAATGCTCACAAGTTTGAAGGAGCTTTCGCTCAACCATACCCGCATCACTGACAAAGGCCTTGATCATCTTCGAACGTTAGTCAACCTGGAACGGTTGGAACTATTTCGTACCCGCACAGGCGGCGCCGGCGCCGCGGTCATCGCGTCGCTCAAAAATCTAACTCGTCTCAATCTTGACTACACTTCGGTTGACGACAAGGCGCTCGAACTTTTGAAGGCGCTTCCACACTTGCAGGAATTGCGGCTCGATACTACGGACGTCACCGACGCCGGCGTCGCATCGCTTCAGACAATGGCGCAACTCAAGTCGCTGAGCCTCTATCACACGATGGTTACGGAAAAGGGATACGAACAGTTGAAAGCCGCGTTGCCCGCCTGCCAGATTGTCTTCGACCGCGACTCGTCTCTGCCGAATCGGAGGAAAAGCCACAGAGTTAAAGAAAGAAGTTGGGCGTCAAACGAGAGCGTAGAGGCGCCGCTGTACCGTAGAATTTCTGGTCTGCGGCTGACATCCGCCATTCTGAAATCGCAGAACACGAGGGGACACGACTGGATCACTGAGGCCGGCGGCGTGATTACGCGAGACCGCGCAGGACGCGTCACGGGCGTTGACCTGCGGGCGAGTTGGGTTACTGATACGGACATGCCCCGGCTTGCCGATCTGCCTTATCTTACGCATCTCGATCTATCGCTGACTCGAATCACGGATCACGGCCTGCAGCAATTGAAAAATGCGCCCGGCATCGTAGACTTGAATCTCTACTACGCCGAACAGATCACCGACGAGGGTATGGCGGCGTTGAAAAACTGGAAGCGGTTGAAGCGATTGAACCTGCGCGGGACGAAGATCACCGACACGACATTGGAGCACCTCGCGAACGTGACGACGCTCGAATCACTGGACGCCGGCTTTGCGCAGATCACGGATGTCGGCCTTGATCGTCTTACCCCACTCCAGAATCTCAAGGAGTTGGTAATCGGCGGCAACAAACTCACTGACACTGGGCTGCAATCCTTGCGGCAATTTCCTGGGCTGACTTCACTGAGCCTGGGCGGATCGCAGCGTACCGATTCCGGCTTATGGACGATCAGCCTGACCGAATCGGGACTTGATGCGATTACGACGCTGAAAGAATTGCGCGAGCTTCGGCTGGACGGGGCGCCGGTCTCCGCGCGCTGGTTGGAGAGGCTGAAGGCGCTCAACAAGCTTGAGAGACTGAGCCTGCAAGGATGCAAACGGCTGGGCGACGATGTTGCGCCGCTTTTGGCCTCCTGGCCGTCGTTGCGTATTCTGGATTTGAAAGGAACCGCGATGACGGAGAAGGGAATTGCCGATCTACGCCTGACAAAGCCGAACGCCAGAATTTTCCATTGACTTGTCGGTATTGATATACCGTGGCAGTAGCCCGGGCTACTGCCACGGCCTACCAATCATGCCTGGTTCGATTTATTGAGCTTCAGGCGCTCAGCAGTCGCGGAGCGACGGTTGAGCCTAGCCCGGCTTTTTTAAAGCCGGGTGGCGATTCCATAGCCAATTCAGTCGCGGAGCGACGGTTGATCATGAGCTGAGAGTCAATATCAACCGTCGCTCCGCGACTGAATCGGGTGTGCGCTCTTCGTCCCGGCCTTGAAAAGCTTGTCATTACCCAAACTTTTGCGCGAAATGCGCTCACTTCTTCGTCGCGTAGCGACGACCTGAGTTTAGCCGTGCGTTAATGGTCTTTGAAAATTAACCGCAACCACGCAATTCAACGTAGGGGCAGACCTATGTGTCTGCCCCGGCCGGGAAGT
>DATCXQ010000832.1:0-15834 GCA_036565725.1 Blastocatellia bacterium
TTGTGCGTGAAAGATGGCGAACCCGTCGCAAATCAATTCGTGATGGCAGGGCGCGAATCAAACAGGCGCGTGATCGCATCGCTCGCCGTCCGCGCCGACGCGAACGGCGTGGCGCGTGTTAAACTCGCGGGCGGCGGCAAATGGTTCATCAAATTCATTCATATGACGAAACTCAATGAGGCGAATCTCGATTACGAATCGAAGTGGGCGTCGCTGACTTTCGAAATCCGGTAGCGGAAGCCAAAATAATTCTCCTATCCGAACGCAACTCATTTAACGGAGCGCGCTATGAGATTAAACAAGCGTTTCGCAACTAGCGGTTTCACGCTCATCCTAACTGCGATTTTGCTGGCGGGTATTGTATTGGGTGATATATCCAAGGAACCGCGCTACCTTTTGCGTGGGGATAGAAGCAAGCTTATTGGGGCAATTCAGAAAGTCCGATTCGATATAGCGTCTTTTTACCCTGCGACCAAGAAACTGTCTAAGCCGATAGAGATTTATGCATATGAGTTCACACAAGATGGAGAACTTAAAAATCCGCCCTACCCCTGCGGATTTAATGGCGGTGAAAGAACGGAACTCAAAGAGAATGGAGACATAACCATAGAGTCATTCTTCAAATCGGGGACTTTAATTTCCGAAACACTTCATGTATTTGACGCGGATGGAAACATCGTCGAATCAACTCCCCTCTACAATGATATTGGGGATTACAGGAAAACAGTCTATATCCACGAATTCGATTCGCGTGGGAATTGGATCAAAAGAATATGGGTAAAAAAAGACGCTAACTCCCCAAAACAATCTTCAATTACCCCGGCATTAGTGGAAATAAGGACGATCACTTATTATTGATTCCGGCTATTTCACCCCTATAAATTATCTGTGAAATCAAGTGAGCAAAAATCCAGAGAGAATTTAGGGACTGTGGCGAAATGCGACGGCTGCGGCGTGAGCGGCGCGCATCGCTATCAATTGGCTAGCTTCGGTAAACCAAACGAGTTGAGCGGCGAGCGCGAATTCATGTTTTGCGTCCGCTGCGCCCGCGCTGAACGGAAGCGGCTGAAAGCCCGGCCTGATCCTGACGACGGGTTGACGCGCCAGGAACTGATCACGTCGCTCGACCGGTTCTTTGCGTCGAGCGGGGCTTCCGACATCTGCCGCCGCTGTCACGAGCAGGGCACGGGATGTTGTCCGACGACCTGTCGCGTGATGGGGGCGAAGGGCTGCGATACGAACAACAGATACGGCAAGACTGTCTTCTGCGCGGCTTTCGTTTGCGGGGCTTTGCTCAACGCCGTTTCGGAATGTGACGCCGAAGCGGGACGCGCGTTGAAATGGGTGAAGACCGAGCTAGGGGCGGCGGAGTTCCGCATCTACGAAATGATCACACGTGTTCCGGCCCAGTCGCGCGACCCTGTAGGCCTGCTCGCGCTGCCACGCCGTTATCCGCAACCCGCCGGGTTGGAAAACGGCGCCAAGATCAAAGAGAAGCTGAGCGCTCTCGCCCCTGAGGTCCTGGTGATCAGGCGGCGGTGGCGTGAGTTGGAGAGGCAAGAAGCCATCAACAAAATCCGAAAACAGGAGGTCGAACGATGAGACCAAAATCGGTTTGCCTTGCGGCGGCGCTATTGATGGCGCCAGCCGCCGCGCCCGCGCAGTACATCTCCGGCGACACATACACCCGCTACGAACTGCTCGCGCCCGAGACGCATCAGTTCCGGATTTTTTATGAAGTAACCGAGACAAAACCGGGCGCGCGGTTTCACTTCAACGCCATCCGTCCGGGCAGCGAGGCTTCGGACGAAGAGATTTACGATCTGGCCACCGGCAAACAACTGAAGTTCGAGATCGTCACCGGCTCGCAGGCCAAGGCTGATTCGCCCGATGGAAATTTTGACCCTGCGACCAAATACATCAAAGTTCATCTGGCGCATCCCGTGCCCGCGCGCGGCGAGTACCGGCTGCGCATCGATAAGACCTACAAGGACGAAAAAAGCTATTACGCCGAAGGCGACCTCATCGTTTTCAAACGTTCCCTCGGCATTCCGCGCAACAGCGTGGTGTTGCCCGCCGGTTACGAGATAGATTCGACTTCGGTCGCCGCGCAAGTGATATCTCAACCGGACAGGCGTTTGAAACTGGCGTTTGTAAATCCGGGCAGCGGCGGTCAGCTTGAAGTGACGATCCAGGCGCGCCGGTTGGCGTCCGCCGGGAAAGGAGCGGACAAACCATGACCAGCGCCGCCAAGTCTTTCAAAATTGGGTTCGTAATCCTGGCTCTCTGTCTGACCTGCGCGGGCGCATGGCAAACGGCGGGAACAACCGCGGCGCAACAGGACGCGCCGCTTGCGGAACGCGCCTACCAGGACCGAGAGATCCTTTACGAATTGCAGGAGCCGCAATCGAATGCGTTCCGAATCACGCACGATTATACAGAGCGAAAAGAAGGCGTGAGTCATTACTTCAACGTCGTGCGCGCCGGCAGTCACGTCTCCGACCCCGAAAGCGTTGATCTGGACACGGGCGAGAGCCTGAAATGGGAGGTTCTTTCAGGCAAGCAGGTTAAAGAACGCAAGCTGCCGCTGTCAGATGTTAATGACGGCTCCGAAGTGGTTGTCACTTACCTGTCGCGCCCCGTCGCCAAAGACTCCTCCACGCGATTGCGGCTCAAAGAAACCTATACCGATCCGAAAAGTTATTACATGGACGGCGAGGAACTGGTCTGGGATCGGACGTTCGGGAGGCTGCGAAATACGGTGGTTTTGCCTGCTGGATGGCGTTTGACGGCCCTGGCCTCTCCAGGGGTGATCCAAACATTGCCCGACGGCCGCGTCTCGGTTTACGTTGTCAACCCCCGCAATGACGACGTTCGCGTTTATCTGCGCGCCCGCCGCCGCGCCGCGCGCTGAGCCGATTTTGCGCGTCCGTTCACGACATCGCCATTGTCCACGGCTCCAATCTAAATCGAAACACGCAACATTGGGACGCCGATACAGTACCGCGCGCGTAAACAAGCGGCCGTTAACTAAGTCAACCGCTTGCTTACGCGCGCGGTACTGTACCGATCTCGCGCGCTCTGATTTACGAGTTAATAGAACGCTGATGGCGCTGATAGAGCGGATTGGCGCTGATCTTTTTTAGTTTTGTCCGCGATGACCCACGCACGTCCGCATCATCAGCGTTCTATTGCCGCCCTCTTTTCTGCCGTTCGGCGCCAATCGCGCCACAAACAGCAAAGCCGGACGCCTCGTTTCGCGAGTGACGTCCGGCTTTCACGGTAAAATAACTATTGAGCTTCGTTTCCTAAGCTCGGCGGCGGCCCGCATTGACTCTTGATTCTCAAGGCCACCTGTTACATCTATTATGCGCCTGCCGACTCGATGCGTCGAGCCCCTTCAGCCACCCAAAGCGGCTGTCGTATAGGCGCTACGCGCTTCCCCTAAAAAAACCCTGAAAGCCATTCCCGCGCGATATCGCCCCTGACGCCTCCGGCCGAGAGGAAAGCCATCTCCGCCTTGACTCTCAGCGCACGCCCCAAACTACTGTCGCTCGTGTTTATTAATGTTTTTGTAAAGATATCTGTCCCCTCTATCTCGAAGCCAAAGGAATCAGATCATGATCGTGTGACGTTTCGTGGCGCGCCTGCGCGCCGAATCTGTGGGGCGTTTCGGGACATGACTGCACACCGAATCCATGGGGCGTTTCGGGACATGTCCCACTTCCAAATCGTTGAAATGCCCTACGCTCAACGCCGTCACTTCGGCGCCATGATTGCATTTAATTATTATGGGCCAACGATGAGGGAGGCCCTTGAAGTAACATGGTTACCAGTTGAGGGTGGCAGATACAGGCATGCATCTGCCACCTTCTCTTTTTTCTGCTTAGCGCGGCGGCTTTCCTTCAGAATCTCCCCAAAGTGTTTTCGCACATGCCCACTCTCCGAACGCGTCTGAAATTCCTTTTCTTTTCGTTGCTCGCCGAACTCGAAATGATTCGCGTAAATAAAGGCGCACCCCTATGGCGCGACAGCACAGTTAAACCACTTGCAACTGAATGAATCGGGGGCAATGACTGAGCCGCAAAACTCCCGATTCAGTCAAACCACTTTGAATGCAATGAAATAAGCATCTCGAAAATAGTTTTTGACAGCACTGCAGTCAATTTGTTACAGTCCGCCTCTCGTTAGATAAGTACCAAATCCGCCAATACTTGCCTGAAGTTGTCTTGGACAAGGCCTCCTGCTGGCGATTGACAAGCGTGGCGATGGGTCAGAGTGTGCTTATTAACGGCGGTCACAAGGTCCCTTTCATCTTGAGAAATCCACTTCAGGGAGGTCAGAGAACAATCAAAAATGAAATCAGCCATCGCTGAGGTTGCTCAGACCTACGGCATTGAGAATTGGGGCGCGGGTTATTTTGACATCAATTCGCGAGGTAACCTGATTGTCCGTCCGGTTGAGGGCGACACCCGCAGCGTGGATGTCAAACGAATTGTTGACGATCTAATCTCCCGCCGCGTCAAATTGCCGGTCCTTATCCGATTTCCCCAGATCTTCGCCAGCCAGGTTCGCAAGATGAACCAATCCTTCCGCTCGGCGATGAAAGAGTACGATTACAAAGGCGAACACCGGGCAGTCTTCCCGCTCAAGGTCAATCAGCGCAGGCAGGTGATCGAGTCCTACCTCGAAGAAGGTTCAAAATATAACTACGGCCTGGAAGCCGGGAGCAAGCCTGAGCTCTACGCGGCCATCGCCATGGACCTGTCTCCCGACTCGCTGCTCGTCTGCAATGGATTTAAGGATGACAGTTTCATTGACCTCGCCTTCGTCGGCGCGCAGGCCGGCAAGAACGTCATAATCGTCATTGAAAAGCTTAATGAGCTTGGCAAAGTAGTAGACCGCGTCCTCGAAACCGGCGTCCGCCCGATGGTCGGGATGCGCGTGCGGCTTTACACGCGCGGGTCGGGGCGCTGGGAGAAGTCGGGGGGCGAGCAATCGAAATTCGGGCTGACGACGACCGAGCTGCTGCAGGCCATCAAGATGCTCAGCGACGCCGGGCTGGCCGACATGCTGCGCGTGCTCCATTTCCACATCGGGTCGCAGATCACGCAGATCAAGCGCGTCAAGGCGGGAGTCAAAGAGGCCGCGCGCGTCTACGCCAAGATCCGCAAGATGGGCGTCGACGTCGACCATCTGAACGTGGGCGGCGGCGCGGGCGTCGATTACGACGGCAGCAAGACCAGCTTCGAATCGTCGGTGAATTACACCATGCAGGAGTTCGCCAACGACGTCATATACACCATCAAGGGCGTCTGCGAGGAAGAGAACGTGCCCGAACCGAATGTGATCACCGAATCGGGGCGCGTGCTGGTCGCCTACCACGCGATGCTCGTCACCAACATCATTGACGAGATCGAGACCGTGCAGGGCATCCACAACATCACGATCAGCGGCAACGAGGCCCAGGTGATCAACGAGTTGTACGACCTGTACAAGACGATGAACGCCAAAAACTTCCTCGAGTATTACCACGACGCGCTCGAACACAAGGAAGAACTCTTCACGCTCTTCGACCTCGGATTCATCTCGCTCGAAGACCGCGCGAAAGGCGAGGTGCTCTTCTGGGAGGTCTGCGATAAGGCGAACAACTTCGCGAAGCAGACACAGATCAAATCGGAAGAGTTTGACGACCTGAGAAAGTTGTTGTCGGCGAAATACCTTTGCAATTTCTCGGTCTTCCGCTCGTTGCCGGACCACTGGGCTATCGACCAGCTCTTCCCGATCATCCCGATCCACAAGCTCAACGAACCGCCGAAGGACACCGCCACCCTGTGCGACATCACCTGCGATTCCGACGGCGTGGTGGACAAATTCGTCGACCTTCACGACGTGAAGGAAGTTCTGGAAGTCCACGACCTTCAACCGGGCGAGCCGTATTTCCTGGCGATGATGCTGATCGGCGCTTATCAAGAGGTGATGGGCAATTTCCACAACCTCTTCGGCACGACCAACGAAGCCCACGTCATCGTCTCGGGAGACGGCGAATACCACATCGGCCGCGTCATCCCCGGCTCGACCGTGGGGGACATGGTCTCTTTCGCCAGATACGAAAAAGAATTCTTGCAAGACGGTTTCCGTAATTTGCTCAATAGACAGATCAAGAAAGGAAAGCTGACTGAGGAACAGGCGACCGGCTTAGCCGACGATTACGAGAGCCATTACCACGGCTACACGTATCTCACCGGCAACGGACACAGGTAATGGTAGTTAGTGGTTGGTGGTTGGCGCCCGGAAGAAGCCGACCACCGCTAACCACCAACCACTAACTACCAACCACTACTTACAGTCGGCCACAAAAAAAAGCAATGATCCGAAGAATAAAAGGCGCTAAATACCTTGTAAAACCAACAGACCCACTTCAAATCGACCGCGACCGCAGCGTGCCTGGATTGCTGGACAAGATGGAAAAGATATCTTTCCAGGGGCGCAACCTAGCTCTGGCTCACCAAATCTGGCTCCAGATGCTGCAGGAGAACGCCGTCGTGCTGATGGGAGTGGGCGGCGCCTTGGTGCCGGCCGGGATGCGGCGGCTGATCGCATATCTGATCAAGAACCGCTGCATCGACGTGTTAGTCGCTACCGGGGCGAACATCTTCCACGACCTGCACGAAACGCTCGGTCGGCATCATTACCTCGGCGACCCGAAGGCCCCCGACGCTGAGTTGCTCGAAGAGAAGGTCGACCGCATCTATGACACCTTCGCCTCGGAGGAAGAGTTCCGCGAGGCCTATGAATGGATCGGCGGGTTCGCCGCGCAACTCGACAGCTCACACCCCTACTCGACGCGCGAATTTCTGCACCTGCTGGGGCGCGAGTTGAGCGAGATCGCCACCGAAGACGGCATTCTGACTTCGGCCTTCAAATCACGCGTTCCCGTCTTCTGCCCTGCGATCACCGACAGCGCGTTCGGCGTGGCCATCGGCATCAGCCGCATCGAGAAGAAGAACCAATTCCAATTCGACGTGATTCAGGACGTGGTCGATATGGCCCAGATCGTCTCCAAGTCCCGTTCGACCGGCGTGGTTTACTTCGCCGGCGGCGTGGCGAAATCTTTCATCCAGCAGAGCGAGACCGCCGCCGCAATGCTTCACAACACAGTCCGCGGCCACAAATTCGCCGTGCAGGTCGTGACCGAATCGGCCGATTACGGCGGGTATTCGGGCGCCGATTTCGATCAGGCGCAATCGTTCGGCAGGTTGGCCAAGAACGCCCGCTCGGTCACTGTGCGATGCGACGCCACCATCGCCATGCCCATGCTGGTAACATCACTCTCCCAAACCGCCTCGAAAGCCATGCGGACTCGCAAGCGCATCCAGTTCAACTTCGGCAAAGACCTGACCATTTCTATGCCGTGACATGCCCCACTTGTCACAGCTCCTCTTGCTCCTATTGACCGTCGTCTTCGCGGCGAAGGCCGTAGGCGCGTTGACCGCGCGCTCCCTCCATCCCGCAGTCTTCGGCGAAATCCTGATCGGGCTTCTGGCCGGCCCGCCCAGCATCTAAGGCATCAATAGAACGCTGATGACGCGGACGGGCGCGGATCATCGCAGACAAAACTAAAAAAGATCGACGTCAATCCGCTCTATCAGCGTCATCCGCGTTCTATTAACCCGTACACTGATCTGAAAACCGCTTTAACAAAAAAATGCGGCGAGTCTTGCGACCCGCCGCGTCAAGGAGTCCATCAACTAAGCACCAGCTACGGAAGTAACTCGTAAAAATTCTATGTCGCTTCAGCCACTCCTTCGGCCATTACGGCTCACGGTTCGTGAAGAAGTAGCTGATCCCGAGGATAAAGGTGTTCTGGTTGTCCTTCGCCACGCCCGCCGAGTTGGTAAAGAATCTCTGGTTGGAGAAGTCCCGGCGATATTCGAAGCGTGTGAGGAAGTTGTTGAGCAGCTTCACCTCCTGCGTCAGCGAAATGTCTTTGACCGTCTGCGCCACGCCCGTCCGGAGTCCGTCCTTGTCGTTGAAGACCTCGAAGCGGGGCGAGAAGGCGAAGCGGTTGTTGAAAGCGTATTTGAAATAACCGGCGAAGCCCGTCCAGTGGCCCCGGACGCCGATGTTGTCGGCGTCCGAGCCGTACACGAAATTTCCCAGCAAAGTCAGTCTATCGGTCGCGTATACCGAGACCACCGTGTCGGCAATGTGGCGCCAGTTGTCGCGCGCCGAAAGGTCCGGCACGTTGGCCAGCGGCGCCTCAGGGCCGGCCAGATAGGTCTGCGTAAAGGCGAACTTCTTGCTCGGCGTCAGAGCGAGTTGGAAGCCCACGGTCTTGCCGGCGGTTTCGCTCACGTTATTTTCGAAGATGTTGTCCCAGCCGTTAAGGACGAAGCCGGTCAAAGCCGCCTTGTCGTTGAAGGCGTATTTTGCTCGGAACCCCGCGTGGTAAAAAGGCCCGTAGAGAAACAGCAAGCCGCGCGAGTAGTTGAAGTTGTCTTTCGTCTCGATGACCTCGGCGCCGATCGGCGTGTAGAACTTGCCGAAATCGATCGTCAGGCCGCTCCCGATCGGCGCGACGTAGCTCGCGTAAGCCTGCAACACGTGCTTGGTCGCGTCGTTGCGGCTGGAGTCGCTGACCGAGATGACGCGGTCAACGGTCTCGCCCAGTCCCAGGTCGACGCGGAAGCCAAGCGGGCTGTCCTTCGAGTTGGCCTTCTGCAAGGTCAGCTTGGCCAGTTGCAAGCTGAAGGCGTTGTGGCGCACATCGAAGGCGCGTCCCTGGGTGAACATGTCCACCTTGTTGTTGTTATAACTGTAATAGCCGTCCACGATGCCGCTGACCTCGACGTCGCGGAAGAATTTGAGAACGCCGTCGTTCTTCTTGGCTTCTTCCTGAATGGCCGCGACCTCTTTCTTGATCTCGGCCACGTCATCGGCTTTTTCGCCGGCTGGCGCGGTCGCCTTCGCCGCGCCGGCGGCGGCCACATCAGTCGTCTGCCCCGCCTCCATCTTCGCCAGCTTCGCTTCGAGTTGGCGGATGCGTTCTTCCATAGCCTCGATCAACTTCGACATGTCGCCGTAATCCTTGCCCTCGATTTTGCCATCAGCCTTAGTTGAAGCCGTCTTTTCATCCCCATTTTTTTTGTCGCCTATGTTTTTGTCGTTCTTGTCTTCGATCACCGCCTTCGCGGCGCCGGGTCTCATCGCCTTAAGCTCCTGGGCGGCGGAGGCGCTGAAAAAATTGATAGCCAGGAACAGCGTTAACGCTGTCCCGAAAATACGCGCGGGTCGCCGGGTCAATCCGGCGGCGGATGATTTTTGTGTCAGCATAAAGAATCGCTCCCCTCTGACCACCCGCCGCGGCGCTTCTGATTGCAGATTGCGGATTGCGGATTTTTACTTCGGAATCCGCAAATCAATACGCAACCGTAGCTACGCCCCTTCTTGCAAAGGTGTTTTTCAGCGTTCTACACTACGCTCGCCACGCGGGTAATCTTTGATTTTCTGTGTGGTTCTTGACGAGGGCTGTGGCGCGATGATGTTGCCGCATCATCGGTTTCACGCCGCAGCCCTTTCGAATTCGGAATTCGGAAATTGCGAATAATTACATTGGCTTCCCATTCCGCATTCCGCATTCCGCATTCCGCATTCGTCAGACTGCATTCTCACCGTGTTCGCCGGTGCGAATGCGGATCGCTTCTTCGACAGGGAAGACGAATATCTTTCCGTCGCCGAATTTGCCCGTGCGGGCGGTCTTGATAATCGAGTCGATAGCGCCCTCGACTATCTCGTCGTCGAGGATTACTTCAATCTTCAGCTTAGGCACGAATTCAACCTTGTATTCGCTGCCGCGGTAGACTTCAGTGTGACCTTTCTGCCGTCCGAAGCCTTTCACTTCGCTGATGGTCATGCCTTGCACGCCGAGCGTCTGCAGCGCGTCTTTGACGCTTTCGAGCAAGTGCGGGCGGATGATCGCTTCAATCTTTTTCATAGCATTTGCCTCTCTTTCTTTGAAAGTCGGATGTTTGCTTACGCGGAAGGCTCAGCCGCCGCCGCCGCAAAGGACGACTCCTTGTAACTCGAGTCCGTGATGCTGCCGGCGACGGCGTCCAGGCCGAGATTGTAGCCCTCCTCGCCATGTTGTGACAGGTCGAGTCCGGTCATCTCATCCTCGCCGCTGACGCGGACGCCGACGACCAGGTCGACGACTTTGAGGATGATGAATGACGCGACCATGGTCAGCCCGATGGCGATCGCTGAAGCGATCAATTGATTGATAACCTGTTTCGAATTGCCTTCGATCAATCCGCTCGGCAGCGGGACGCCACTGGCGTCTTTGAAGACGGTGTTGACTGCGCTGTTGGCAAAGACCCCGGTCAGGATCGCGCCGGTGAAGCCGCCTACGCCATGGACACCGAAGGCGTCTAGCGAATCGTCATAGCCCAGCGCCTTCTTCAGACTGGTCACGGCGAAATAACAAACGATACCCGCAACGAAACCGATGATCAGGGCCGCCATCGGCGTGACGAATCCGGAGGCCGGAGTGATGGCGACCAGCCCCACCACCGCGCCCGAAACGCCGCCGAGCACCGTGGGTTTGCCGTTGCGAATCCATTCGATCACCAGCCACCCGGCCACCGCCGAGGCCGCGCCGAAATGCGTCGCGACAAACGCGCTCGTCGCCAGGCCGCCCGCAGCCACCGCGCTGCCCGCGTTGAAGCCGAACCAGCCGACCCACAGCAAACACGCCCCGATCACGCTGATCACGAGGTTGTGCGGCGCAATTACCGTCTTGGGATAGCCCAGGCGCTTGCCCAAATAGATCGCGCAGGCCAGCGCTGAAAACCCTGACGAAATATGCACCACCGTGCCGCCCGCGAAATCGAGCGCCGGAATCTTTCCGCCCAGGAACGCGTTCAGGAACCCGCCGTCGCCCCAGACCATGTGCGCCAGCGGGAAGTAGACGACCACCGCCCACAGTGAACAGAAGAGCAGCATCGCCGAAAACTTCATGCGCTCGGCGAACGCGCCCGTGATCAGCGCCGGCGTGATGATCGCGAACATCAGTTGGAAGACCATGTAGGTCTGATGCGGGATCGTCCCAGCGTAAACGGACGGCGCCGCGCCGACGCCCTTCATGAACAGATAATCGAGCCCTCCGATGAACGGGCTGCCCTTGGCGAACGAGAGGCTGTAGCCGAAGATCGCCCAGATCACCGTAATGACGACCATCAGGATGAAGCTCTGCATCATCGTCGCCAGCACATTCTTCTTGCGCACCAGGCCGCCGTAAAAGAGCGCCAGTCCGGGGCCGGTCATCAGCAGGACCAGCGCCGAAGAAGTCAACATCCAGGCGTTGTCGCCGGCGGTTTGCGCATTGGCGAGCGCGGATTCGGCTTTCGCCAAACGCTCCTCGACCGTCTGCGCCAGCGCGGCGCCAGAAAGTAGAAGTGAACCGAAAACCGCCGCCGCGAGAGCGCGGGCGGAGTTTCGACAAAATGTTTGTGTTCTCATGGCCGGTGTTCCTTACAGGTGTCAGGTGTCAGGTTCCAGGCGTCAGTTGTCAGTTGTCAGTTGTCAGATGTCAGTGAAAGAGCGGCGGCAAAGCTCTCACTGACATCTGACAACTGACAACTGACATCTGACGCCTGACGCCTGACACCTAGTTCTTCTTTTCGGCGAGCGCCTGACGAATAGCTTCCTCGATTGCCGGTAGACGATCATCGGGGAGTTTCTCGCCCGCCGCGTTCGTCACGTAGAAAACGTCTAAAGCGAGATGTTTTTCGGTCGCGACCTTCGCAAAGACTATGTCCAGGTCGAGAGACGAAAGAGTGTTTGCGATTTTGTAGGCCAACCCCAGTCGGTCGCCCGTTCGCAATTCGAGAATAGTGCTCCTGCCTGATGATTGATTATCCCAGCTTATTCTTACGCCGCTCGGGGAGATCGCCTTTCGCCGCTGGAAGCGGGAGGCGGCCTGCGAGCGCAATCTCTTTTCGACCGCCGCCGCCACGTCAAGCTCCCCGGAGAGGGCGCGGCGTATCGCGTCGTCTATCTGTTCCCACCTTGCCGGATCCGTGATCGGCTCGCCGGCGGCGTCGCGCACCTTGAATGAATCTATGGCGATCCCGTCGGCGCGCGTGTTGAGCTGGACGCTGAGAATGTTGACGCCCTGGGCGGTCAACGTTCCCGCGACGCAGGCGAAAAGCCCGCGGCGGTTCGGCGCGCAAAGGTGCAGGTCGGCGCACCTCGTCTGAGTGTCAATGCGCCAACTGGTCTTGACCGGGCGCGAATTGAGCGCGTGCGCCAGGCGGACGTGCTCGATGATTGTTTGCGACGGCGCCGACCGCGCGTAATCTTCGGGTAGCAGTTCGAAGTGCTTTTGCGTCTCATCGACGTCGATCTCGCTTGCCAGCATCCGCGCCACGCGTTCGCGCAACTCCCCGACGCCGCGCTCGGGCCCTCGTTCCGGCGCAAGAACCGCGCGGGCTTTCATGTAAAGCTCCCAAAGCAGCGCGTCTTTCCATTCGTTCCAAACGCCGGGACCCACGCCGTGGATGTCGCCGTAAGTCAGCAGCGTGAGCATGTTCAGGTTGTCCAGCGTCTCGACACGCGCCGCGAAATCGATGACCACCTTCTCGTCCGACAGGTCGCGCCGCTGCGCGATGTGCGACATCGTCAGGTGATGGCGGATCAGGAACAGGACCTGCTCCGTCATTCGAGGTTCCGGGCTGAGCCGAGCGAGCGCCCTTCGGGCGAGCCCGATCCCCTTCTCCGTGTGATTCCCTCCCAGGCCCTTTCCGACGTCGTGCATCAACAGGCCCAAATGCAGCGGGGCCGCGTCGCTGATCTCGCCGTACAGATTCCGATAGCGCTCCGCCTCTCTGCCGCGCGAGAGGGCCAGTTCGTCCAACGCCCCGATCGCCCGCAGCGTGTGCTCGTCTACCGTGTAGCGGTGATAAAGATCGTGTTGAACCAGACAGGTGACGCGCCCGAATTCAGGCAGAAACTTTCCCAGAAAATCCAGTTCGTGCATCAGGCGCAGCGCCGACGCCACCCGTCCCTTGACCCGCAGCATCTTCAAAAACGCCCGCGCCGCTTCAGCGGAAGCGCGAAACACGCGATTCACGACAGGCAGACTCGATAGAACCGCGTCCTGCAACTTCACGCTGAAGCCGGCGCCGGTCGCCTGCGCGTACGAAAACGCCATCATCATCCGCTGGCCGTCAATCTCCGCCTGGTCGCCGACCTCGACGGCGGGCTCGCCCTCCGCCTCGACCAGATCGAGCGCCCCGTCGCTCATCACGAAACCGCCGATCGCCGCCGTCGAGCGGGCGCGCATGAACCAGCTCTTCTTCTGACGCCCGGCCACTGCGCGCTGAAGATGGGATTCGCACAGGCGGCGCAGCAGCCGCGCGCGCAGGTAGTAATCCCGCATGAAGATCTCCGACGCCTGCTGCTTCGCCGAATCGGCGTAGCGCAGGTTGCGCGCCACTTCCTGCTGCAGATCGAGCGAGAGCGCGTCCGTGCGCCGCGACGTCATAAAGTGCAACTCGTTGCGCACGCGCAGCAGGAATTCATAAGCCGATCCGATGGCCTTCGCGTCCCGTTCGGGAATGACCCCGGCGCGGGCGAGCCCTTCGAGCGTCGCCTGCCCGTGCGCTATGCGAGAGGCCCATAACAACACGTGCAGATCGCGCAAGCCCCCGGCGCTCTCCTTGACGTTCGGCTCCTGCATGCAAACCGCGCCCCCGAATTTGGCGTAGCGCGCCTCGCGCTCCTTCATCAACTCATCCAGCAAAGCCGCCTTCTGTTTTTCAAAGACCTCTTCTTCGAGCCGGTCTATAAGCTGTTCAAACAACTTCGCGTCGCCCCACAGCAGCCGCGCGTCGATCATCGAATTGCGAGAAACGACGTCCTCCCTGGCCATCGAGACGCAGTCGCCCAGGCTGCGTACGCTGTGCCCGACGTTGAACCCTATGTCCCACAACAGGTAAAGAATCGCCTCGCTCAACTTCGCGGCGAACGCGGCGTCCTTGCGATTCTGGTGCAGGAACATAATGTCAATGTCCGAATACGGGGCGAGTTCGCTCCGCCCGTACCCGCCGAGGGCCACGATCGCGAATTGCCCGCCGCTGGCGCCGGCGCCGAATTTCTCCTCGACCGCCGTGCGGGAGATGCGTTCAATCAACAGGTCGACAATCAGACTCCGCGCCTGAACTATCTGATCTCCGCTTATTCCGAACCGATGGCGCAAGCTCAGTCGCTGCGTCTCTATTTTCAGGAACTTTTTGAGCGCGATAAGTCGCTGAGCCGGATTCGGCTGGTTCTCGATCTTACGCAGCTTCTCGCCCGCATGACGCTGAATTGTGACCAAGTCAATTTGCATTTCATTTGCGCCGCCTGCGCTGAGGTTGAGCAAGCAGGGCGCCAAAGGCGGGAAGGTAACGGTGGACCGCTGCAAGGCCTGTATTTATTGGCGTTTGCGACGTTAGGATCTTTTCGGCAGGTAGCCAGGAAAATTGGTCGAGATGGACAAAAGTGTAGTTCGCAATGCGTAATCACACATTTTTGTAATATTCCGATCTGAAGGTGAATCCCGAATCTTACCAACGGCAGGTGGCAAATCGCCTATTCTTGTCGTCCCCCAAACTTTTGCGCGAAAAGGCTCTTCACATTTTCAGCCTGCGAAGCAGGCGACAGAGTAAAGCCTGGGGTGAAGCGCGCGAGCGCGTAACCCCAGGTACGATGGACGATTTATCAACAAGCCCGCGAAGCGGGCGACAGCGGTTGATGCGACTTCAATGATGATAAAGGCGCGAACGACAAAAAACTGCCGCCCGCTTCGCGGGCTAGAGGGGATTGGTTGCGTCATACTCCTGGGGTTCCGCTGCGCTCCATCCCAGGCTTTATTCTGTCGCCTGCTCCGCAGGCTTGGATTCGGATGGTCGTATAAATAGTGGCTTCACGGGTCCGACAAAATTGTCATCATGGTCGCCCTGATCAACATTTATGTCAGCGCGTTTTTCGGAAATCACTTCAAAATCGCCGTCACTTCCTCGCGCAACCTGCCGCCAGCATAGCTCCGTTGAATGCGAATCTGTTCAACAGGCGTGGCCACGTCGAGCAGGCTTGCAATCTCGCCGGAGAAGAACTCCATTGACGGCTCATTCGGGCCGATCTGTTTGAACTCTTCGCCGTGACGCTCTTTCCAGTAAAACTTGATCCGCGGCTCGTCCAGCTTCGAGAAAATTTGATCGAAGGCGGTACGGCGGGCGCTCAATCGGACCACCGTCAGTTCGTGAACAGGTGATTGGGTCTGTATGTCGCGCTTCGATTGAACGCCGGTCATCAATGACGCGAGAAGCTCCGTGTTGTTCGATATGATCAGATGCCTTCCGCGCAACCCGTAGCCGACCGCACGACCCAGCATAGGCAGCCGCATCTCGCGCCACTCGGCGCCGTTCGCGCTTCGGTCGCTCCACTCGAATGGCGCCGCCGCTCCGGCGATCATCAACCGGCTCGCGGCCAGCCCTGTTATCGCGCGTTCGAGCGGCGCCCGTTCGAGCGCAGGCGGGTCATCGAGCGTGATGATCGCGGCCCGTCGGAATTCGGCGAAGAGCGGGCCTTCGACCGCGTGAGGTTCGGCGATCTTCGCCACCACTGAAGGCCTCGCAGTCTGCAGCGCCGAACGCAGCGCGGCTGAGAGCCCCTCTTCGCCTTTCAGCCTGATCGCGGCGTCGTCAATTTCGCCCGCGCCGCGCTCGCGCGCGTCATCGGCGTCGTCAACGTCGAGATTGTATCTGTCGCTCAGATACGAATATCGGCTGG
>DATCXQ010000836.1:0-17048 GCA_036565725.1 Blastocatellia bacterium
GTCTTGCGGTGAAGCCTGCCCGCGAAGACGCGGGGGCGCCATTTTCTGAGGAGGGCTGGGTATGAAGTTTCATCTTATCGCGAAGGCCGCGCTCGCTCTGAGCGTTCTCGCGGCGCTTTGTGTGGCTCAGACGCCCCGCGCCGCGCAGGATCATTTCAACCGTGGCGAATCGCTCTATCAGAAAGGGGATTTCGAGGGCGCGATCGCCGATTTCACCAAAGCCATTGAGATCAGCTCGCGACTGGACAATCGCGATTGGAAGGGCGATGCGGGTTTCGCCGGCGCGAGGTCGAATTTCGACAAGGTCAGAGTGCTCGACCCGCTGGCGGCAGCGGCTTACGCAAACCGCGGGCTGGCGCGTTATCAACTCCGCGATTACGAGGGCGCGATCACCGACTGCGATCGCGCGATCGCGATCAATCCGCGTCTCCCCATGGCCTACAACAATCGCGGCATCGTGCGCTTCGCCATGCAGGATTACGACCGCGCTCTTGAAGATCTCGACCGCGCGATCGCGATCAATCCGCGCGACGCCGAGACTTACAACAATCGCGGTAACGTGTATATGGATAAGGAAGATATTGATCGCGGCCTCGCCGATTTTGACCGGGCCGTCGCGCTCGATCCGCGCCGCAAGGAGATCTATTTCAATCGTGGCTTTGCCCGGCGCAGGAAAGGAGACCACGACGGCGCGTTGAAAGATTTCGACAATGCCCTCGCGCTCGATCCGCGCTTCGCTTCTGGCCACTACGGACGCGCGGTGGTGATGTCCGACAAGAGTGAATTGGATCGCGCAATCAAGGAATTCAATCGCGCCATCGAACTCGACCCGCGATACGCCCTGGCTTACGGGAACCGCGGACTGGCTTTGCTGCGGCAGGGCAAGGACGCCGAAGCTGAAAAGGATTTCGAGCGCGCCCTCGCGCTCAGCCCGGGATTGAAGGCGGAACTGGAGTCGAGCGTCGAGCAAATCAAGAAATTGAGACAAACGAAACGCTGAATCGAAAATTAGCCGCGCTTGCGTCAAAGTAGCCGGGAGAATATATTACGCCGCGTCGTTTGCCTATCGGGGCAATGACGCGGCGCGGTACCACAAAAATAGCGTAATCCCCCATCGGATGACATCAACCCATCGTGTGACGCAAAGGAGGCTTACGCTGTGCAAAACCGAATTCTGATTGTCGTTATTACTCTTGCTCCATTTCTCGCGGCTTGTATGACAAGCTCTCGAAGAGATTCAATCGTGCCGACGCCGACGCCCGCGCCGGCGCGCCGCGAAGACGCATTAGTGACGAACATCGGCGGGCCTACCGCTATCGCCTTTACGCCCGACGGGAGATTATTGATTACAACACAGGGCGGGCAATTGCGCGTATACCAGAACGGAAATCTGCTGGGCGCGCCTGCGCTCGACTTGAGCAGCCTTGTTTGCGCCAACAGCGAACGCGGGCTGCTTGGCGTCGCCGTAGACCCGGATTTTACGAACAACAGGTTCATCTACCTCTACTACACCTTCAAAAAGTTCTCGGATTGTCCGACCGGACAACCGACCAATGCGCTTAACCCTGTCAACCGGGTCGCCCGATTCATCCTCGGCAGCGACAACGTCGTCGTCCCGGGGAGCGAGATCGTACTCATTGATAATATTCACTCGCCCAACGGCAACCACAATGGAGGCGATCTGCAATTTGGCAAGGACGGATTCCTTTACATTGGCGTCGGCGACGGCGGCGCCGACTACGCGGGCGACAGCGGGGGAGCCGGGGCGAACGATGCGGCGCGCGACAAGCATGTGCTGCTCGGCAAGATCCTGCGCATCACGCGCGACGGTCTCATCCCGCCGACCAATCCTTTCCAGGGCGCGGATAGCGCGCGATGCAACACGACCGGTATAACGATTGCGGACAATTGGTGCCAGGAGACTTTCGCCTGGGGCTTGCGCAATCCGTTTCGCCTCGCTTTCGACCCGAAAGCCGCCGGAACCAGGTTCTTCATCAACGACGTCGGCCAAGGCGCCTGGGAAGAGATTGATGAGGCGATTTCGGGGGCCGATTACGGCTGGAATATTCGCGAAGGACCTTGCGCCAACGGCTCGACGACTAACTGCGGCCCGCAGCCTGCCGGGTTGACCAACCCGGTCTTCGCGTATCAACACACCAGCGACTGCAGCGCAAGCGGAGTCAGGGGCAATTCGATCACCGGCGGCGCGTTCGTGCCGAGCGGCGTCTGGCCGCCCCAATTCGAAGGCGCCTATCTATTCGGCGAGTTCGTGTGCGGAAAGATATTTCAACTCTCTCCGAACGGCAGTGGCGGTTTTACGGCGAGCGAATTCGTGACAGGTCTGGGCAACGGCAGCGCCGTCACTCTGATCTTTGGCCCTCATCAGAACACGCAGGCGCTTTATTACACGACCTTTGCGGGCGGCGGCCAGGTGCGCCGCATAAGCTTTGTGGCCAATTAGATTTTCGCGAGGCCCCAGGAAATGGCGAGAGGTATTCAGGTGGTGGATCGTTCAATCTCGTCATTATCCAAATTTTTGCTCGAAATGCGTGTGTCGAAACCTAGCCCGCGAATGCAAGCGACAGAATAGAGCTTTGTCAATAACCACATTTTTGCGCGAAATGCTCGCATTCTTCGGCGCGTAGCGACGACCTGACTTTAGCCGTGCGTTTATGGTCTTTGAAAATTAACCGCAACCACGCAATTCAACGTAGGGGCAGACCTATGTGTCTGCCCCGGCCAGGAAGTGTGCGCACAAGCTGGGGCAGACACGTAGGTCTGCCCCTACGTGGTTGCGGTTAATTTTCAAAGACCATTAACGCACGGAAAGCCCGTAAAAACGCGCCCTCGTCGCGTAGCGACGATTGAGTCCAAACAGCCGCTGCTTGTGACCACGCTTGCCCTTATGCCGTAAGGGAGATCAATCGTCGCTACGCGACGAGGGAACATTACACGCGTCTCCTGTGGGTTGAAACCAATTGGTGTCTACACATGGCGCGCGGCGTGACATAATTTGCCGCGAGTTGTTGAAGGCGGGCCGGGTCGTTACACTACGCACGGCAATTTCGGCTCCCCGAAAGGATTTGTGGATGGTGTTAAAGGTTTCGATTCTGCGCCTCCCACGCGCAAAAAGGTCTCTCTTTCTTGCTCTCTTTCTGTCGCCTCTCTTCATCCTGCCCGCCGCGAGCGCCGTCGCGCCTCCTTCATCGCCGTGGTCCGCGAAATTCGACGGCGGAGTCCGTTTCCATCAAACGACCGAACTTGGCGCATTGATCGTCGGGACTGAAAAATCGCTCTACGCCGTGGACAGCGAAACGGGAGAGATATTGTGGCGTCGCAAGGACATTCGGTTGGACGAATCGGACGTCGCGCCGATAGTCGGGACCGACCTGTTGCTGCTCAGTTTTGAAAAAGGGGGAAAGACCCGCGTCGAGGGCGTCGATCTGATGTCGGGCAATGTTTTGTGGCGCAGCGACAAGATCAAAGGCGGCGTGATGCAGATGGCCGTCGATCCGGAGAATGATCTGGCCGCAGTCGTCTTCGTTCGTGACGCCAAGGCCGGGCCGAAAGCGGGCTTCAAACGACGACCCACGCTCCACCTGTTGAACCTGGCCACGGGCGACGAGTTGTGGAAGCGCGATCTGGAGAGCGAGGTCGAGATGACGCCAGCCCGCTGGAGCGGAGACGGCGACGAGACCTTCTACACGCTCGACAACTACCGAGCGCCGTTCTTCCTTGACGGCCGGTTGTGGCTCTTTTACGAAGGCGTGACCTCGCTGGACGCCCGCACGGGTAAGGAAGGGATCAGAGAGAAGTTTCGCGTCAATGAAGAAGGGCTGGCTTTGACCGAAGCCGATCCAGTCGTCGACGAGCGGCATATTTATGTTTCGGGGCGCGGGCGCGTGCGGGCGATCTCGCGCGAGACGGGGCGCGAGGTCTGGGAGGCGAAAGACCTGGGGCTGACGCCTGAAATGATTCTGGCGGGCGGTCTGCTCTTCGTCCGAACCGGCGGACAGTTCACGGGGTTGAAAGACGGCGAGGTCGTCGAGCGCGGGCCTTATGGCGTCAGCGCGGTCGATCCGTCGAGCGGAAAAATACTCTGGCGTTATCGCGGCGCGGACAAAGGCATCACGAACGTCGCGCTGGCCGACGCCTCGACCGCGCTCGTCGCCGACCGCGACGAGTTGATCGCGATTGACGCATCGAACGGCAAGGCGGTCAAACGTCTGAAGCACCGCATTGACCGCGCGGCCTTCGTCTTGATCAACGAAGAAAGGCAGGCCGTCGTCGGCGGTCGGAATGAGATTGCGGGGTTCGACATGGCGCGTGGCGGGGAAGCGGTCTGGCGCGCCCGCCACGACCCGCCGGGGCGAGGCGTTCTGCGAACGATAGGGGCGATCACGGCGCGCGCCGCCTCGATTTATTTTCGCTACGGCGGGGTCGCTACGACGGCCTTTCGCGGCGTTCAACTCGCCCGCGGCGTGAGCGCGCTGCGGTGGTCGGGAGTGGCTTCGCGTGCGGTTATGCCGAACCTGACCGATTACGCCGCCGGCGCCGCGCGGGAGTACGTCACGTCGCAGGTAAAAGGCTACGGCGTCATCTCGCGGGCCGACCTCACGCAGCGGGCCGTCCGCGCGGCGCGCGCGCGGACGATCACGGCGCAAATTTCAGTAGATGTCGATGTCGAAGAGAGGTTAATGGATCGACTCGATCCCTCGCGCCAACTCGACAAGCTCTCGCGTTTTCTGTGGCGGCGACAGCAACTGGCGACTCTGCGCGGCCAGTTTATGTACTTTTACACCGAGCTGAAGCTTGAAGGCGGTCGCGGATTGGCTGGCGTCAATCTGAACACGGGCCAGACCGAGCGTATAGTCGCGCTGGATGATCTCGATTACAGGTTCTCGAACGACGAGACCGTCGGGTTGATTTACGTCGCGAAAGATAATCGTTTGACGGCTCACAAGATCATCTCGCGTTGACCTTGCCGATTTTCTTCTCCAGTTTCTTCACGGCGTCCTGAGACGGGGAAGCGTAATTTCCCGACGTGCATTGGCGGTAGGCTTCGAGCGCTCGCTCCAGTTGATTCATCTTATAATAGGTCACACCGATCAGGTAATAGACATCCTTGTTGCCCGGATCGAGTTTCTTGATGCTCTCGAACTCCTGTAGCGCATCCTGGTAGCGGCCAGAGTTCATGTAATTGATTCCCTGAGCTTTATGTTCGTCGGCGCTGGGTCCGGCGGCGGCCTGTTTTTCCTGTGGGGGCGTCGGCGTAGGCTTCGTGGCCGCCTGTCGTTGCGGGTTTGAGGCGGACTCATCGTTACGAACAGCGGGCGATTTGACCTCGCCGATTGAGGAACCTGGTTGTGGCCTGGTTTGCGATTGAGCCTGATTATTCGCGTCGGCGCCGGACGGCTGGCTTAGTTGCTGACTGGCCTGTTGATTGGCCTGTTGATCGGCCTGCGGGGCAATGGGCTGCGGTGATGTAGATGGTTCAACTTTGTCAACAGTCTGAGTCCCAGCCTGAGCTTCTGCTCCCCTGCGCGAGTTGATAATGAAGAATGCCGCCGCCACCAGCGCCAAACCCGCCACAACACCGATCGCCGCGGCCAGCGCCATTTTCTTCCGCCCTCCAGAATTCCCTCCTGGCTGTTGGACCGATGGCTGTTTTTCCTGCGCCGGTTCCATCTGTTTTTTTGACGATTTTGCGGCAGCTGTGGGGGCGATAGCCTCGATAACCTCCGTCGCCCTCTCTTCAACCCGCGCCGTGATTATCATTCGCGGCATTTCTTCCGTTTCATAAGAAGGCGGCGTTATCGCCGGAATTACTTCGGTGGCGAAAGCTGTCTGATCACTTTGTTCCCCGGGTAAGCCCCTGGTTTCCTGAGTGCTTACGTCCCCGGTCTCCGCGCCGTCCACCGTCACGCCACAAGTCGTGCAGAACTTCGCTCCTGCTTTGCTCAGGGCGTTCCCACATTGTTTGCAAAACTTCTTTGTCATGGTTTTCCTTTCCGTGCATCTGTGACGTCTTAAATTATTTTCGGCTTTCAGACGCCCCAATCCCTCTAACAAATTAAGGAACGATACATCATTTGATTAGACAGTAAAACATCAACATCAATGGAGGGAAATGTTAATGAAAAGACTTTTGATCTTCACAGCCTGCGTATTCGCCCATCTGGCCTCGATTATAGTCTTCGCGCAAGTCCCGCAGGGCCGACCCGGCGCCCGCCAGCGCGGCGGCCCTGACGGAGAAAAGCGGATGAAGCGCATGGACATCAACAACGACGGCGCGGTTTCGCGCGACGAGTGGAAGGGAAAACCGGGAGCCTTCGACAGGATTGACAAGAACGGCGACGGCTCGGTCACGCGCGAAGAGCTCGGCGCCGCCGCGCGCCGTCAGTCCGGTCGCATTAATCAAATGGACGCGAACAACGACGGGCAAATTTCCCGTGACGAATGGAAGGGCAATCCGAAACGATTCGACCGCCTCGACGCCAACGGCGACGGCGTAATCACTAAAGAAGAAATCCGCGGCGGCCGTGAGACCCGCAAATAAAGGCAGAGGGACAAGGCGACAGGGCGACGGAGCGACCGGGCGACAAGGAGACAAGAAATTTCTTTCGCCTTGTCGCTCCGTCGCCCTGTCGCCTTGTCCCTGTGGCTAATTCTACTGTTTGATCTTCTCCCAATCCTTAAGGAAATTGGCCAGGCCGATGTCGGTCAGTGGGTGTTTGAGCAACTGTTCCATCACCTTGAACGGCATGGTGGCGATGTCCGCGCCGAGCCGGGCTGATTCGATCACGTGCAGCGTATGGCGGAGACTGGCCGCCAGAATCTGCGTGTTAAATCCGTAGTTGTCGTAAATTTCCCGAATCTCCCCAATCAATCCCATGCCTTCGTGGCCGATGTCGTCCAGGCGGCCGACGAACGGGCTGACGAAGGTCGATCCTGCTTTCGCCGACATCAGCGCCTGAGTGGCGTTGAAGATCAGCGTCTGGTTGATGCGGATGCCTTCTTTCGAAAGCGTGTGTGTGGCCTGCAATCCGGCTTTGGTCATCGGCAGTTTGACGTATACATTCGGGTGGATTTTCGCTAACTCGCGGCCTTCGGCGATCATGCCGTCGTATTCGGTGGCGACGACCTCGGCGCTGACCGAAGCGCCTTCCCAATTGAGGATTTCGCAGATTTTTTGAATGTGCTCCTTGAAATCCACGTTGCCCTCTTTGGCGATGAGCGATGGATTCGTCGTCACGCCGTCGAGTATGCCCAGACTCGCCGCTTCACGGATCTCTTTCAGATTTGCGGTATCGACAAAGAACTTCATTTTTTTACTCCTCAGAAGAATTTCGGGAGTAGGGAGTAGGGAATGGGGAGTTGGGAAGTTATTTCCCATTCCCCACTCCCTACTCCCCATTCCCCACTCCCCATATTTTCATTGTTTCAGGGCACGACTCCTACGGAAAATCCCTGGGAGCGTCATGAATAGTAATTATAAGGCTCATCAGGCCTCTAAGTCTCATTATCAAGAGCGACCTACCAGGATTGTTTTGCCTTGCGCCGGTTCATTAGCCGGAAAATGCCCACTGTGGCTAATGTTATCCCGCCGATGATGATCAGCGCCAGAGTCAATGGTACGCCCGCGGGGCCGGATTGGACCTCGAAATAAAGGGAATCGGCGCGCTCGACTTGCAAGCCGTCAGGCGTCGAGCCTCGCGCGACGACATCGACGGCATAGACCCCAGATTCCTTCGGAACCCACACGGCGCGTTTTTCATCGCCGCCGTCAGTGAAATTGATTTCTTCGGTTTCGCCGTCGAGGCGATGGATCAGGGCCTGAATGGCAGCCCCGGTCAGAGGTCGTCCTGCGAGTTCCAGAGCGCTTGAGATCGTGATCGGTTGACCGGGCGTCGTTACCATTCGATCGACCCGCGCCCGGAGCGTCGCGCCGCCGGCGACTTTGACCGCGAACGCGTAATCGGCGCCTCTTCCGGGCGTCCGCTCGGTCGCCCGCAATGTGACTTTCCATTCGCCATGCGCCGGCTTGCTGAACCCGTAACCGAGCGTAAAGAGCGCCGCCGGGTCCTTGCCCTCGACAAGGCCGTCCGCGTCGGGGGTAAGGTTGATGACATTGCCATTCGCGCTACGAACTGTGACCGCAAGCGAGCGGGTCGTGTCATAGAGCAGGAAATTGGCCGCCGACAATTTGTCGAGGTTGATGACGACTTCGCGGCTGCCGCCGGCGTTGACGTGACCGGTGAAGACCTTAGTGAACTGCTCCGGCGCCGCGCTCGAAGTGGGAGGCGCCGGAGCAGACTCGTCGGGAATTTCTCCGGCTCGTCTTAGCAGGCTTAGCAGTCGCGGCGCGACGAAATCTTTGAAGTTTCGCTCCGATCCGGTCAGGTCGGCTTGGGGAAGCGGCGACTCTGAGGTCAGCGCCGCGATGACGGCGACGCTCGGACGGCTCGCTACCGGATCGCTCGGCGGCGCCGCGCAGGGGGCTTTGAGCGGTTCGGAGATCGGGGCGCCGGCCAGCAGATGGAAGGGGACGCTGTGGCGGCGCTTGTTCTGGCGGCTGAAGACTTCGGACAGGTAGGCCGGGCGCAGTTCCAGCGTCGCCGGCAGATAGATTCCGAGCGACGCCGGGAGATTGGCGCAACCCGTCCCGCCGTACGGCGGACCCAGCAGGATCAGTTGGGCCACGTCGCGGTCTCCCATCAGGCGCTCAATGTAATAACGTGAGACAAGGCCGCCCATGCCATGCGCCACCAGATCTACAGTCTGGGCCCCGGTCGCGCGTTTGACTCCGGCGACGTAGCGAGCAATCTCTTCGGCGTTCTGCGCGATCGTCTTCGTCCGTTTGAGCGGCTGCGACGGGTCGCCCAGGGACATCTCTCCCTCGGCCTGCCCGTCGCCGACCGCGAAGCCGCGCAATCCCATTGCCGCCAGATAGCCGTCCTGCTTCGTGTACCCGGCCCACCCGGCGGCGTTCGACGCCAGGCCGTGAACAAACACGACAGGGCGCGCAGAGACGCGCAGTTTCACAGTCCCTGAAAAATTCATCACCTCGGACAATCCCTGGTCGCCAGATTCGGCGCGAATCTCGCGCTCGGCCTGCCCCTTGCCGTCTTTGCCCCAATACCAGCCCCACGCGGGCGCGACCTTTGTTTCGCAACTCTGGGCGCCGGGGGCGATGATGCATTTGTCGATCTGGCGCTCGTCATCGGCGAACTTGAACGAAGCGACATAGGCCAGCTCGACAGCTTTTTCCAAAGTGATTTTCAGCTTCACGGCGTCGCCGTCGACGAGCGAATCGATCCTGGCCGACTGGCCGTTCAACACTTCGACCGTCGCCGGACTGGCCGCGGCGGGTTTCGCCGCTTTTTTCTTAACGTCGTCTCGCGGCATCTCAAACTGAATCCCGTCTTGAGCGCCGCCTTGCGGCGTCAGGATCGAAGCGGCGAGCAATAATCCGAATGACAATGACAGAGCTTGAAACAAACGGCGCCGGTTCATTAGCGCATCTCCTCGTAGACATTTAATCAGGGGGGCCAAGCCGGCGCTGAATATAACACGAATCGGCGTCCATTCATCCTCTTGCCTCGCCGAAAGAATCAATGTAGAAAAACATCCACGAAGCCGCGCGAAGTAACGCGAAGGTGTTTCTTTTCCTTTGTGTTTTCTTCGTGTAACTTTGTGGATGTTTTTCCGAGGAGACCGAAACGAATGCCGACACGCGAAGAAGCCTGGAACCTGTTGTGCGAATGGACCGAGGGCGACAGCCTTCGCAAACACGCGCGAGCCGTCGAACACGCCATGCGGACTTACGCCCGCAAATACGGCGAGGACGAAGAGAAATGGGGGATCGTTGGAATGCTCCACGATTTCGATTACGAACGTTACCCGGATCAGCGTCACCCACAGCTCGGCTCAGAAGTCCTGCGCGAGCGCGGTTATCCCGAAGACGTGATCCGCGCCATCCTCTCGCACGCCGATTACACCGGCGTCAAACGCGAGAACCTCATGGAACACGCGATATTCGCGACCGACGAACTGTGCGGGTTCTTGACGGCCTGCGCCCTGGTCCGTCCCGACAAGAGTTTCGACACGCTCGAAGTCTCGTCGGTCAAGAAGCGGATCAAGGACAAAGCCTTCGCCCGCGCGGTCAACCGCAACGACCTGTGGGGCGGCGCCCAAGAACTCGGCCTGAGCTTCGATGAGCATTGCGCGTTCGTCATCGCCGCGCTACGCGAGATTCAAGAAGAACTCGGATTAAAAAGCGCGGTTGCTTGACAGTCCCAACCCCGCTCAGTAGTATGCCCACTTCCGACGCGGATGTGGCGGAATTGGTAGACGCGCAGCGCTCAGGACGCTGTGGGAGCAATCTCGTGGAGGTTCGAGTCCTCTCATCCGCATCAAATCTTAAAGGGGCGATCAAGTCGGTCGCCCCTTTCGTTTCTCGTCGCAGGCGCCTCAACCGGAAATGAACCCAACAGCAAAAGCCACGAAGAAGGCCGCGTTATCAAACGAGGGCGAGAAGCGCGACGCATATGCCGCGCTGCGAGTCCGCGATTTCCGAATGTTCCTCGCGGGCCATTTGCTTTCAGTGCTCGGCGTGCAGATGCAGACTACGGCCGTCGGCTGGCATCTTTACGAAAAGACCAATTCGGATCTGGCGCTGGGGATGGTCGGGCTGGTTCAGATCGTTCCGATGCTGGGGCTGGCGCTCCCCGCCGGGCAGGCCGCTGATCGCTTCGACCGCAGAAAGACGCTGATGAGCGTGACGACCCTGGCCGTGGTAGCCGCGTTCGGATTGGCCGCCGTCGAGATGTGGGTGGGCGCCAACGTCACGCTGATCTACGCATGCCTGTTTCTGAGCGGATTGGCGCGCGCCTTTCAAGGCCCGGCGCGATCGTCTTTGATGCCTCAACTGGTCCCGCCACAAATTTTCAGCAACGCCGTTTCGTGGAACATCAGCGGATTCGAGTTGAGCTCGATGGTCGGCCCCGCGCTCGCGGGATGGTTGATCTACCTCTTCGGCGGAGTGACGCCGGTTTACGCGCTCGCGGGACTGGGTAGCGTCATCTATTTCGTAATGCTCGCGACCCTGACCAAACGGTCTTACGCCGCGGAGTCGAGAGCCAGTAAGATCGATCTGAGAACGCTGGTCGCCGGATTCAGATACGTCTGGAATACAAAATTGCTGTTCTGGGCGATGTCGCTCGACATGTTCGCGGTGTTGTTCGGCGGCGCGGTGGCTCTGCTACCCGTTTACGCGAAGGACATTCTGGGCGTGGGGCCGGCGGGTTTCGGAGCCTTGCGGGCCGCTCCGTCGCTTGGCGCGATCACGATGGCGCTGCTGATGACGCATCTGCCGCCGCTCAAGCGATCCGGAAGGGCGTTGTTGTGGTCAGTGGCCGGTTTCGGCCTGGCGACCATCGTCTTCGGCCTTTCGAGAAATTTCTGGCTTTCGCTGGCGATGTTGTTCCTGACCGGCGCGTTCGATAACATCAGCGTCGTCATTCGCCATACGCTGGCGACGATCCTTACCCCCGACGAGATGCGTGGCAGGGTCTCGGCGGTCAACGGAATGTTCATCAGCGCATCGAACGAGCTCGGGAGTTTCGAATCGGGAAGCGTCGCGGCGCTGTTAAGCCCGATCTTTTCGGTGGTCAGCGGCGGCGTGGGCGCGCTCGTCGTGGTCGCCACGGTCGCGTTCTCTTCGCCGAAGTTGCGACGGTTCGGCAGGCTCGACGGCGTTCACGCGAATGATTGAAGCCTGCGGGCGATTTTCCGGAACAAAGAGCGCAGGGACGCAAATAGCCTCCGCCGCGCCGGGCGGTCGAGGACAGAGCTGGCGACGCGTCTCGCTTGCGCGTTCTTGTTACGGCAAAAGGCCCAAGAAACGCAAGGTTGAGAGTCGAATTGCTCATTGATAAAGATTTCAATTGTATGACCATTCATCTTCAATACGGCAAAGACGGACTCGAAGTCGACATCCCGTCGTCTTACGTCACTACGCTCGCGCCGCGCTTCATTCCGGGGTTGTCCGACGAAGCCGCCGCGTTCCGTGAAGCGGTTAGCGCCCCGATCAATTCAAATCCGTTGCGGGAATTGATTGGCGCGAATGACCGCGTGGCCGTCGTCATTCCCGACATCACGCGCCCGCTGCCGTCCGACCGGTTGCTTACGTGGCTCTTCGCCGAACTCGATCATGTCCCGGCGGAAAATTTCGTGATCGTCAACGGCACGGGGTCGCACCGCGTGAACACTCCGGCCGAACTCGCCTCGATAGTCGGCGATGAAATCGCGTCGCGCTACCGAATTGTCAATCACAATTCTCACGACCCGTCGACGCTCGCCGTCGCCGGCAAGACCGGCGACGGCCGCGACCTTTTCTTCAACCGCGAATATGTCGATGCCGACAAACGGGTCGTGATGGGATTCATCGAGCCGCATTTTATGGCAGGTTTTTCGGGAGGGTACAAAGGCGTCTTTCCCGCGCTCGCCGACATCGACTCGATCATGCATTATCACCGCGCCGACGTCATCGGCCACCCGCTGAGCACATGGGGCGTGACCGAGGGCAATCCCACGCAGGAGCAGATTCGCGCGAACGGCCGCGCGCTGCCCGTAGACTTCCTCGTCAACGTCACGCTCAATCGCCGGCGGCAAATCACCGGCTTCTTCTGCGGCGAAACGCTGGCCGCGCACGAACGCGGCTGCGCGTTTTCGAAATCGACAGTGATGATCTCCTGCCCGACGCCCTTCCCGATCGTCGTCACGACCAACAGCGGCTATCCGCTCGATCAAAATCTCTACCAGGCCGTGAAGGGGATGTCGGCCGCCGCGCAGATAATCGCGCAGGACGGCCTGATCGTCGCGGCGTCGAAATGCAATGACGGGTTTCCGAGCCACGGAAATTTCAAAAAACTCTTGTTCGACCACGACTCTCCGCAATCTGTTCTCGACACGATCCTCGCGCCGGGATTTTCGATGTACGACCAATGGGAGGCGCAGTTGCTTGCGATGATCCGCTTGAAAGCCCGCGTCGGCCTCTATAGTGACATCGCGCCCGACGAAGTCGGCCGCGCGCACCTGGAGCCGGTCGCAGACATCGGTGAGTTCATCGCCAGCGAATTAAAGCGCGTCGGCAATGACGCGCCCATCGCCGTTTTGCCCGAAGGGCCGATGACAATCCCTTATCTCTCTCAAACCGCATCCGCATAAAATCGAATAATGACAACATCGAACAAACTGGTAGGTTCAACTTCCGAGATTCGCTCACATTTTCCCGCCCTCGAACGCATGCACAACGGCTTCCCCGTGGCCTATTTCGACGGCCCCGGGGGCACACAGGTTCCGCGCGCGGTCGCCGAAGCGATGAATGATTATCTCTTCCATCACAACGCCAACGTGCACTGGGCCTATCCAACCAGCGCCGAGACAGATCAATTGATCGCCGACTCGCGGCAGGCCGTTGCCGATTTCTTTAATTGCGAGGCGAATGAAATCTCGTTCGGCGCCAATATGACCACGATCACTTTCCATGTCGCGCGGGCGCTGGGGCGCGGATACAACCCCGGCGACGAGATCATCATCACCGAACTCGACCACCACGCGAATAACGCGCCGTGGCAGGCGTTGGCGAAAGAGCGCGGCGTGACGGTTCGCACAGTGAGAATGCTTCCCGAAACGGGCCAGCTCGATTGGGACGATCTCGCGGGCGCGATCAATCGCAACACGAGACTGCTGGCCATCGGCGCCGCCTCGAACGCCCTGGGCACGATCAATGACGTTCAATATGCGGCGCGGCTGGCGCACGAGGCCGGCGCCCTCGTTTACGTCGACGCCGTGCATTACGCGCCGCACGCGCTCGTGGACGTGCGCGACCTCGAATGCGACTTTCTGGCCTGTTCGGCCTATAAATTTTACGGGCCGCACATCGGCGCGCTTTACGGCCGCTACGATCTGCTCGAGAGGCTGGACGTCCCGAAACTCGAACCCGCGCCAAGCGAGACGCCCGAACGCCTGGAGACCGGCACTCAAAACCATGAGGGGATGGTCGGGACGGCGGCGGCGATCGACTTCCTCGCGTCGTTGTCCAAGGGGGCCACGCGCAGAGAGCGGTTGCGGAATTCTTTCGCGGCGCTGCACGCGCGCGGCGCCAACCAATTTAAGCGAATGTGGGATGGGCTGAGTTCGATCGAAGGCGTCACGCTCTACGGCCCCGAGCCGGGCGTCCCGCGCACGCCGACGCTCTCATTCACGCTCAAAGATGTCCCGTCAATCGAAGTCACGCAGAAGCTTGTCGAACGCGGCGTCTTCGCTTCGCACGGGGATTTTTACGCGCAGACGGTGGTCGAACGCCTCGGCAAAGTAGAACAGGGATTATTGCGCGCCGGGTGCGCCTGTTACACGACGGAAGAAGAAGTTGAACGTTTGATCGAAGGAGTGCGAGATATAGCGGCTTCTAGTTGATCAATGTATCCATCAAGGCGCACTGTTTAGTACGGTACCGCGCGCGTAGGCAAGCGGGCGCCGGCATAAAGTGCCGCTTGCTTACGCGCGCGGTACTGTACCGATTCCCGAAGCCCATGTTAAGCTCGCACACTGCCGCCAACCACAAAACCATATCAAGCGAGAGGGAGCCGTCAATGAATCTCCATTCATCCACACGAAAAACTTTAGTGGCCGCCGCGATTGTGGCATTGCTCTCATTGAGCGCCGTCGTCCTGGCTCGGAAAACGTCCGCACAGAACAATACTACGATGAATAAAACCTTCGTTTATCCAACGGCAAAGAAAGCCGATCAGATTGATGATTATCACGGCGTGAAGGTCGCCGACCCTTACCGCTGGCTGGAAGATCCCGATTCGGCCGATTCGCGCGCGTGGATCGAGGCTCAAAACAAGCTCACCTTCGGATTTCTCAACCAGATTCCCGAACGCGCGAAGATCAAGGAGCGATTGACCAAACTCTGGAACTACGAGAAATACACGTCGCCGTTCAAGGAAGGTGGCCGTTACTTCTATTTCAAGAACGACGGCCTGCAGAATCAGAACGTGCTCTACACGGTGAAATCGCTCGACGGCGAACCACGCGTCCTGCTCGATCCGAACAAACTTTCAACCGACGGCACGGTGGCCTTGTCTGGCTTGGCGATCAGCGAGGACGGCAAATATCTGGCTTACGGGCTTTCGACATCCGGCTCCGATTGGCAGGAGTGGAAGGTGCGCGAGGTCGAGACGGGCAATGACCTCTCTGACCAGATCAAATGGGTGAAGTTCTCCGGCGCGTCGTGGACGACGGACGGCAAGGGATTCTTCTACAGCCGCTACGACGAACCGAACGAGAAGACGAAACTCGAAGACGCGAATTACTATCAGAAGCTCTTCTATCACCGCGTCGGCTCGCCGCAGTCCGAAGACGTTCTGGTTTACGAGCGCAAAGACCAGAAGGAGTGGGGATTCGACGGCCGCGTCACCGAAGACGGGCGCTATCTGATCGTCAGCGTATGGCAGGGAACTGATCCGCGAAACAGAGTTTTTTTCAAAGACCTTCAATCGCCGGGCGCTAAGGTCGTGGAGCTGATCCCTAATCTAGAGGCCGCGTACAATTTCATTGGCAACGACGGCCCGGTCTTCTGGTTCCGCACCGACCTGGACGCGCCGCGCGGCCGCATTATTGCGATTGACACACGCAAATTTGAACGCGGCGGCTGGAAGGAGCTTGTGCCACAGGCGGCGGAGACGCTCGAAGGCGTGACCCTGGTCGGAGACCATTTCATCGCCTCGTATTTGAAGGACGCTCGCGCGCAGATCAAGCTCTTCGATTTGAACGGAAAGTTCGTTCGCGAAGTTGAGCTGCCCGGCATCGGCGCGGCCGTCGGCTTCGTCGGGAAGCGCAAAGACGACGAGACGTTTTACGCCTTCACCAGCTTTACCACGCCGACGACCATCTATCGCTATGACCTGAAGGCCGGCAAGAGCGAGGTCTACCGCAAGCCAAAGGTCGATTTCAACCCGGCTGATTACGAGACCAGGCAGGTGTTCTACAAGAGCAAGGACGGAACGCGCGTGCCGATGTTCATCACCCACAAGAAAGGCTTAAAACTCGACGGCCAGAATCCGACGCTTCTTTACGGTTATGGCGGGTTCAGCGTTTCGCTGACGCCTGCGTTTTCGATTTCGAATCTGGTCTGGATGGAGATGGGCGGAGTTTACGCCCAGCCCAATCTGCGAGGCGGGGCCGAATACGGCGAAGAGTGGCACCTGGCCGGGACGAAGGCGAAAAAGCAGAACGTGTTTGACGATTTCATCGCCGCCGCCGAATGGCTGATCGCCAACAAATACACGTCAACGCCGAAGCTGGCTATCAGCGGCGGCAGCAACGGCGGATTGCTCGTCGGCGCGTGTATCACGCAGCGCCCCGATTTGTTCGGCGCCGCGTTGCCCGCCGTGGGCGTAATGGACATGCTGCGCTTCCACAAATTCACCATCGGCTGGGCGTGGACCTCCGATTACGGCGATCCCGAGAAACCGGCTGATTTCGAAACGCTCTTGAAGTACTCACCGCTCCACAACATCAAGGCTGGGGTGTATCCGCCGACATTGGTGACGACGTCGGATCATGACGACCGCGTCGCGCCGGCGCACAGCTTCAAGTACGCCGCGGCGCTGCAGGCAGCGCAGTCCGGCAGCGCGCCGATCCTGATCCGGATCGAGACCAAGGCCGGACATGGCGCCGGCAAGCCCACGTCGAAGATCATCGACGAGCGTGCGGACATCTTCGCGTTTCTCAGCAAAGCCCTCGGGATGAAGTGGGCCGTCGCGGGAACCAATTAGCGTTTGATGCTGTCGCGGTTCTTTCACAATTGGGAGCGACGTCTCGCCGACGTGTCGAAGGATCGCGTCGTCCGGCCCTTCGAGTGGGGACTGGACTGGATCGAGGGCAACGGGCACGCCGCCAGCGAACACGAACTCGAGCGCGCGCAGGCGTATGTCGCATCCGCGTTGTCGGACACGCAGGCATGGTTCACGGCGGCC
>DATCXQ010000196.1:0-4826 GCA_036565725.1 Blastocatellia bacterium
AGACGGCCGCTGAACCGCCGAAGGATTGCGCGACGGCCCGCCAGGAAGTGACCCGCCCTTGATGATCTGAAGCGAGCCAGCCTTTTTTCGCCAGCAGGGCATTCGGGTTGAACTCCTTTTCGACCTTCGACGCGCCGGAATCGGAAACCAGGATGAAGGTTGTCTCTTCGGATATTCGAGAGCTTTCAGTCGCGTCAACGATCTTTTTGATCAGTCCGTCAATCGCCTCCATCGTCCTGAGGGATTCGGCCGAGAGCGCCCCGTGGCGCCGCTGCGCCGCATCGAACGAAGTGAAATTGACCAGCAACAGATTCGGGCGATGCTTCTCTATGATGTCGGCCGCCGACAACGCCTTGACGAAATCGTCGGTCGCGTCAGGCTGGTTGAAAGTGATCGCGGCGCCGGTTGTGAGAGGAAAGCCGACGGCCGCCACGACCAGCCCGGCGCGCCGCGCCACGTCGAAGACGGTCTCTGCTTTGATCTCCCTGGCCGACTTGCGCGGATCCTTCGACTGCAAAGCGCTCTCCTGGTCGAAAGAATAATCGGAAGTGACTGTGTGGTCCGCCGGCGGCGATCCGGTGATCATACTCGCGTGAGCGGGAAGAGTCTGCGACGGAAAGACGCTCTCGATTCCCACCGCGTGCGATCCCCGCGCCCGCAGCGCTTGAATGGTGGGAAGCTTCAGGCTCTGCGATTCCGCGCCCGTGACGAAATCCGACCTCAGGCCGCTGATCGTGATCAGGATGACGTGAGAGCTGATCGGCGGCGTTTTCGCCTTTCCCTCCCGTTCCTGGGGATCTTGTTGTTGCGCCTGCCGCGCGGGGGCGGCGAGCAGGCAGAAGGCCGAAATCAGAAACAGTAAACGCGGAACACGCTGAAGAAGATCGAGGATCGAGGATCGAGGATCGAGGATAGAAGATCGCCTTACGCACTGTGGGGCAATCCTCGATCTTTTATCTTCGATCCTCAATCTTCTAGCTTCGATCTTCAATCTTCTATCCTCGATCCTCAATCTTCTATCCTCTGCGCGATGCGGATCGCTTCGATCATCTCTCGCACCGCGCGGTCGAGTCCGACGAGGGCTGCGCGCGCGATGATGTTGTGTCCGATGTTGAATTCTTCGACCTCGGGTATGCGGGCGACCGCGCCGACGTTGCGGTAGGTCAGCCCGTGTCCGGCCGAGACCTTCAACCCGGCCTTCGACGCCGAACGCGCGGCGGCCCCGATGCGCGCCAGTTCTTTCTCGATCTCGCCGGTTCTGCGCACGGTCGCGTCTCCCGGGTGCTCGTTCAGTTGCGCGTAACTGGCCGTGCATATCTCGATTTGATAAGCGCCCAGCTTCGCCGCCGCCTTGATCTGCTCGATGTCGGGATCGATGAAGAGACTGACGAAGACGCCGGCGTCATTCAATTTCTTGACGCCCCGGCGGATCGCCTTCTGGTTCGATACGACGTCGAGTCCGCCTTCGGTGGTGATCTCCTGAGGGCGTTCGGGCACCAGCGTTACGACGTCCGGTTTGATGCGCGCGGCGATATCGACCATCTCGTCGGTCGCGGCCATCTCGACGTTGAGATGCGTGATGACGACCTGTTTGAGCGCGATCAGGTCGTAATCCTGAATGTGGCGCCGGTCGCTCCGGAGGTGGGTAGTGATCCCGTCGGCGCCGGCCAGTTCACAAATTACGGCGGCGGAAACCGGGTTCGGCTCGTTGGTGTGACGGGCCTGACGGATGGTCGCTATGTGATCAATGTTGACGTTCAGCCTGCTCATCGTATTTGCCCAGGAGATTATTCCACCTGATGGTCGAGACTTCCATCAGCACATTGATATACGCGGTCATCGGATTTAATTTCGAGCCTTCGATGTGATTCCAACGGACGGGAACCTCCAACAGCCGCCAGCCCTGCTTTTTAGCGATGAAGAGTATTTCGGGGTCGAAACCGAAACCGTCAATCCGCTGCAACCTGAAGACCGATTGCGCGGCCTCCCGTCGAAAGGCTTTGAATCCGCACTGCGTGTCTTTGAATCTCAAGCCGGTGAATGCGAACTGGACCCAATTGGCCCCTCGCCCGAGGGTTTCACGAAAAAGCGATTGATGCGTCCCGATCAGACTGCGGTCGAGCGCGCGCGAGCCGAAGACGACGTCGCAGCGACCCTCGGCAATCGGCCCGACTACTTTGACGATCTCGCTCGTCGGGGTCGCCAGGTCGGCGTCGAAAAAAAGAGCGATCTCGCCCTCAGCCTTGAGCATTCCGTTTCGCACGGAATAGCCTTTCCCCCGATTCCCCGGATTCTCGACCAACCGCAGCCTGCCGCCCGCTCGACTCTTGAATTTGCGAACCGCCTCGACAGTATGGTCTGATGAACCGTCATTGACTACAATTACTTCGCTCGAATAATTCTGTCGGTCCAAATAATCGAAAGTTTCAGTGAGAGTCCGACCAATGCGATTCTCTTCATTATACGCCGGTATGACAATTGATAAATGAGGCATAGTAAATTGTCCTGCCCGTCAGGTTGGTAAATATAGCATGGGGCTTATGGCGACGAAATCGGACGATAGATGTCCATGGAAAGAAATTCGGCCACGAATGAACGCGAATGAACGCGAATCTTTATTTACATTTGGAGATCTGATCTCCTTCCATCACTTTGTTCCTATTGGCGCCAATTCGTTTTCATTCGTGGCTGAATTTCTTTTTCCTGAACGCTGAAGTTTTTTTTATGAGTGATTCCAGTTCGAAATTGCTCGCCGCGCTCTTCGCCGAGCGTCGCGTGCTTACGGTCATCGAGGCGACCGAACAGATCAAGGATGCGCTGGAGTCGGAATTTTTCGCCCTGCACGTGCAGGGCGAGGTCTCGAATTATAAGCGGCATCAGTCGGGCCACTGGTATTTCACGCTGAAGGACTCGCATTCGCAATTGCGCGCGGTCTTCTACAGGCAATGGAACCGGCTGATGCGCTTCGAGCCTGAGAACGGGCTTGAAGTCCGATTGCGAGGTCGCCTGACCGTTTATGAGCCTCGCGGCGAATATCAGATAGTCGTCGAGGTCATGGAGCCGCTGGGCGTCGGCGCGCTGCAACTCGCGTTCGAGCAGCAGGTCAGAAGGCTCGCCGCCGAGGGACTTTTCGACGAGGCGCGCAAGAGAAAGCTGCCGCTCCTGCCGCGACGCGTTGGGATCGTGACCTCGCCGGCCGGCGCCGCGCTGCGCGACATGCTCCATGTGCTCGAACGGCGCAACCGGGGGATCGACGTCATAATCACGCCCGTCAAAGTGCAGGGAACCGGCGCGGCGCGCGAAATCGTGGACGCGATTCGTTTGCTCAATAAACATGCCAAGAAGCCCGGCAATGAGATTGACGTGATCATCGTCGGGCGCGGCGGCGGCTCGATAGAAGACCTCTGGGCCTTCAATGAGGAGCCGGTCGCGCGCGCGATTTATGAATCCGAAATCCCGGTGGTCTCCGCCGTCGGCCACGAGACAGATTATACGATCGCGGATTTCGTCGCCGACTATCGCGCCCCGACTCCTTCGGTCGCCGCCGAGATAGTCGCGGCGGAGTCTGGCGACCTGGCGGCCCGGATCGAGTATCTGCAAAACTCGTTGGCGCGCGCGATGAATCACTCTCTGCTTATGCGCAAATCGCAACTGCGCGATCTGATCGAGAGTCGCGGGTTCGCTGAGGCGGCGAAGACGGTCTTGTCGCTTTCGGCGAAATGCCGCGAGATTGAAAGGCGCGCCGCCGAAGCGCTTCGGGCGCGCGTGAGAAATTCCGGCTCGAAGCTCCAGGACGCGAGACGGCGCCTCGAAGCGACCGATTTCCGCTCCCTGATCGCGGTTAAATCCGGCCGGCTGGACGCGCTCGATCAGCGCTTGAGTCGCGCGGCTCAGCGGAGCCTGGAAGCCAAAGGCGCCAACCTGGCCGTGGCCGCAAGCAAGCTCGACATGCTCTCGCCACTGGCCGTGTTGGGGCGCGGATACGCTCTGGTGAAGGATGAGGCCGGCAATCTGATCCCGCGCGCGGCGATGGTCAAGACGGGACAGAAACTGGCGTTGCGTTTTGAAGACGGTGAGGTCGACTGCCGTGCGGATTGATTTACTTAGGCCACAGAGACACCGCAGGCACAGAGATGGAGCGAAAGAGGGATGGCGAGACGGAAGAGCCAGGCGCGGTTTTCTCTCTATCTCTCTTTCCCTCTTCTCTCTTTTCTCTATGGCTCTGTGGCTCTGTGGCTAAAAACGAAGAAACTTATGAACAAAAATAAGGGGCAGGAACAAAGCTTTGAATCCTCGTTGGCCTCACTGGAGCGAATAGTCGCGCAGCTCGAATCGGGCGACCTGCCGCTCGAACGCGCGCTGGAGCTTTTCGAAGAAGGGGTGGCGCTCGCCCGCCGCTGCCAGTCGCAATTGGGGGACGCCGAACGCAAAGTCGAGATGCTTTTGAGGGAGCGGGGCGAGATCAAAGTCGCGCCTTTTGAACCCTCTAAAGACGCGCCTGCCGCCGAAACGCGTGAGGCCCTTTCAGCGGCCAACGTCGCTTCGATCACCCCGCAAATCAAATCCAGAGAAACTCCCCGAGACGAAAGCAAGACCGATGATTCAGTCCCCTTCTAAATTCAATAAAACCGAACCAGTCGTGGACATCACCGAATATTTCCAGCAAAAGGCCGAGCGGGTTGATCAATGGCTCGATCGCCTGCTCCCGTCCGAATCGGAGGGCCCTTCGATCATTCACCAGGCGATGCGGTACAGCGTCTTCGCCGGCGGCAAGCGATTGCGCCCGATCCTGACCATCGCGACGGGCGAAGTCTTCGGCGCCGGCG